>JBGOVA010000225.1:0-6439 GCA_041477875.1 Micropepsaceae bacterium | reverse complement strand
GCCAGACATCGACCATCGCCGCCTTTGTCGCGGCCTCAGCCGCCGCGCTTTCGCTCGCGGCGGCCGCGCCGGCGATGCCCGCAGCCGCGACCGCGCCGGCGGCCGTGCAGCCCACCGTCATCACCGTCTACGAGCAGCCGAACTTCAAAGGCCGCACGATGGTGTTCGACCACGGCGTGCCGAGCCTTGCCGCGGTCGATTTCAACGACCGCGTCGCCAGCGTCACGATCAAGGGCGCGCGCGATTGGGTCCTGTGCGAGCACCGCAACTTCATGGGGCGCTGCGTGCGCGTGCACGCGAAGGCGAAAAGCCTGAAGCAGCTGAATATGGAGGGGCAGGTCTCTTCGCTCTATCCGGTGCCCGTCCCGGTTGCTCCGCCCGCGCACTGAGTTCCTGACGCCGTTCGGTAACCATCTTGCGCGCGTGACGCGCGCGCATGCGATTGCTAGGCTTCTTCTCCCCAGGACAACCCCTGTCCGCGCTCGTCAACGAAAGCCGCTCGTCATGAAAGACGGGCGTGCGATGGAGCGCGTGATGAGTTTGCGAATCCTTTGGGCCATACCGGCGCTTGCGTGGATCTTGATGGCGTCGGCTTTCGGCGCGGCGGCGGACGATGGGCCTTTCTGCCGGCATCAAACAAGTGCGGACGACCCGATGGTCTCCGGTTCAAGCTTTGGCGTCGCGACATGCAACACGCGCCGCGCGCCGCGCTATCACGCGCACGATTACGACGACGACGGGTACAGCGTGAGTGCATCGGAGGATCCGATGGTGTGGTCCGGCGACCAGTGGCGGAGCGACCTCTTCGGCGGATATCGCAACGATTACGACGACGGATACGACCGGCGCTTCCGGCCAGCGCCCCGGACGCGCGCGATCGTCGTGCACGAAGTGCTTAGCGTCGACGTCGCGGGGCCAGCTGCGGAAGCGTTGAGCCATGGCTTCAAAGTCGGCGTCGCGGGCCCGTCGGGCGTCAACTGGACGGTCTACAAAACGGCGCCGCGTGCGAACGACTCGGGCGCGCACGGCATGCGCATCTGGCGCGGCGGCGCGGTGTGCGACACTTGCCGGAGCGGCGCGGTCGTGCGGCCGGCAACGCGCTGCGCGGAGGGCGGATCGCTCATCATCACATGGACGGAGGGCGGCGCGGAATACCGCTGCGCGACGCCGCGTCGTTCAGGCGCTGGGCGGAGTAGCGCTGCGACCACGCATTCCTAAAATGCGAGGCAAAGGCGTGACCAGGCGTTAGCCGCGGAAGGCTTATGCTTGCCCGACACTCGCTGTCCGCGACGGAGCCTCCATTGCGCGGTTTTCTGCTCTTTCTCGCCCTCGCCTTTCCGGTTGCGCTGGCCAGCCCGCATTTTTGGAGCCTCGTCAACATCGCGACGAGCGCGGAGCGCGTGGGTTACGTGCGCGACGGCGTCACGCAGTGGGCGTGGCTTGGACCCAAAGCGCCGTGGCCCGATTGGGCTTTGGTGCCGGCCGGCGGCGAGGTGACCGTGCGGGCGCATTTCGAAGCGGCGCCCGGGATGAACGCCTCCGGCTTTGCCGACGTCGAGGTCGCGCGCGGCACGCGCGAGACGACATCGGCTTATGCGCGCGCACTCGAGCTTGCGGGCTGGTCGATCGAGACCGCGCATATCGACACGTCGACCGCCGACCTGCCGCCGCGCGCTCTGCATCTCTGCCTGATCGAGGCGCGCCGTGACGGGCGCGCGCTTCGTCTTTCGCTCGAGCGCGACACGCGGCCGGCGATCGGCTCGATCTATTGGGCGGAAGGCGCGGTGCCGAAGGCGATCGGTGCGGTGGCGGGGCCTTGCTAGAATTTGTGGCGCGGATTTCTCGAATCACAATCTGAAAACAGACGTAATCCGTGCCATCACGCCATCACATCGGCGGAATTGCGCGGCTTCTGCCATCACGCATCCATCACATGTGACGTCACGCGAGACGGGTCGCGTTTCGAGCGGTGATTGCCGTTCGGATGGGATTCGAATGTCAAGTTGCAGCGCGCCGCGAGCGGCGCGGAAATCACCTCTTATAAGTATTGCTAATAGCGCGGAATTTCAAGCCATCGTCGTATGCAGGCCGGAATAGTTCGACCCTAGTCGCGCTGGCTTTGCCGTCGAACTTCGCGAAGGCAGCGCCACGTTGCGGCGTGGTGCGAAGGTGCCGTAGATTGAGCCTCTGCGAAGCGTTCAAGGGACGATCTCGCCCGTGCGAATCAAGATAGACCCATCAGGCTCAGTTTGACCCAACAGGTACTTTCGCCGCGCCAATGCCTCGATCTCACGGCGGTGCTTTCTAAACGCAGCATCCGGGCGCAAGCGATCATGCTCCGAGAAATGATCGTCGAGCGCCGCTCGCGAAATCCTGCATAGCACACGCTTTTCGCCGTCCTGCCCCCAGAAGCTCACGCCCTCCGCCATGCCGTACCTATAATCTTCGTCGACAAATCCCAGCGTGCGCTTGTCCGTCAACCCGAGCGCGTCAAGAATGGGCAGCGCCGACGAAAGCTGAATGTCCTCATCGGCCTGTTCAAAGCGGGAAATCGTCGGCGTGCTCACGTTGGCAAGCGTCGCCAGTTGCTTCTGAGTCAGGCTCATCGATCGTCGTCGCCGGACGGCTTCTTCGACAAGAGCTTTCCAGTTAAGGCGAAAGTCCCGTTCCATCGTTTCTCCATAAATTCAATCAGGTTGTCTCCAAGTGCTGCCGCTCCGATCTTCGTCGCAGCCTTGCGAACCGCCTCTTCAGCGGCTTTGCGTTTCAGATCCAACGCGCGCACTGTTTCGGCAAGCACGGCAGTGCTGAGTTTGTAGCCTTCGCCAAGCTTGATCACGTGCTTGGGCTTGAGATCGCTTAACTGAAGGTCGGCTGCATTGCCGATGGCGAGCGCCAGCTGGCGATGTTCAGGATAGAGCGCGGCCGCGACAAGGTCGTAAGCCGGAGTAAGCCTCAACCCATCGCGGGTGTGAAACATCGCAAAATTCTTGAGATGTGCGTCGGTGTTCGCAGTGAGAAAGCAAGCCAACACTCGCTGATAGAGACGCCATGCATCGACCGGCGTGCAGCCGGGCGTGGAGAGAATGAACTTCGCCATGTCTTCGTAGGACGCTTCGTATTTGTCGTCGCCGGAACGCCGCCCGAGCAGTTGGTTGAATTCCTCGAAATGGATTTTGGCGCCGCTCGGCAAGCGATCGAACCGGCGAACGAGGAGCGCACGACCCTGCACGCCTTCGAGCGCCGCAATTTCGACGTCGACAATCTTGTCGTCGGGCAGCAGGGCGCGGCAAGCGATGGTCGTCAGATATTCGTTCTCGACAATGTCGCGCAGCGCTCCCGAGGGAAGCTTGGCGATATAGGTCGAAGTCTCATCCCGCCGAGCCGGCCGGAAGCGGCGGCCTTCTTTGACCGCAAGCAACTTGGGTTGAATGCCCGATAAGGACGCCCGGCTCTTGATCGCGGCTACAGCGGTAGGATCGCCGAGATCGACGGCGAGTTCGCGCGGCGGCGCCGGATCGATAACCGTGACGGCGCCCGCGCAGTCGTGGCCGAAGGCGAGCAGCAACGCAAAGCGATTGACGGGATCGACCTTCAGCGCGCGCGCTTGTGCGTTCCTAAGCCAGCCTTCGGCAACCAAGTTGTCGAAGAACGGATGCAAGCCTTGCTCATTGATATACGGCGTCGGTCGAAGCGGGAGGGTGAAGGCGATGGCAGGGCGCTTGGCACCTAGGTAGGCTGGGTCATAGGTGAAGACGCAGCGGCCCCCCGGCTCCTGGCGGAGCTCCCCGGCGAACATGTCCTCGGCGTCGTCGCGATAGTAGATTTTGCCCCAAAGTGTGGCTGCCATATAAATCCTGCTTCATCGTTCTATTCCGATATGGTCATATTATAAGCTACAGTTTATAATTCTCAACAAAAATGGCGTTGAAACATGTTTCGTTTGATTTTTCCCTGCCCAAGCGCTGAGATTCCTGCGATCTCCCAGCTGTTTGTCAGACGCGCGGCGGGTTTCTGGGCCGAGAGCAAACCTGCCTATCGGCCTTCTATTCTGCCGCGCGGCCAGGCTGGGCGTGGACAAAGCGACGGTCGGCAAGTGGCGTCGGCGTTTCATGCAGCAACGCGTGGATGGACTGTACGACGAGCCGCGCTCCGGCACACCGCGCACGATCGAGGATGAGCGCATCGAAGCAATCATCGTGCGGACACTGGAGAGCACCCCTGCGGATGCCACGCATTGGCGTTCGCGCAGCATGGCGAAGGCCAGCGGCTTGTCGGTCTCCAGCGCCCAGCGCGTCTGGCGCGCCTTCGGCTTGCAGCCGCATCGGATGGAGACTCGAAACAATTGGTGCCCCTGGCCGGAATCGAACCAGCACGTTGTCACCAACAACAGATTTTGAGTCTGCCGCGTCTACCAGTTCCGCCACAGGGGCACAGCTTGTCGCTTCGTCGATCAGGGCGAGCCGGTAGTCTTCGCCGAGAAGCGCAAGGGGGCGCATATTAGGGACGGCGGGCCTTCCGTCAACCGATGGTTGGCGCACGCAAATTTGCGCGGTTTGCCGCATTGAGGGGCGGTGCGCGGGGCGCGCGCAGACGCTAGATTCACCGGCATGAATGGCGCCACCCTTGCCTCACGCGTTCAACGCCTGCCCCTGCATCCGCTGTTTCCGGCGGCGGCGATCGCGCTGCTCGGGGTCGCGCTGCTCGCGGGGGCTTATGCGTTCGAGTATGTGGGCGGGCTCAAGCCCTGTCCGTTGTGCCTCGAGCAGCGGGTCCCGTGGTTCGTTCTCATCGCGCTCGGCGGGGCCATCGTCGGCGCGGACACGATGAACGCGCCGCGCTGGATCGTGCTCGCGCTCTATGGGGCGGCGGCGATCGTCGCGCTCTATGGCGCCTATCTCGCCGGTTATCACGCAGGCATCGAATACAAATGGTGGCCGGGGCCGCCGGATTGCACGGGCGACGGGATCGACCTGCCGTCGGACGGCGGCTTGCTCGGCGGGTTGTCGCCCGGCGAAATCGTGCGCTGCGACGAGGTGGCGTGGTCCTTGGCCGGCGTGTCGATGGCCGGATTCAATTTCCTGTTTTCGCTCGTCGCGGCCGCGCTCGCCGTCGTGGGCGTGGGCACCGCGCGCAAGGAGGCACGCTGATGCGCGTGACGATCAAGGCCACCCCGCGCCTGCCCGGCCACGACGCGGCCGACCGGAACCTCGCGCGCATGATCCGCGTCGATCATGCGGGCGAACACGGCGCGGTGCAGATCTATGCGGGGCAGCTCGCCGTGCTCGGCCACACGGCATCGGGCGAGACGATCCGCCATATGAAGCGCCAAGAGCAAGAACACCTCGACAGGTTCGATCAGCTGATCGCCGAGAACGGCGTCAGGCCCACGGCGCTGTCGCCGGTGTGGAGCGTGGCGGGCTATGCGCTGGGCGCCGCGACGGCGCTTCTGGGCGAGAAGGCGGCGATGGCGTGCACCGCGGCGGTCGAGGAAGTGATCGACGAGCATTATGCGAAGCAGGCGGCGGCGCTCGAGAAAGACGGGGTAGAGCATTTGGGCTTCAAGGAGACGATCGAAAAATTTCGCGCCGACGAGATCCAGCATCGCGACACGGCGCTCGAGCACGGCGCGGAGCAGGCGCCCGGCTATCGCGTGCTGTCGGAAACGATCAAGGCGGGATGCCGGCTTGCGATCAAATTGTCGGAGCGGTTCTAGATGTCGACAACGGCGCTGAGCGACGATGCCTTCGAACGGCGCAAGCGCGCGGCCAATCCGCGCCGCGCGACCGCGGCCGACGCGGACGGCGTGATCGACGTGCTGACGGCGGCCTTCGCGACCGATCCGGTGATGTCGTGGATCGGGCGCAAGGACGCGAAGCGCGATCAAGGCCGGCGCGCGATGTTCCGCTTTCTCGTCGGCAAGTTGGGTTTGCCGGGCAAGGAGCTTTGGACGGCCGACGACTACAGCACCGCGGCGCTCTGGATACCGCCCGAACGCGCGGACCTGAAACTGCCGTGGTGGGAGGAGCTGCAAATGTTCCCGACCATCGCATCGTTCACGAGCCTCGGCGGATTGGGGCGCGTCGATGCGTTCCGCAAGATGGCCGACAAGCATCATCCGAAAACGAAGCCGCATTTCTATTTGATGACGATCGGCGTCGATCCGCGATTCCAGGGACAGGGTCTGGGCTCGGCATTGCTCGATGCGACGCTCGCCATGATCGACAAGAAGGGATTGCCGTCCTATCTCGAATCGTCGAACGAAAAGAACGTGCCGCTCTACAAACGTCACGGCTATGAGGTGACGAGCGAATTCCGCCCCGCCCCGGACGCGCCGCCGCTGTGGGGCATGTGGCGCGAGCCTCGGGCGCGGTAGCAAAAAAAAATCGTCATCACCGGCCTTGAGCCGGTGACCCAGCCGGCGCGCTGGGTGGCCGGG
>JBGOVA010000015.1:0-36916 GCA_041477875.1 Micropepsaceae bacterium | reverse complement strand
CTATGGTCTCGTGCCGAAGGCCGACGGCACGGGCCTCGAGCTTGCGTGTCCGCCGGCGATCGAAGCGTCCATCTACCTCGGATCGACAGGCAGCAATATCTATGACCTCGCGGCGACGATCGACGTGCCCGTCGTGGTGCTGCGCGCAAAGCCGCGCGGACCGGACACCGGCATGACGGATTTCGCCGCGTCGCCCACGTGGGAGCACGTTGCGGCCAGCTTCCCCAACGGGCGCGATGTGCCGCTGCCTCATCTGACTCACTTCATTCCGATGCAGGAGCCCGAGCTGACCGCGCGCTTCATCGCGGGCGCCGAACCGTGAAAGCGATCAGACGCGCAAACGGCTCCGCGAGATGATCGCGAAGCCGTTTTGTGCGCCGGATCGGATCTGAGCGCTATTCCGCCGCTTCCGCGGCGCGGCGCGCCGCCTGCTCTTGCGTTTTCAGCATGATGACGGTCGCATCGACGAGGCCGTATGCGAAGGTCTCGTCGAGCGCTGCGTGGCCGTTGAGGAGGCGATAGAGGATCGGGCCGTAAATCAAGTCGGCGGCGAGTTCCGTGTCGGCGTCGAAGCCGGCTTCGCCGCGCAGCTGGGCGCGGCCGACGATGGCGCGCACGGTCTCGCGATGGGCCGCCATCAGCGACGTGCGGAAGGCTTCGGCGAAGCGCGCGTCGGCTTGGGCTTCGGCGATGAGCGCTTGGAAGACCGGGCCGCGACGCTGAGAGAGAGCGCGCACGGTCGGGCGCACGAGTTCGAGGAGGTCGCCTTTGAGCGAGCCGGTGTCCGGGGCGAGCGTGTCCTGCGCCTGCATGTCGGCGGTCAGCGCTTCGAGCACGATGAAGGCGGCCGACGGCCACCAGCGGTAGATCGTCTGTTTGGAAACGCCGGCCTTGGCGGCGATTGCTTCAATGTTCAGTGCGGCATAGCCGTCGTTCTGAAGAATATGCATTGCCGATTGGATGATCGCCCGGCGTGATTCGACACTGCGCGGACGGCCGGCACGCGGTTTTTGCGCGTGAGTCGCGTCCGCAGATTCTGCGTTTGTCATGAGCCCCTCAAATGAAAGCGCCCCAGCGACTCGCGCGACCCCTCAGGCCGCACGAATCACTCGTCGTTCATGAGGGTGTTCGCGTGGGGGCCCAGGGTCAAGCGCCGCGCAACGCGATTATTGCGACGCCGCCATGCGTTCGAGGAAATACGACGGATCGACGGGAATGCGTGTGATCACTTCACCACTTTTTCCCAAAACGCCGACGTTGCGACCGTCTACCTCAACTTGAAGGCCGCCGGCATTGCCCGTTTGCATAACAAGACCGGCGCGGTCGGGCGCCTGGTATGATTCGCCGGGATTGAGCACGCGGTCGATCAGCACGCCCGCGGCGCCGGGCTGACGCGGATCCTTGATTTTGACGTAGGTCGGCTGAAGCGCCTTCAAGGTAACGCGCGAAGCGGTGGCCGCAGTGCCATTCGCCGCCGCCGCTTGCGCGCCCGCCGCTTCGGACGTCGTCGTCTGAGCCACAATCAGCGTCGCGGACGGCAGCAACGAAGCGCCGTCGAGGCCGTCGCGCGGCGTCTCGACCGGCGCCATCGCCGCGGGCAATGAAGGCGTGGGCAAGGTTGCGCTGCCCGCGATAAATGTTGCAGGCGGCGCTACCGTCACGTTCGAGGTCGATGAGGCATCAGCGGTCGACCCGGCCGGCGTGTTCGATTCCGCCGCCTGCGACGCGGGCGCGGACACGACGGACGTCATCGAGTCGGGCGGCGTTGATTCGGATGGGGTTGATTCGGATTTCGTCGATCCAGGCTGCACGATCACGACGGCGGGCTCGTCGGCCTTGGCGGTCGCTGCAGGCGTTTTGCGGTTCGGCATCGTCAGATAAGACACGCCGTAGATCACCATCGCGATCACGAGCGCGACGATCAGGATCGAGCCGTTGGGCAGGCGCTGTTCCTCGATCGCCTCGGGGAACACGAGTTGGACAGGCTTGCCGAGGTCCTGGTCCGCGCCCCCGTCCTTGAATTTTTGAATCAGCGTCTCGGCATCGAGACCCAGATGCCGCGCGTAGGCGCGCACGAACCCGATCGCATACGTGCGTCCAGGCAAGCGCGAAAAGTCGTTGTTTTCGATCGCTTCCAGCTGATCGGGGCGCATCTTGAGCGCGCTGGCGATGGTCGAAGGATCTTCGCCGCGTTCCAACCGTGCGTTGCGCAAGGTGGTGCCGATGGACACCGCCGGCGCTGTCTCCGGAAGCGGCGTTTCGGACTCCTGCTCTTCGGACTGCGGCGCTTCCACCGCCGGTGCTCCAGAACCTTGGGCGACGTCGCGCAGGTGCAAGCGGCGCCGTTCCTTGCGCTCGCTCGTCGATGGCAATTGAGACACGGTACTCATCGTGCGTCTTCTATTTCCCCTGGGTGTCCCCACGGCGACCTGACACACGCTTTCGACAATTGCTCATCGAACTGCGGCAGCGCCAACACGCGCATACTCTAAACGTTTGGCAGTTAAATATTGCAAAACGAAGGCTTGCAAGCAAACGCTCACGCGTGGTCGCAAGCCGGCTAGACAATCACGCGCTCATTGATTGCAAATTGTTTCAAATGCTCTCGAAGCGAGTGCTCGGACCGGGCGTACAAATCGACCATGAAGGACGACAGACGGCCGAAATCCAGCGAGAGAATCATCTGCTTCACGGGTCCAATCGAGGCCGGCGCCATCGAGAGCGAACGGAAGCCCATGCCGATCAGCGCCATGGCCTCGAGCGGGCGGCCGGCCATTTCGCCGCACAAGGTCACGGGGACGCCGCGCGCGTGCGCCGCGTCCACAATTCCTTTCAAAAAATTAAGCATAGGCGGACTTAAAAGGTCGTAGCGGCTGCCCAGGCGCGGGTTGCCGCGGTCGCTTGCGAAGAAGAATTGCATCAAATCGTTGGAACCGACCGAGATAAAATCAACCGAACTCAAAAGTGACGGAAGCTGGAACGCGAGCGCCGGCACTTCGAGCATGGTTCCGACGCGAACTTTGCGGGGCGGCGCGGCCCCGACGCGGGCGAGCCGTTCGAGCTCCCGGTCGACGAGCGTGCGCGCCGAACGAAACTCCGCCACTTCGGCCACCATCGGGAACATCACGTCGAGATCGCGGCCTGCCGCAGCCGCCAGCAGCGCGCGAATCTGGTAGCGCAGCAATGCGGGGCGATCGAGCGTCATGCGAATCGCCCGCCAGCCCATGGCCGGATTTTCTTCCGACAGCGGGCGCGCATAGGGCAATACCTTGTCGCCGCCGAGATCGAGGGTGCGGAAAACCACGGGCCTGCCCGCCGCCCCGTCGAGCACGCCACGATAGAGATCGATGAGATTGCGCAGGCGCGGCATCTCGGTCGAGATCATGAATTGAAGTTCTGTACGAAAAAGGCCGATCCCCTCGGCACCGGTTTCTTCGAGATGCGGCAGATCGGCGATGAGGCCCGCATTCATCAGCAGCGTGATGTGCTCGCCGTCCTTGGTGTTGGCGGGCTGCAGGCGCATCGCGGCGAAGGCCGCCTGGCGCTGCGCGCGCAGGGCGAGCTTGTGGCGATAGGCCTCGCGCACGTCGTGGGCGGGACGGATGTGGATGTCCGCGGTCTCGCCGTCGGCGATCACCCAGTCGCCGGGTTCGACCTGCTCCAGAACGCCGTCGATGCGGCCGATCAGGGGAATATCGAGCGCGCGCGCGACGATCGCGACATGACTGGTCGGCGAACCTTCTTCGAGGATCAGGCCCCGGAGTTTCGAGCGGTCGTAATCGAGCAGTTCGGCCGGACCCATCGAACGGGCGAAGAGAATCGCGTCCGCGGGCAACGCCTCATGCGCCGAGGTGTCGGCTTTGCCGGTCAAATGGCGCAGCAGGCGGTTCGCGAGGTCGTCCAGATCGTGCAGGCGGTCGCGGATCAAAACGTCGGTCTGACGGGCCATGCGTGCGCGGGTGTCGTTTTGCACGCGCTCGACGGCGGCCTCCGCGGTCAAACCCGTGTGCACCGCCTCGCGCAGCTTGGTCAGCCAGCCGCGATCGTGCGCGAACATGCGATAGGCTTCGAGCACCTCGCGCGTTTCGCCGGTGATGACGCTGTCTTCGGCCGACAGCATCTTGTCGATCGCTTCGCGCAATTCGTCGATCGCCTTGTCGAGGCGCGCGCGCTCGCCCACCACATCGTCGGCGATGAGTTTTTCGACTTTGACGCGCGGTTCGTGCAGTACGGCGCGGCCCATCGCGATACCTTCGCAGAACGAGACCCCCAGACCGCGCCAGGGTCGGTCGCGCTTCGGGCCTGCGTCGATTTCGCCGAGGTCGACGAGGGCGCCGGAGACCACCATCTCGGCCAAGACCATGGCGACGGTCTGGAGCGCTTCGACCTCTTCCTCGCCGTAGTGGCGGTGGGTGCGGTTTTGGACGGCGAGGACGCCCAGCGTGCGGCCGCCGCGCAGGATCGGCACGCCCAGCATCGATTGGTACGGGTCTTCGCCGGTCTCGGGCTTATAGGAAAAACTCGGGTGGGCGGGCGCGTCGGAGAGATTCAAGGGCCGCGCGTGCTGTGCAACGTCGCCGATGATGCCTTCGCCGAGCTTCATGCGCGTCTTGTGGACGGCCGTCTTGTTCAAACCTTCGGTGGCGAAGAGTTCGAGTACGTTGCCGGGCTTGGCCAAATAGATCGAGCAAACCTCGGCGACCATGTTGGAGGCGATGTGGCCGACGAGCTTGTCCAGGCGCGCCTGGGCCGATATGCGCTCGACCATGATCTCGCGCATCCGCTTCAAGAGCAGACGTGGGCCGGCTGTGGTCTGTGCCATCCTTCAACCGCGGGGCGCGCCGTGCCCCAACTACTTATCCAAACCATAGGCTGTGTGAAGCGCGCGTACAGCCAAATCGGTGAATTCCGCCGCAATCAAGACGCTGATCTTAATTTCGGAAGTGGAAATAACCTGAATGTTGATGCCCTTCTCGGCCAGCGCCTTGAACATCGACTGGGCGACGCCCGCGTGCGCGCGCATGCCGACGCCGATGACCGAGACTTTCGAGACGTTCTTGTCGGTCAAGAGTTTCTGGTAGCCGATCGAAGCGATATTACGTTCGATGATGTGAATAGCGCGCTCGAATTCGGCCCGCCCGACGGTGAACGTCATGTCGGTGAACTTGCCGTCCTCGGAGGTGTTCTGGACGATCATGTCGACGTTGATGCCGCCGTCGGACAGGGGACCGAAGATCGACGCGGCGACGCCGGGCTTGTCGGGGACCTTCACGAGCGTGATCTTCGCCTCGTCCCGGCTGTAGGCGATGCCGCTGACCAGTTGCTTTTCCACGATTTCGTCCTCATCGCATACGAGCGTTCCGGGCAAGTCTTCGAAGCTCGAGAGCACTTGCACGCGCACGCCGTGAATCATCGCGAGCTCGACCGAGCGTGTCTGCAGCACCTTCGCGCCGAGCGACGCCATTTCAAGCATTTCTTCGTAAGAGATCTTTTCGAGCTTGCGCGCCTTGGCGGTGACGCGCGGGTCGGTGGTGTAGACGCCGTCGACGTCGGTGTAGATATCGCAACGCTCGGCCTTCAATGCGGCGGCAATGGCGACGGCGCTGGTGTCGGAGCCGCCGCGGCCCAAGGTCGTGATCCGGTTGTCGGGGCCAAGACCCTGAAAACCCGCGATGACCGCGACATGGCCTTGGTTGAGGCGCTCATCGAGTTGCCTTGTGTCGACACCGGTGATGGCCGCCGCGCCGTGCATGCCGCTGGTATCGATCGGGATTTGCCAGCCGAGCCACGAGCGTGCCGCCACGCCGATGTGCTGGAGCGCGATGGCGAGGAGGCCGGCCGACACTTGCTCGCCGGCGGAGACGACCGCGTCGTACTCGCGCGCATCGTGCAGCGGCGACAATTCGCGCGCCCAGGACACAAGTTTGTTGGTCTCGCCGGCCATCGCCGAGACGACGACCGCGACCTGATAGCCGCGGTCGACCTCGCGCTTAACCTTGAGGGCGACGATTCGGATGCGCTCGAGGTCCGCCACCGACGTTCCGCCGAACTTCATGACAAGTCTGGGCATGGCGTCGCGCGGCGTTGCTTCCGGGGTCGGTGGGGGTTGATTGGTCAGCGCAGCGGTATAGTTAGACGGCAGGACTTTGTCACGCAACGCGAGCCCAGGGCCCACCCCGTGTCAGCCGTCACACGCGCGCAATCCACAATCGACGAGGCGGAGGTCGCCCGATTCTCGGCGCTGGCCGCCGAGTGGTGGAACCCCCACGGCAAGTTCGGCGTGCTGCACAAGTTCAACCCGGTGCGGCTCGCCTTCATCCGCGACCAGGCGTGCGCGCATTTCGGGCGCGACGCGAAGGGGGCGCGGCCGTTCGCGGCGCTGCGGCTCCTCGACATCGGCTGCGGCGGCGGGCTCTTGAGCGAGCCGATGGCACGGCTCGGGTTCCAGGTGCTCGGCGCCGACGCGTCGGAGAAGAACATCAAGACCGCAGCCACGCATGCCGGCGAGCAGTCGCTTTCGATCGACTACCGCGCGACGACGGCCGAGGCGCTCGCCGCGGCGGGCGAACGGTTCGACGTGATCCTCAACATGGAGGTTATCGAGCACGTCGCGGACTTGAACCTGTTCGTCGAAAGCTGCGCCTCGATGCTGAAGCCGGGCGGCATGATGTTCGTCGCCACAATCAACCGGACCGCCAAGGCGTTCGCGCTGGCGATCGTGGGTGCGGAGTACGTGCTCGGCTGGCTGCCGCGCGGCACGCACGACTGGGCGAAGTTCGTCAAGCCGCTCGAACTCGACACGGCGCTGACGAGAGCGCGCTTGTCGGTTCAGGCGGAAACGGGCGTGATGTTCAATCCGCTGAGCGGGCGCTGGATGCTCGCGTCCGACATGGACGTGAACTACATGGTCGCGGCGACGAAGTTTTAGCGCGCTATTTGCCGACTGCGTCGCGAACGGTCTTTGGATGACGCGCAATCACGGCAAGATATGCCGCCGCCGTCGCGTCAGGCTGACGCAAGCCCTGCTCCCAATTCTGCAGTGTGCCGACCGGGATGCAGTATGTCTCTGCAAACTCGCGTTGAGACATTTTCAGACGCCGCCGGATGGCTTTCACGTCGGGTGGGGCGACGACGTGGGCACGCGTCCCGGGAAGGGGGCGGCCTTGCGCATGAGCAATTGCCCCTTTCAACCCTTCAAGAAGGTCTTGTGCGTGTTTTCTCATCGCCGTCGTCCGCATGCCATGCGGTGAAATCGATGAATGCTAGACGCTCCTCGTCCGACCAGATTTGAGACGCCAGACGCGGGAACGGCTCGACTTCAACAACGGTCACGGGCCGTTCAAGCATGCCGAGAGGCTATACCCCAATGACGTATAGACAGTAAGCGCGGCGTCGAGGGGCGTCGTGCCGAGCGCACGGCGATGGGCTGGCGGCCTAGGAATCCGCGCGCGGGAGACTCGGCAGCGGGGCGACGGGGATGCCTTCTTCGATCAGTTCGCGCGCGTCGTTCAGGGTCGCTTCGCCGTAGATTTGGCGTTCTTCGGCGTCGCCGTAGTGGATGGCGCGGGCTTCGTTGGGGAAGCGTTCGCCGACGTATTCGGCATTCTCTTCCACGTGCTTGCGGACGTTCATCACGAACTCACGCACCTGCTTGGCCTTGGCCGCACTTTCGGCGAGGTCGGCTTTCTTGGAGACGGCCGGCGCCATGGGGGCCTTGGCGATCTTCTTCGAATTGCAGGTCGGGCAGGACAACAGGCCCTTCTTGGCCTGCGCGTCATAGGCCGCGCTGTCGCGGAACCAGCCCTCGAAGCTGTGGCTCTTCTTACAGACGAGCTTGTAGTGGATCATGACGCAACTTCAGTCCCTGTGCCCTTAGCACTCGCCAAGCATGACTGCTAAAGCGCTCCGCGGCAAGCCATGCGGTATGGCACGCCTGCAACGTTAAGAAAGTGTGAATGCGGGCCCTCGCGTCAAGGCCGTTCGCGGTCGCCGCCGCTGTCACTTTCGCGGGGCTGGCTTAGGTCACGGCCTTGCGGGATTTGAACTCGGGTGTGTCCCAGGCGCGCGATGTCATGACGTCGTCGATCAGGGCGATCGCGTCGTGGACGTCGACGTGGCGGGTGTAGAGCGGGGCCAGGCCGAAGCGCACGATGTCCGGCTCGCGGTAGTCGCCGATAAGTCCGCGTGCGATTAGCGCTTGCATGATGGCATAGCCTTGCGGGTGGGCGAGCGAGACTTGCGCGCCGCGGCGCTTTGCTTCGCGCGGGCTCGCGAGCGTGAAGCCGTGGCGCATGACGCGTTCCTCCGCAAGCCGGACGAACAAGTCCGTCAGGCTTTCGGTTTTGGCGCGCACTTTCGCCATGTCGACGCCGTCGAACGCATCGAGCGCGGCGTCGAGCGCGAGCAGGGATAAGATCGGCGGCGTGCCGGTCAAAAGTTTGTCCATGCCCCGCGCGGGCACGAACTCCGGTGCGAAGGCGAAGGGATCGGCGTGGCCGAGCCAGCCGGTCAGCGGGTGCTCGAACTCGTGTTGGTTACGCTTGGCGACGAAGACATAGGCGGGCGCGCCAGGTCCGCCGTTCAGGTATTTGTAACCGCAGCCGACGGCGAAGTCCGCCTCAAGCGCGTCGAGTTCGAGCGGCATGACGCCAGCGCTGTGCGAGAGATCCCAAACGATCAGCGCGCCTTTGTCGTGGGCCGCTTCGGTGATCGCGCGCATGTCGTGAACAAAACCCGATTTGTAGTTGACGTGGGTGAGCGAGACGATCGCAACATCGTGGTCGATCGCGGCGGCTAGATCGCCGGCGTTGGCGCGAACGAAACGCGCGCCCGCGAAGGCAGCAACGCCGTTTGCGATATAGGCATCTGTCGGGAAGTCACCCTCCGCAGCCAGAATCTTCGCGCAGCCGGGCCGCATGCGCAGCGCCGCAGTCAGGACTTTGAAGAGATCGACGGAGGTCGAATCCGTCACGATCACTTCGTCGGCGGCGGCGCCGATGAGCTTGGCGATCTTGGCGCCCACACGCTGCGGCGCGCGGTACCAACCCGCGTCGTTCCAAGAGCGTATGAGCCCCACCGCCCATTCCCGATCCACCGCTTGGCGCAGACGCGGCGCGACGGCCTTGGGCAAAGCGCCCAGCGAATTGCCGTCGAGGTAAATCAGGCCGTCGGGAAGGACGAAACGATCACGCACGGACGCGAGCGGATCGCGTGCATCGAGTGCCAAGGCGTCGTCGCGCGTCATTTCATCAGTCTATCGAACGCGATACGCATCTGTTCCCCATCAATTGGGTGGGGATTTGGACAGAGGCCGCGCGCGCCGTCAAATGGATGAGGAAGGAAGAGGTTTGAAACGCCAAGAACACCAAGACGCTCAGGCCGATCTCCTCTACTTTGATTGGGCGCTTCGCGCCCGATCGGAAATTGATATCGGGCACAGGGACCGCGGCTCCGGCTGAGCGTCTTGATGTTCTTGGTGTTTCAAACTTCTTGCGGTGCCTACGATGGGCTGAACGGGCGGTCGTGCATCAGCGCCGGAACGCGGGTGCGAGCCTCCGCTACTTTCGCCGGGTCGATGTCGGCGACGATGACACCGGGTTCGTCGCCGCCGTCAGCCAAGACCGCGCCCCATGGGTCGACGATCAGGCTGTGGCCGTAGGTGCGCCGGCCGTTTTCGTGCAGGCCGCATTGCGCGGGCGCGATGACGAAGCAGCCGGTCTCGATGGCGCGGGCGCGCTGCAGCACGTGCCAGTGCGCTTGGCCGGTCGTGTGGGTGAAGGCGGCCGGGATCGTGAGGAACGACGCGCCGGCTTTCGCCAGGGCGCGGTAAAGCTGCGGGAAGCGGAGATCGTAGCAGACGCTCAATCCCAGTTTGCCCCACGGCAGATCGGCGATCACGGCGCGTTCGCCGCGGCGGTAGTTGCGTGATTCGCGGTAGACCTCGCCACCGGGCAGGTCGACGTCGAACATGTGGATCTTGTCGTAGGTCGCGCGCACCTGGCCCTTCGGGTCGATCAGGAAGGAGCGGTTGGCGCATTGACGTTCGGCCACTTTGATCGGCAACGAGCCGACCAGAAGCCAGATGGCCAATTCTTCGGCGAGATGGCGGAACGATTTGAGCGCGGGGTCTTCGCTTTCGCATTTGACCTTCGCGAAGAGCGCGTCGCTTTCGGCCTCGAACAGCGAGGTCATTTCGGGGGTCGCGACGAACTGCGCGCCCTGCGCCTTCGCATCGCGGACGAGGCGCGTCGCGGCGGCGATGTTGGCGGCGACATCAAGGCCTGTGCGCATCTGCGCGCAAGCCGCACGAAACACACTGCTCATTGCGTCAGGTTAGCCGGGGGCCAGGAGCGAGTCGAGCTTGCCTTCATCCTCCAGCGCATGGAGGTCGTCGCAGCCGCCGACATAGGTGTCGCCGATGAAAATCTGCGGGACGGTGTGGTGGCCGTGGGCGCGCTTGGTCATTTCCGCGCGCTTTTCGCAGTCCATGCCAACGTCGATTTCGGTGAAAGAGACGCCCTTCTTGCGCAGCAAGGCCTTGGCGCGATGGCAGAAGGGGCAAAGAAGCGTCGAGTAGACGACCACCTTGGCGGCGGGCGTTTCGGTTGTGCTTGTTGCTGCAGACGTCGACATCGAATGATTCGGCATAACTAACTTCGCCAACGATATAAGCCGTTGGGGCACCCCGCCCACTGTCAAAGATTATAGGGAGAGGTTTAACGGGCGCACAACGCGCGCCAATGTGACCACAGACACAGAGCCCGCGCCAGCGCGCAGGAGCGTCTTTGCGCAGGCACTCAGTGTCGCGCCGGTGGTTAGGACATCGTCAACCAAGACCAATTTTTGGGCGCGTAGCCTGGGCTTCGCCTCTTCCGCGACTGCGAAGGCGCGCACGACATTCTTCGCACGGGCGCGGGCGGAAGGCATTTCGCCTTGGCTGAGCGTCGCCCGCGTGCGCGCGAGGAGACCCGTCTCGACAGGGGTGCGCGTAAGCTTGGAAATCGCATGCGCGAGGACGGCCGCCTGGTTGTAGCGGCGCGAGGCAAGCCTCAGCCAATGCAGCGGGACCGGGACAAGCGCGTCCGCATCGGCGAGCGCGTCGCGCGCGGCGGTGTTGATCCAGCGCGCGAAGAGGGGCACGGCCTCCAAGCGATCGGCGTGCTTGAAGGAGAGGATCAGATCGCGACTGGCGTCATCGTAAGCCACGGCTGCGCGCGCGTGCGTGAACGGCGGCGGGCGCGCGATGCAGGCGGCGCATTTCACGCCCTCGCCCAGCGCATGGGGGAACGGCAGCCCGCATTGGGCGCATTGCGGCGCGCTGAGGAATCTCAATTCGTTCCAGCACGCAGCGCACACCGACTGGGGCTCGGCGACCGGGTCGCGGCATTTCAAGCACAACGGCGGCAGGACGAGATCGAGCACGGCGCGCCCCGCCGCGCGCGCTATGCGACCGATCCCGGTGGCGCCCATGTCCATCAGCCATCATGACGTGGGATGATCGGCCATGCCAGACTTGCAACGGCGATGAGCGACATTCCCCAGATCTTTGATGGGCGGTTGCGGCGACGGCGGCGGGCGCGCGTGGCCGCCGGTTTCGACACGTTCGCGTTCCTGGCCGACGCGGCGACGGGCGAGTTGTCGGAGCGCGTCAATGCCAGCGATCGGACGTTTGATCCTGCCGTGTGCGTTGGTGCGCGCGCACCCCAATCGGCGCGCATCGCGCGGTCAATTCGCGGCGACGTCGAGGCGCGCTTCCTGGGCAGCGGCGGCGTCGTGTTCGACGAAGAGCGCCTTCCGTTCGCGGACGAAGCGTTCGATCTCTACGCAAGCGTGCTGACCTTGCACGCGGTGAACGACTTGCCGGGTGCGTTGACGCAAATTCGCCGAAGCCTCAAGAGTGACGGCTTGTTCGTCGCTGCGCTCTTCGGCGGCGAGACGTTGCGTGAGCTTCGTGCGTGCCTGGCGCAGGCGGAGATCGAGATCGACGGCGGTTTGTCGCCGCGCATATCGCCCTTCGCCGACGTGCGCGATGCCGGCGCGTTGCTGCAGCGGGCGGGCTTCGCGGATCCCGTGGCCGATGCCGACAGCGTCACGGTGCGCTACGAGCATCCGTTGAAGCTGCTCGCCGATCTGCGCGGCATGGGCGAGACCAACGTGCTGAGCGAGCGCAGGCGAACGTTTTTGAAGCGATCGGTGTTGTTGCGGGCGTGCGCAATTTATATCGATACCTATCGCGGCGCCGATGGTCGCGTGCCTGCCACGTTTCAAATTCTCTACCTGACCGGTTCGGCGAAAACGTGAAAGCCGGCAGCGGGCGCTCGTGGTGAACGCGGCGGATTTGCTTCAGTTCCGCGTGCGACAGAAAAGCGCCGCGGCCCCCGAGATGCCATCTGAGGAACCAAATTATGCACCGTGCGTCTTCAACAACGGATTTCTGGCGACTGCCCACCCCCCAACGCGTAGCCAGGAATTCGCGTCAGCGGAGCGGCGGCCTTGACCGTTGCTCCGCTTTTTCAGTTTCGGTTTTCCATGCCAGGCGTGAGCGGCTTCGATCGCGGAGCCGTTCACACCTTTGCCGCCTCGCGTGTGGCGCGACGCTCGAGGATGGCGCGGATGCGGCGCTGGCGCTGCGGCGTGAGCGGAAAGCTCCAGATGAAAGCCGCCGACGACAGCCCGAACGCGATGGGCAGCACGATGTAGGCGAGCTTCAAACCCAAAAGCGCCGTCGCGTCGTTCGCGCCATTCGGGTTGAAACCGAAGGACGACAATATCCACAGTCCGATGCCGACGCCCAAAGCGTCAGCACCTTTTTGCGCGATGCCCCAGAAAGCCAGTAGAAGCCCGGCGCGCGCTTCGCGGCTGCGCAGCGCATCAAGATCGATGACGTCGGCGGCGATCGAGTCGCCCAACGTCGCGTTCGCCGATCCGGTCAAACCGACGGCGGCCATGAGAAGCACGGTCGCCGTCAGGCGGCCCGGCGGCATGAAGAACAACACGGCGAAAATCGCCGATCCGATCAAGGCCGCGACGACCAGAGCGTTGTGTTTTGCGATCTTATGTCCGGCCCAAATCCACAGCGGCGCGCCGAGGGCCGCGGCCATCAAGTAGACGATGAGCGGCAGACCCGCGCTCGTGCCCAGAGCCAAGCCCTTTTCGAAAAACCAAATCACGACCGCAAGATTGGCGGCCGCGCCGATGCGGCCGAGAAAAACCGATGCGAGCAGACGCATGAACGGCCCGTTGCGCAGCGCGACGGCAATGCCGCGCGACCACGAGACCATGCCGGTCGCGACCGCTTTCGGCTCCGGCACCACCCAGACAAGAAGGCCTGCAGAGAGCGGCGCGACGACCAGCACCATCCAGCCGAGGCCCGACATGAGAGGCGCAAATCCGTTCGGCGAGCCCGGACCGCCGCCGGTGAAAATCGGCGCGAGGCTTGCGACCAAAATGCCGACGAGCGCGAACATCTGCCGGACGCCGGTGATTTGCGTTCGCTCGGCGTAGCGGCCCGACGCCTCGGCGCCCCAGGCGCCGTACGCGATCGTGGCCATCGTCCATCCGAAATAGAGGAGCGACACGGACAAAAGGAGATAGATCGGCCCTGCGTTCGCCGGCGGCATGAACGTCAATACGACGCCCAGAAGCGTGATGGGCACGGCGATCAGCGTCCAAAACCTGCGGCGCCCGAAGCGATGACCGAAACGATCGGAGAGCGCACCGATCACCGGATCGACGGCGAAATCCGCCAAGCGCGCAATCATCAGCACAAGGCCCACGGTCGCGATGTCGATCTTGAGGTCGCCGCCGTAGAACCGCGTCAGGTAGAGATTGAGCGGCAGGTAGGCGAGCGCGAGCGGAAACGCAAATTGCCCCAGCGCGAGGATCGTGCCGAGGCTTAGAGACTTAGTTGAGGATTGACTCCGCGCGGACGCGGCCTGGGAACTCGCGAGCGACATACCACGCGAAGTGTGGCAGGATTCCGCACGCGCAATCCAGCGCTAGTTCCTGCGGTCAAACGCCCTTGGCTGCACCCGTCACGGATTCATCGCCACGACGATCAAATCGTACATCGCGGTCGTACCACCGGCCACAGCCTGCATCGCGCCAAGGATGACGAGCACGATCAGCGAGCAGATCAAGCCGTATTCAATAGCTGTCGCACCGCTCTCGTTCGCGACGAACGTGCGCAGGAATCGTGAAATGACGCTCATCGCCCACCTCGCAGTTTGGCGCGTGGAGCGAGAGTGCGTCGGCGGCCGTTAACAAGCGGTAATATTTCGAGTTTTATCGATCGTGGCACGCGTGACGCAGCTCACAACAAGTCGCGCAATTGCGCGACGAGCGGCACATCGGCGGGCGGCATTTCATAGTTGCCCATTTCTTGCGGGCGCGCCCAGACGAGCTTTTGCCCTTCGCGGGCGACGACGATGCCGTCCCAACGCCGACATAGATAAAGCGGCATTAAGAGGTGAAAGCGGTCGTAACCATGGGACGCAAACGCGAAGGGCGCGAGGCAATCTTCCTTCACGTGGATGCCGAGTTCTTCGTTGAGCTCGCGGATCAAGGTCTGTTCGGGGCGCTCGCCCGTTTCGACCTTGCCGCCCGGAAACTCCCACAGGCCCGCCATCGATTTGCCTTCGGGGCGTTGGGCGAGCAAGACGCGTCCATCGGCGTCGATGAGCGCGCAGGCGGCGACGAGGAGGAGTTTGACTTGGCCCTGTGACATTGCGATCCGCTGCGAGAGAGGCGCTCGCAGTGTGGCCGATGCGGGGCTCAATGAAAATGGCATGTTACTGGAAGGCGCCGGCGATCAGGTCGTAGGTGCTTTGCACGCTGCCGCTGATCGAATTCAACGCGACCAGCACGACGACCGAGATGAGCACGGCGATCATGCCGTATTCGATCGAGGTCGCGCCACTTTCGTCGTGCGTGAAGGAGCGGATGCGTTGGATCATGGCGCTTCTCCGTTGCGCCATGGCGGCGCGCCTAACTTCGATAGTCGCCGTTGATGCTGATATAGCCGTGGGTCAGGTCGCAGGTCCAAACCCCTGCCCCGCCCTTGGACACACCGACATCGACGTCGATCTCGATTTCGGAGCGCTGCATGTAGCGTGCCATTAAGGCTTCGCTGTAGTTGGCATCGCGTTGGCCCATCGAGGCGACGCGGTGGCCGCCGAATTTGATCGAAAGCTTGTCGCGGTTGGCGGCCTCGCCCGATTTACCAACCGCCATCACGATGCGTCCCCAATTGGCATCCTGTCCCGCGATCGCCGTCTTTACCAAAGGCGAGTTCGCGATCGAGAGGGCGATCTTGCGGGCGGCCGCCGTGCTTTCAGCGCCGGTCACGTTGATGCGCACGAGCTTCGTCGCGCCTTCGCCGTCGCGCACGACTTGCGTCGCCAAGTCTTGAAGGAGCGCGTTCAGCTTGATGCGGAAATCATCGACGCGCTTGTCGGCGAGGCGCGTCACCGGATTGTGTTTGGCGCCCTTGCCGGTGGCGAACAGCAACAGCGTGTCGCTGGTCGAGGTGTCGCTGTCGACGGTGATGGCGTTGAAGCTCGTCTCCGTGCCTTGCACGAGCAATGTCTGGAGGACGTCAGAGGGGATCGCCGCATCGGTGAAGACGAAGGACAGCATCGTCGCCATGTCCGGCGCGATCATGCCCGAGCCCTTGGCGATGCCGTTGATCTTGACCAGCTGGCCGTCGATCTGGGCGGTCGCCGTCGCCATTTTCGGGAAGGTGTCGGTCGTCATGATGGCGCGCGCGGCCTGATCCCAGGCGGTGGCGCCGGTGTTCTCGTAGATTTCGGGCAAGACCGTCGTCAGCCGTTTGACGGGCAGCGGCTCGCCGATCACGCCGGTCGAGGCGATGAACACCTCGTGCGGGCGGCAGCCGGCGAGCGCCGCGCCGCTGTCGGCGGTGGCGCGCACGGCGTCGAAGCCCGCGCGGCCGGTGAAGGCGTTGGCGTTGCCCGAGTTCACGATCAGGAGGCGCGCGGACTTTTGCGCCAGCGCCGAGCGGCACCAGTCGACGGGCGCGGAGGCGGTCTTCGAAGTCGTGAAGACCCCGGCGACGTTTGTCCCTGGCGCCAGCACCGCGACCAACACATCGGTGCGGCCTTCGTAGCGAATGCCGGCCGCGCCAGCGCCCAGCCGCACGCCGGAGATGGGCGGCAGCTTGGCCAACGTCTTGGGGGCGAGCGGCGAAATCGGGTGGGCGTTCTTGGCGGCCTTTGGAGCCTGCTCAGGCGCGGCTTTGGCCGAGGCGGTTGCCCTTGAAGACCTGCCCGCGGGCGGGGCCATCGATCGTCTCCTCCCCGCGTCGCAACGCGGTCGGGCCGGCAACACCGCCAGCCCGTTTGATTGTCAGTACCCGTCCCATCCGAACGGGTCAAGAACGGCGCAATCTTGCCGGCGCCACACCCCATATTTCTTGATATGGCGTCGCGTTGACAGGGGGGAGGTCCCCCCTTATCTGTCCCGCACAGCGCTGCGCGAAACCCACAGTTTCCGTACCTCTTGTAGGCGAACCTCCCGCGGACCAGGCGGCCGAGGTGCCTTGACCCCTGTTTTGTTCGGTAAGGACGCTTTCGAATGCTCGGCTTGAATACGCTGGCCAAGAAGATTTTCGGCTCCAGCAACGACCGCAGACTCAAGCCCTTCTACAACCGGGTGCCGCGAATCAACGCGCTCGAACCCGAAATCGCCAAGCTGACCGACGCTCAGTTGCGCCAGCGGACGGTCGATTTACGCCAGCAGGTCGCCAACGGGCGGAAGCTCGACGACCTTCTGCCCGAGGCGTTCGCGACGGTGCGCGAGGCGGCGAAGCGCACGCTGCGCCAGCGCCATTTCGACGTCCAGCTGATCGGCGGCATGGTGCTGCACGAGGGCGACATCGCCGAGATGAAAACCGGCGAAGGCAAGACGCTGGTCGCCACCTTGCCCGTCTATCTCAACGCGCTCTCGGGCAAGGGCGTGCATGTCGTGACCGTCAACGACTATCTGGCCAAACGCGACGCCGAGTGGATGGGCCAGATCTACCGCTTCTTGGGGCTGTCGGTCGGCTGCATCGTGCACGGCCTCAGCGATCCGCAGCGGCGCGAGCAATACGCGGCCGACGTCACCTACGGCACGAACAACGAATACGGCTTCGACTATCTGCGCGACAACATGAAGTATTCCAAGGCGCAGATGGTCCAGCGCGGGCACAACTACGCGATCGTCGACGAGGTGGACTCGATTTTGATCGACGAGGCGCGCACGCCGCTGATCATTTCGGGCCCCACGGAAGATCACTCGAACCTTTACAAGGTGATCGACGCATTCATGCCGGAGCTGAAGCCAGAGCACTACGAGCTTGACGAAAAACAGCGCACGGTGACCTTGACCGACGAAGGCAACGAGGCGGTCGAGATCTGGCTCGCCAAGAACGGCGTCATGAACGAAGGTGGGCTCTACGACATCGCCAACGTGTCGCTGGTCCATCACGTCAACCAGGCTTTGAAGGCGCATCGGCTGTTCCAGAAGGACAAGGACTACCTCGTCAAGGACAACAAGGTCATCATCGTCGACGAATTCACCGGCCGCATGATGGAGGGCCGGCGCTATTCGGAAGGTCTGCATCAGGCGCTTGAAGCGAAGGAAGACGTCGCCATCCAGCCCGAGAACGTGACGCTCGCCTCGATCACGTTCCAGAACTACTTCCGGCTCTATTCGAAGCTTGCCGGCATGACGGGCACGGCCTCGACCGAGGCCAGCGAGTTCATGGAAATCTACGATCTTGATGTGCTCGAAATTCCGACCAACGTCGACGTCGGGCGCGTCGACGACGACGACGAAATCTATCGCACGGTCGAAGAGAAATACGACGCGATCGTCGAGACGATCAAAGACTGCGTGAAGCGCGGTCAACCGATGCTCGTCGGCACGGTGTCGATCGAGAAATCGGAGACGCTCTCGGCAATCCTGAAAAAGCACAAGATCAAACACAACGTGCTGAATGCGCGCTATCACGAGATGGAAGCGCAGATCATCTCGCAGGCCGGCGTTCCGGGCGCGATCACGATCGCGACGAACATGGCGGGCCGCGGCACCGACATTCAGCTCGGCGGCAACGCGGACATGCGCGTCGCGGTCGAAACGATCGGCATCGAAGACGAGGCCGAGAAGAAGCGCGTGGAGGAGCGAATCCGCACCGAAATCGCGGAAGCCAAGAAGACGGCGATCGGCGCCGGCGGACTTTACGTTCTGGGCACGGAGCGCCACGAAAGCCGGCGCATCGACAATCAGCTGCGCGGCCGATCAGGCCGGCAAGGCGACCCGGGGCACTCGAAATTCTACCTCAGTCTGCATGACGATCTGATGCGCATCTTCGGGCAGGACAAGCTCGACGGCATGCTGACGCGGCTGGGCCTGAAACAAGGCGAGGCGATCTCGCACGGCATGGTCAATGCCGCCGTCGCGAAGTCGCAGCAGCGGGTCGAGGCGCGCAACTTCGACATCCGCAAGAACTTGCTCAAGTTCGACAACGTAATGAACGATCAGCGCAAGACGATCTTCGAGCAACGTCTTGAGTTCATCGAAACGGAAAGCGTGCACGACACGATCGTCGGCATGCGCCATCAGCTGGTCGAGGATCTGGTCAAGCGCTACGTCCCCGCGCATTCCTATGCGGAACAATGGCGGACGACCGACCTTCAGGCCGACGTGCAGGAATTCTTCGGGCTCGAGATGCCGATCGTCCAGTGGGGCAAGGAAGACGGGATCGCCGAAGAAGAGTTCATTCAGCGAATCACGAAGGCCGCAGACCAACGCGGCGACGAACGACTCAAGAGCGCGCCCGAGGACGTCGTCAATCAGATCGAACGCGCGGTCCTGTTGCAGACGATGGATCACGAGTGGCGCGAGCATTTGGTAACGCTCGAACATTTGCGTCACACGATCGGTCTGCGCGGTTACGGCCAGCGCGATCCGCTGAACGAGTACAAGACCGAGGCGTTCCTGTTGTTCGAAGGGCTGCTCGCGCGCGTCCGCCAGCAAGTGACGCGTCAGATGATGCACATCCAGCTCCAGCTCGAAGCGCCGCCGCCCGATCTCGACGAGCGCGCGCTGCCGCAGATGCGGGCGACGCACATCAATCCCGACACCGGCGAGGATGAATTCGACGACGCGGCCCCGGGCCCGCGCACAGTCACGAACGCGCCACGCATCGCGGGCAAGGCGGTGCCCGTCAACCCGAACGACCAGGCGACGTGGGGCAAGGTGCCGCGCAACGCGCCCTGCCCTTGCGGCTCGGGCAAGAAGTTCAAGCAGTGCCACGGGGCGCTTTGAGCTAGACTGAAAACCCTTCGCCGATTCCGATCTCACCGGGAGCATCCGATGTTCGACGCGCTTTTCCTGCGGCACCCGCGTTCGGTCGGCGAGAGTTACGTCGAGCATTGGATCGCGGCTTTTGGGTTTGCCGGGCGTCTGTCGATCGCGGCGCTTGCCTGTTTCGTGCACGCGCTTGTGCCGGCGCTGTTTCAGCGCACGGGAAGCCGGATTGTGGCCGACCTTCATCTGAGGATGGTCGCCAATCGGCGCAGAGAGACGCTCGGCGCGAGCGCGTTCGACTACGCGATCTGAACCGTCACACCCGCTCAGCGCGGGCGGTCGCCTTCGACGGTGACGCGGTTCATCTCGCGGCGGAAACCGTGGTAATCGTTGAGCGCGTAGTGTTGCGTGCAGCGATTGTCCCAGAAGGCGACCGAGTTCTTGGCCCAGGCGAAGCGGCAGGTGAATTCGGGCTTGGCGCAGTGTTCGTAGAGCCAGCGCAGGAGCGGGCGGCTTTCGTCCTTCGTCCAGCCTTCGAAGCGCTGCGTGAAGCCCACGTTGACGTAGAGCGCCTTGCGGCCCGTCTCCGGGTGCGTGCGCACGACGGGGTGGATCATCTCGGCCTTGGCGTCCTCGGACGTCTTGGGCTTCATCGAGCGCTGGTCGTTGTTGCGGCTCGCCTCGCTTTGGCCGTCGACGCCGTATTGCGCGTTCGCCGAGTGCACGGCGTTAAGGCCTTCGAGCGTGCGCTTCATGCCGGGCGAGAGCGCCTCATAGGCCAGGTACTGGTTCGCGAACATCGTGTCGCCGCCGTAGGGCGGGATGTCCTTGGCGTAGAGGATCGAGCCCAGCGGCGGTTTCTCCAAGAACGTCATGTCGGAATGCCAGCCGCCGCCGAAATTCACTTTGTCGTCCTTCTCCTTGAAGATCGTCATCACCTCGGGATGGCCAGGCAGCGCTGGCGCGTAAGGGTGCACGCTGATGCGGCCGAAGCGGCGGGCGAAGGCAACGTGCTGCTCGGGCGTCATCACCTGATCGCGGAAGAAGATGACGCAATTGTCCAGGAACGCCTGGTGGATGGCGGCGAAGGTTTCGTTGTCTTGCGGGCCGGCGAGATCGACGCCGGAAATCTCGGCGCCCAACGCGCCTGAAAGACGCTTCACCGAAATCTTGCCGTTGCCGCGCGCCATGCTCTCGCTCCGTGCATGAGAGTGTTTGCGGCAAAGCCTAGTCGCCGTGCCGGCGGCGGGCAAGTTGCGGAGGCCGCCTCGTTGTATCGGCGGCCCTTTCCTGCTGCTATGTTGGGCCTCAAGCCTTGGGAGCCCGCGCCGATGCCCCAACCCACGCCGTTCAAAATCGAAATCAGCCAAGCGACCGTCAACAAAATCATGGAGCGCGTGCGCGCGTTCGAATGGCCCGATGCGCCGGAGGGCGGCGGATGGGCCTACGGCACCGAGCTTTCGACGATGAAGGACATCGTCGAGTATTGGCTGCACGGCTACGACTGGTTCAAGGAGCAGGAGATCTTGAACCGCCTGCCCCACTTCAAGGCGCGGGTGCGCGATCTCGATATCCATTTCATCCATCTGCGGAGCAATTCGCCGAAGCGCCGGCCCTTGATCATTTCGCATGGGTGGCCCGGCTCGTTCATCGAGTTCATGAATGTGATGGAGCCGCTCGCCTATCCCGAAAAGCACGCGGGCAATGCGAGCGATGCGTTCGATGTCATCGTGCCGTCGCTGCCAGGCTACGGGTTCTCGGACAAACCGGCAAAGCCGATCGGTCCGCGGACAGTCGCCGGCTATTTCGATGAGTTGATGACCGGCGTTCTGGGCTATCCGAGCTACATCGCGCAAGGCGGCGATTGGGGCTCGGCGGTTTCGGGTTGGCTCGGGTACGAAGGGCGCGGCTGTCGCGCCGTGCATCTGAATATGATGGGCTGGCAGTCACCCGGGGCCGTGCCCGAAACGGATGAAGAGAAGAAAGCGGCGCAGCATTTCCAAGCGGTGTTCGAAATGGAAGGCGCCTATTTCCGACAGCAATCGACGAAGCCGCTGACGCTGTCCTACGGCATGATGGATTCGCCGGTGGGCGCGGCGGCGTGGATCATCGAGAAGTTCAAAGGTTGGTCCGATCTCGACGACGGGCGACTTGAGTCCGTTTACACGAAGGATCAGCTGCTCACGAACGTAATGCTCTACCTGGTGACGCGCACCTTCGGCACGGCGACGTGGATGTATCGTGGACGGTTCGAAGATCCGGGCGGCGCACCGATCCCGCCGAAGTCGCGGATCAAGAAGCCGGTCGCGATCGCGCATTTTCCGGTCGATCTCATCCCCTTCCCGCCGCGCAGCCAGGTCGAGAAGAGCATGAACGTCGTGCGCTGGACCGACTTCAAGCGCGGCGGCCATTTCGCGGCGATGGAGCGGCCACAGGATTTCATCGAAGACGTGCGCGCGTTCGGGCGGGAGATGGATTGAGCGCGTCGCCAGCCAAGCCATTCACGGTCGCGGTTTCGCAATACGAAATCGACGATCTCAAAGCGCGCTTGGGCCGCGTGCGTTGGCCGAACGAGCCTGCCGGCAACGAGGCGTGGGACTGGGGGACGAACCTCTCCTACATGAAGCGGCTCGTCGCCTATTGGCGCGATCAGTTCGATTGGCGCCGGGCCGAGGCCGAGATCAATCGGTTCGCGCACTTCACCATCGACTTCGAGGCGAAGGGCGAGACGCATACGGTTCATTTCATCCATGAGAAGGGATCGGGGAAGAGGCCGTTGCCTCTGATCCTGACGCACGGGTGGCCGTCGACGTTTCGCGAGTTTTTGGATGTCATCGAGCCGCTCGCGCATCCGGAGCGGTTCGGTGGGGACGCCGAGGACGGGTTCGACGTCATTGTGCCGTCGTTGATCGGGTACGGGTTTTCGTCGAAGCCGAAGACGCCGATCGGGCCCGCGGTGATGGCCGAGTTGTGGCATCGGCTGATGCACGACGTGCTGGGGTACGAGCGCTATGCGGCGCAAGCGGGCGACTGGGGGAGTTTCGTTACGTCGCGGCTTGCGTTGCAACACCCTGAAAGCATGATCGCCATTCACCTGACGATGCTGCCGCTCAGGCCGAATCTGAAGCATGCATCCCAGCCACCGGTGAGCACCGAAGAGTCGGCGTGGATCGAGAAGATGAAGGCGTGGTGGGCACGCGAGGAGGGTTATCGCTCGATCCAGTCGACGAAGCCGATGGCGCTGGCGTTCGGCTTGATGGATTCGCCCGTGGGGCTTGCCGGGTGGCTTGCCGACAAATATTGGCGGCTCGGCAATACGCGCAAGGATCATCCATACGAAGGCATGGAAGCGCGCTTTCCGATGCACACGATGTGCACGCAGCTGTCGCTCTATTGGTATTCGGGCACGATCAATTCGGCGAACATGCTCTACAGAGCAGGGCCCGCCGAGGGCAGCGCGCTGCTGAAACCCGGCGAGCGCGTGACGGTCCCGACCGCCTATTCCGATTATCCGATGGACGTGCTGCCGCCGACGCCGGAGAGCTGGGGGCGGCGCTCCTACAACATCGTGCGCTGGCGCGAGATGAAGCGCGGCGGACATTTCGCGGCGATGGAAGAGCCGAAGCTGTTCGCGGATGACGTGCGGGATTTCTTCCGCGACGTTCGCTGAGCCCCAAAAAAGCTCGTCATGGCCGGGCTTGACCCGGCCACCCAGTCCGCGCGTCAGCGCAACAAATAGGAATCTGAAACACCAAGAACACCAAGAGTCAGCGCGAGCATCTTGGTGATCTTGGTGTTTCAATCGTGTTGCGCGCTCCGCGCGCGCTGGGTGGCCGGGTCAAGCCCCGCCATGACGACATTTTTGTTAGGCCACGCCGACGCGGCCCATGGCCAGGTATTTGTCCCAGCGTGTTTTGCGCAGAACGTCGGGGGGCATGCGGTCGAGTTCGACGAGGGCGAGGTCGATGGCATCGCCGGCGTCTTGCATCACGCGCTCGGCGCCGCGATGGGCGCCGCCGACGGGTTCGGGGACGATCGAATCGATGATGCGCAGTTGGAAAAGGTCCTGCGCGGTGATCTTCAACGCCGTGGCGGCTTCTTGCGCCTTCGCAGCGCTGTGCCAGAGGATCGACGAACAGCCTTCGGGCGTGATCACCGAATAGATCGAGTGCTCGAGCATGATGACGCGGTCGCCCGCGGCGATCGCGATGGCGCCGCCCGACATGCCTTCGCCGATGATGACCGAGATCAGCGGAACGCCGAGCGTGAGGCAGCGTTCCGTGCCGCGCGCGATGGCTTCGGCTTGGCCGCGTTCTTCCGCGCTGATGCCGGGATAGGCGCCGGCGCTATCGATGAGGGTGATAACCGGCAGATTGAAGCGTTCGGCCATCGTCATCAGGCGCACGGCCTTGCGGTAGCCGTCGGGCATCGCCATGCCGAAATTGTGGCGCAGGCGGCTTTTGGTGTCGTTGCCCTTTTCGTGACCGATCACCATCACCGCGCGGCCGCGGAACGAGCCGAGCCCGCCCAAGATCGCTTTGTCGTCGGCGTAGGCGCGATCGCCCGCGAGCGGCGTGAAGTCCTGGATCAGCGCGTGGACGTAGTCGAGGAAATGCGGACGCTCCGGATGGCGGGCGACCTGCGTCTTCTGCCACGGCGTCAGCTTTGCGTAGGTTTCCTTCAGCAGCTGTTGGGCCTTGGCCTCGAGCTTCGAGACTTCGTCGTCGATCGAGACGGCGGCGCCCGTCGCGGCGACGCGGCGCAGTTCCTCCACCTTGCCTTCGAGTTCGGCGATGGGCTTTTCGAAATCGAGATAGGTTGTCGTCATGCTAGCCGGCGCCGCGCCCGCCTGCGCCAAGGCTTCGGCGGGTCAACAAAATCAAAAGGCAGACCAAGGGGTTAACTCAGCTGTTGCGGCGTTCTGTCGCGACAGGTGCCCGATGAGTCCGGGGGTTGTCAACTTCCGCGGTCCTGTCACAACGGCGCAGTCCGGCACGTCATAGGGGCAAGGAGGCCGCAACCTCATGAAAATCCTGACTTACATCCTTGCCGCGGTTATGGCCGGGAACGGCGTCTATATGTTCGTCGACCCGGCCGCCTGGTATGCGGCGGTGCCCGGCGTGCCCGACACCGGCCCCCTCAACATTCACTTCGTTCGCGACATCGGGATCGCCTATTTCACGGCGGGCGCCGGACTTGCGTGGAGCGTGCTCGGCGCCGGGTGGCGGGCGAGCGCGCTCGCGGCCATGTTCATCGGGCTGCATTCGCTGCTGCATGTCGGCGAGACGATCGGCGGCCATCATCACGACGTGCTGCTGAACGAGATCGCGGCGGTGCATTTGCCGGCGGTGCTCGCGGTCGTCATTTCGGTTCTGCAACGCAGAGCGACACTTTGAAGGAGAACGTTCATGTCACGCTGGCTGCTGACGCGCATGATTGAATGGAGCAAGAAACAGCTGGGCGACGTCGAGATGGACTACGCCTACCATTTGCGTGACGTCGCGCCGTCGCGGCTGTGGCGCTTCTCGTTCATCCAGGTCGTCGAGGGCGGGCGCAAGTTCACGCCACCCGGGGTCTATCATGCGGCGGGCATGGCGGCGTCGATGAACGAAGATTGCGGACCGTGCACGCAGATACACGTGAACCTCGCGCTCAAGGACAAGGTCCCGGCTGACGTGCTTCGCGCGCTTGCGGGACGGCGCCTCGACAAGGTGCCTGAGGACGTCGCGCTCGGCTTCAAGTACGGCGAGGCTGTTGCGCAAGGCGTGATGGCGGACGAATTGCGCGACCAGATCCGCGCCAAGTGGGGCGAGCAAGGCGTGATCGAACTCGCGTTCACGATCGCGACCGCCAGGTTCTATCCGGCGGTGAAGCGCGGCATGGGCTACGCGCATACGTGCGAACGCGTGGTCGTCGGCGATAGCATCACGCCGACGGCCAAGGCCGCATGAGCGCCGAGAGCACAGCGTCGGCGTTCGAGGGCGAGCGCAAGCGCCTGACGGGCGTCGCCTATCGCATGCTGGGCCGCTGGTCGGAGGCGGAAGACGCGGTGCAGGACGCCTATCTGCGCTGGCAGGCCGCCGATCACGGGGCGATCCGCACGCCGGCGGCGTGGCTGACGACGACCGTCGTGCGCCTGTGCATCGACCGCATGCGGCGCGCAAAGGCGGCGCGCGAAATCTATGTCGGTCCGTGGTTACCGGAGCCGGTGTTGACGCCCGAAGGCGGCGAGCGGCGCGACGAGGACGCCGAATCGTTCGCGCACGATCTTTCGATGGGCTTGATGCTGGTGCTCGAGCGGCTCGGGCCGGAGGAGCGCGCGGCCTTCATCCTGCGCGAGGCGTTCGACAGTTCGTACGGCGACATCGCGGCCGCCTTGGGCAAGAACGAGACGGCGGTTCGGCAACTGGTCTCGCGGGCGCGCGAGCGGGTGAAGGCCGAGCGGCCGCGTTTCCGCGTGGCACCCGGCGCGCATGAGAAGCTCCTGACGCAGCTTCTCTCGGCCGTGCAGACCCAGGACACGAATGCGCTCGCCAATCTGTTGACGAAGGATGCGACGTTCATCAGCGACGCGGGCGGCAAGCGCTCGGCGGCGCTGCGCGTCGTGTCGGGGGCCGAGGAGATCGCCAAGCTCGTCATTCACATCACGTCGAGCGGCGGCGTGCCGCGCGAAATCAGACAGATCGACGTGAACGGCGCCGCGGGCGTGTGGATCATCGACCATCGCGGTTTCGACAACGTCTTGCAGATCGAGAGCGACGGCGCGCACATCACGGGCATCTATGTGTCGCGCAATCCGGACAAGCTGGCGCATTTGAAACTGAATTAGAGTTCGACCTGGGTGCCCATTTCGACGACGCGGTTGGCCGGGATGCGGAAGAAGCGCGTGGCGGAGAGCGCGGTGCCTTGCATGGCGATGAAGAGTTGGGCCTGCCAGCGGCGCAGTTCGGAGCGGCTGGCCGGGATCAGGGTTTCGCGGCCTAGGAAGAACGTCGTCTGCATGAGGTCGAACGACAGGCCGTATTGGCGGCAGAGCTCGAGCGCACGGGGCACGTCGGGGCGTTCCATGAAGCCGTAGCGCACCGTGACGCGGTGGAAGCCCTTGCCCAATTTCTCGACTTCGATGCGCTTCTCGTCACCCAAGCGCGGGACGTCGACGAAATCGACCTTCATGACGACGACGCGCTCGTGAACGACGTGATTGTGCTTCAAGTTGTGCAGGAAGGCGGTCGGCACGACCGCGGGGTTCGAGGTCATGAAGACGGCGGTGCCGCCGACGCGCTCGGTCGTGCGGTCCCAGTGCTCCAAGAATTCGCGGATCGGCATGGCGTCGCGGTAGAGCTTGCCGAGCAGCGCCTCGCGGCCCCGGTTCCAGACGGAGAACGCCGTGTAGGCCGCGATCGCGACGAGGATGGGCAGCCAGCCGCCCGTCGGTATCTTCAGGATGTTCGACGACAGGAACGAGACGTCGACCACGAGGAACGCGCCGAAGACGGCGAACGTCACCCAGCGATTCCAGCCCCAGAGCCAGCGCGCGACGATGATGGCGAGGATCGTGTCGATCGTCATCGCGCCCGTGACGGCAAGACCGTAGGCATGCGTCAGCGCGCTCGACGAGCCGAACGAGACCACGATGACGGCGACGCCGAACATCAAGAACCAGTTGATCTGGGGAATGTAGATCTGGCCCATTTCGGTCGCCGAGGTGTGGCGGATGTCCATGCGCGGCAGATAGCCCAGCTGAATCGCCTGGCGGGTGAGCGAGAAGACGCCGGAGATGACGGCCTGCGATGCGATGACCGTCGCGCAGGTTGCGAGCACGACCATCGGGTAGAGCGCCCAGCCAGGCGCCAAATGATAGAACGGATTGGCAAGGGCGCCGGGCGCGCTCAAGAGCAGCGCACCTTGTCCGAAATAATTGAACACCAAGCAGACCGCGGCCCCGACCCAAGCGGTGCGGATCGGGCCTTTGCCGAAGTGGCCCATGTCGGCGTAGAGCGCCTCGGCGCCGGTGACGCAGAGCACTATCGAGCCCAGCGCCACAAAAGCGGCCCATGGGGCGGCGATGACCAAATCGATCGCGTAGATCGGAAGGATCGCCGTGATGATCTGCGGACGCTGGACGACTTCCAACAGGCCCAGCACGCCGATCGTGACGAACCAAAGGATCATGATCGGCCCGAACAAGCGTCCAACATCGCGCGTGCCGCGGCTCTGGAAGAGGAAGAGCGCCACCAGGATGAACGCGGCCAATGGGACCACGAACCTGTCGAAGGCGGTCGTCGCGACCGAGAGACCCTCGATCGCGGAGAGCACCGAGACCGAAGGCGTGATCAGCGCGTCGCCGTAAAACAAGGCCAAGCCCGCCAGCGCCAGAAACCAGATCATGCGGCGCCGTCGCGGCGCCGCGTGGCCGGTGCGCAGGGCGAGCGAGGCGAGCGACAGCACGCCGCCCTCACCCTTGTTGTCGGCGCGCATGATCACCCAGCAATACTTCAGCGAGACGACGATCATGAGCGACCAGAACGCCAGCGACAGCACGCCGTAGACCGACGTCTCGTTCAGACCCATCGAACCGGTGGCACCGAACGTCTCGCGCATCATGTAGAGCGGGCTCGTGCCGATGTCGCCGAAGACGACGCCCACGGCCGCAATGGTCAGGCTTTGATGGCGCGCGGCTAGTTCTTGCGCTTCTTTCGCAGATGCGACCATGGAGGTTCCGAGCGGCCTATCCGCCTTAGCTTTTCGTTCGCTCGCGGATCAACTGCATTTGCCGCACGATGACTTCGGCCTGGCGGATCGACGCCTAATCGATCAAGCGGCCATTGAGCGAAACTGCGCCCATGCCCTTTTGCGCGCCGTCCTTCATCGCCGTCAGAATTGCTTCGGCGCGCTTCACCTCGTCGGCCGGCGGGGTGAAGACTTGGTTGGCGAGCCCGACCTGGCTCGGGTGAATCGCCCACTTGCCTTCGCAACCCAAAACGGCGGTGCGACGCGCCTGAGCCAAGAAGCCGGCTTCATCCGAGTAGTCGCCGAAGGGACCGTCGATAGGCCGCAGCCCGTGCGCTCGCGCGGCAGCGACCATGCGGAACGTCGCGTAGTGCCAGAGGTCGGACCAATGCGTCTCGCGCTTGCCCGAGCCATCAGCATCAGTCAGCACGACGTAATCGCTGTTGGGGCCGCCGATGTTGGTGGTGCGCATGCCCGCCGAAGCAGCGTAGTCGGCCGAGCCGAAATGCAGCGACTCAAGCCGCTTCGAGGCGCCGGCGATCGCGTCGACGTTGTTGAGACCGAGCGCACTTTCGATGATGACTTCGAGCTTCACGGGCTTCTTGCGTCCGACCGCCGCCTCGATCTGCGTGATCAGCATGTCGATCGCGTAAACGTCGGCGGCGACACCGACTTTCGGGATCATGATCAGGTCGAGCCGGTCGCCCGCCTGCTCCATGAGATCGACAACGTCGCGGTAGCACCACTGCGTGTCGAGGCCATTGATGCGGCAGGAAATCGACTTCGAACCGAAGTTCACGGTCTTGAGCGCCTGAACGACGTTCGCGCGTGCTTGCGGCTTGTCGCCCGGAGCAACGCTGTCTTCGAGATCGAGGCAAATGACGTCGGCGTCGCCGGTCGCCGCCTTCTCGAAGAGCGCCGCACGGACGCCCGGAACAAAAAGCTGCGACCGGTTCAGTCGCGGTGGAACACGCTCGATCGTCGTGAAGCTCATCTGGATGCCCCGCCTTCGGATCTCCGCCCAATCTCAATCCAAGTTCGGGCGCCCGAAAAGTCGCGGGAAACTAGGCTCGCGGGGTCCCACAGTCAACGCTTGCGACGCACCGCGAGAGGATGCTTTTCCGCGACCAGGCGGCGTAAACGTTCATCTTGAACGTGGGTATAGATTTGCGTCGTCGCGATGTTGGCGTGACCCAAGAGCTGCTGAACGCTGCGCAAGTCGGCGCCGTGCGCGACCAGGTGGCTCGCGAAAGCGTGGCGAAGAACGTGTGGGGATAATTTCCGCGGATCGACCCCTGCCTTAATCGCGAGGTCTTTCATCAACTGTGCGACGCGCCGGCGCGTGAGGTGACCTTCACTTCCACGCGACGGAAAGAGGAAACGTTGGGCGCGTTCGCCGGCCGGCAGGAATCGCGCGCGCACTTTTAGATAGGCGTTGATCGCTTCGCGCGCCGGCGCGCCCAAGGGGACCAATCGTTCTTTTCCGCCCTTGCCCTTGACGAGCAACATGCGCCGCTCGCCGGCAACCGCCGTCAGCGGCAGCGTCACCAATTCGGAGACGCGCAAGCCCGAAGCGTAGAGCAGTTCGACGATGCAGAGCAGGCGGACGGCTTCGGGCCCGTCGACCGCGCTCGCGGCGTCGATCAGGGCGTGGGTTTGGGCTTCGGTCACGATCTTGGGCAGCGGGCGGCCGCGCTTCGGCGATTCGATCGCCGATGTCGGATCGTCCTTGCGCACGCCTTCGTCGAGCAGAAAACGGTGGAGCTGGCGCAGGGCGGAGAGACGGCGCGCCTGAGTCGAGGGTTTGAGGCCCGCTTGGGAGAGCGTCGCGAGATAGCCGCGAATGTCGGCGGCCGTTCCGTTCGCAAGGCCGCGCGATCGTCGGCGCAGGAAGCCCGCGTAGTCGAGCAGGTCGCGGCGATAGGCGTCGAGTGTGTGGACCGCCGCGCCACGCTCGGCACTCAACATCTCCAGAAAGGCTTCGAGATGGTGCAAGCCGGTATCGGCTCTCGATGTCATTTGCGCAGACGCACGGGAGCGCCGAGCACAGCCTCGATCGCAATTGCGCGCGCTTCGTCGCGCAGGCCCACCGCCATCAAGGCCTTGACGACGCGCGTGACCGTTTGGCCTTGCGCGCGGGTCGGCCCACCCGGGCCCAATGCGATAAGCGCGTCGAGCAGCGTTTCGCCGAGCTTGCCGTCCTGCGCGGAGCGCGAGATTGCAGACAGCGCTTCAGCCGAGGGGCCCGAAGGCGAGACGCCGGCCGTGGTCGCGGAGACGGCCCACTGCGCATCCGGCGGTACAATGTAGCCGAGCGCATCGAGGAGCGGGATTTCGCGCGTGGCCCGTTCCATCAGCCAATCCTTCGCGCCGCCCGCCAGAAGAGCGTTCTGGCCGAGCCAGGTCATCGCGCCCTGCATGCGCGCGAGGTGTTCGGGCGAAGGCCGAACGAGGCCCGTATGAAGTTGAAGCGCGTTGAGCGTCGGCCCGTCGGTCGGCCCGGTTAAAACCATGAACCATTGTTCGGCGGCTTTGTCGTTGCCCGTATAGAAAAGGACGCGCGCGATGTATGGGGCAAGCCATGCGGTCTGGGGCGACGGCTTGATCTGAAGCGCGACGTCGCTTGTCACCTCGGCGAAGAGCGCGAAGCGGTTTTGCGATTCGGCGCGCTGGAGTGCCGCGGCGAAGGCGGCAGCGCGCGCTGCGGGGAGCGTGCGTTTCGCGATCGACTGGTAGTAGAGCGCATTGGCGCGCGGGGGTGGAAGCTTCGCCGCCGATTCTTCCGGGTCGTCGAGTTGATCGGGCGTGAATTGCTCGGCGTCGTAGATCGCGCGCAGTTGGTCGGCCGGGAGCAGGCCCGCGACGGCGGCGCGCTCTGCGGCGGCGAGCCTGACATTCGCGTCGCCCGAGGCTTGCGAGAGGAGGTTGGTCGCCGGGACCCAGCCCGCAATCGCCGCGGGCGGCGCTTTGTTGGCGCGGCGCAGGAGTGCCAGATGAATGCCTGAGGGTGCGGGAAGCGCCGTCACTTGCGGCGTCCCGCCTTCGGTCAATGCCGTCGCCAGCGCGAAGAACGCGTCGTCCGCGACGCTGCGCTCGCGCATCACGTCGAGCGTCAACGTCGCAGCCTGGGTATCGTCCTGCAGGATGTAACAAAGCACGCGGAGTTTTAGCCAATAAGGGTCGTTCGCCGACTGGCGAAGCGAGGTCGCGTCGCCGCAGGCGTCGCCTTCGCGCCCTTGAAGCAAGAGCGACTCCGCCCAGACCTGGCGCGCATACGAATCATCGCGCGGGCTGCGCGATGCCAGCGCCTCGGCTTCGCCGATCCAACCGTTGGCGACGAGCTTCGACACGCGCAACGCCAAGAGCGACGGTTCCTCAGGCGGCGCGGCGCCTTCGGGCGGCGTTGCCGCGGTCAGCAGCAAACGGCGCAACAGCGATTGCATCGCGGGCGAATTCGGCGCCGAGGGCAATTGCGTCAAGCGCGATACGATTGCAGAGCGCGGGCTTCCCGCCCATAGGTTGGAATTGAATCCGCCGGACCCCGAGGCGAGCAGTCCGCCAGCAGAGGGGTCGATCGCCGTCAGGCCGGAAACAGTGACGCGCGGCCCGGAGGGCTGTCCGGGTTTGTCGGGGACCGTCTGTTCCGATGGCGATTGCCAGGCTTCGGTTCCCGTCGGCTTCTTCGCCGGTGCAGTGTCTTCGGTCGAAGGGGAAGTGTTGCTCGGCGGACTCGATTCCGGTGGCGGGGACAGGCCGCGCGGCGGCGCGGAGGCGGGTCCCGCCTCAGGCGTTTCCGCTCTGGCGGCAAGCGCGAAAGTCAGGGAAAGAACGAGCGCCAACGAAAGAGTGTTAACGCGGGAACCGGTCATCGGGCAGAACCTTTTCCACCTTGTGGCGCTCAGGCGTTAGGGTCGACGCATAATAAGCCAAGCCGCCGGCGCCCAATGCCAGCAAAATTACAGCCGCGATGACGAGCCGGCCGAGCTGGACCAGCCCGCTCGGTCGATCATAGTCGCGATAATGCCGCCTGCGCGCCACTCCCGATCCCCTTTTGCACGTTTTAGCCGAATTGCGCCTGACTGGCGGGCCTCAACCACTTCATGTACATGCTGATTCCGGACGGATAGAACAATATGCAGGTGCACGAACAAACGGAAATCCCAGAGAAAGGTCCCCCGCTGGCCGAGCGCTCTTTGGTGCTGGTTGGTCTGATGGGGGCGGGGAAGAGCACGGTCGGGCGCCGACTGGGGAACGCTCTGCGTCTTCCGTTCCACGACGCGGACCAGGAAATCGAGGCTGCGGCAGGCTGTTCGATTTCGGATTTCTTCGAGAGTTATGGCGAGGCGGCGTTCCGGGACGGCGAGCGGAAGGTCATCGCGCGCCTGCTGAGGGGACCCCGCCACGTGCTTGCCACCGGCGGCGGCGCATTCATGGACCCGACGACCCGGGCGCTGATCAAGCATCAGGGCCTCTCGATCTGGCTCAGGGCGGACATCGGCCTTTTGATGGAGCGCGTCACGAAGCGCCCCACCCGCCCCTTGCTCAAGAACGGCGACCCGCGCGCGACGATGGAAAAGCTGATGGCCGAGCGCTACCCGATCTATGCCGAGGCCGACATGACGGTCGATTCCAACGGCGGGCCGCATGACACGGTGGTTCAACAAATCCTGAGCCACCTGGCCTCGCTTGGCGTAAAAGCATCTTCATGAGCGTGGAGCGATTGCGCGTCGATCTTGCGGGTCGCGCGTATGACATCGTGGTCGGCGCGGGCACGCTTGCCGCCGCCGGCGAGGAGATCGTTGCGCTGAAGCGCGGCAAGCGGGTGTTCGTCGTCACCGACGAGCATGTCGCACGCCTTCATCTCGCCGCGCTGACGCGCTCGCTCGATGCGCGCGGCATCCGGCATGACGCTTCGATCCTGCCCCCCGGGGAAGCGACCAAGAGCTTTGCGATCCTCGAGCAGCTTGTCGGGCAGATGCTGGACGCCAATGTCGAGCGCGGCGACCTCGTCGTTGCGCTCGGCGGCGGGGTGATCGGCGATCTTGCGGGGTTTGCGGCCGGCATCGTCAAGCGCGGCGTCGACTATGTGCAGGTGCCGACGACGCTGCTCGCGCAGGTCGATTCCTCAGTCGGCGGCAAGACCGCCATCGATACGCCGCAAGGCAAGAATCTCGTTGGGCTGTTTCATCAGCCCTGCCTGGTGCTGGCCGATACCGCCGTGCTCAACACCCTGCCCGCGCGAGAATTGCGCGCGGGTTATGCCGAGGTGTTGAAGTATGGGCTGATCGGCGACGCGGCGTTTGCCCAGTGGGTTGGGGAAAACGCCAGCGCGATTCTGAACGAGCCGGGCCCCGTGCGCACGCGCGCCATCGTGCAGTCGTGCAAGATGAAGGCGCGCGTCGTCGAGGCGGACGAGCGCGAGGCGGGGGCGCGCGCGCTCCTCAATCTCGGTCACACGTTTGCGCACGCGGTCGAGGCGTGTTCCGGGTATTCGGGCAAGGTGCTGCACGGCGAAGCGGTCGCCGTCGGGTGCTGCCTCGCGTTCGACTTGTCGGCGCGGCTGAAGCTTTCGCCCACGGACGACGTGGTGCGGGTTCGCCGCTGGTTCGCCGCCGCCGGCCTGCCGACATCGATCGCCGAGCTGCCCGAACTCGGCGCGACCGAGGACGATTTGATCGAGATCATGCGCCAAGACAAAAAAGCCTCGGACGGCAAGCTCGTCTTCGTCCTCGCGCGCGGCGTCGGGCAGGCGTTCGTCGCGAGCGATGTCGACGTCGCGGCCGTGCGAGCCGTCCTAAGCGACGCCTTGAGGCGTTCCGCAGCCACATCCTGAACGAGAAGCTTTGTCATGGAAGAAGGCTTTGTAGCAGCACCCGATGTGCTTTCGACCGGCGATCTCTTGGCTTCGATCGTGATCACGGTCGTGCTGATGATATTTTCGGCGTTCTTTTCCGGTTCGGAAACCGCGATGACCGCGGCGTCGCGCGCGCGCATGCATCAGCTCGAAAAAGACGGCGAGCCACGCGCCAAGCACGTCAACTGGTTGATGAAGCATCGCGAACAGATGGTGGGGACGGTGTTGCTCGGCAACACCTTCGTGAACATCGCGTCCTCGGCGCTCGTCACCACCGTTCTGCTGACGATCTTTGGAAATGCCGGCGTCGCCGCGGCCACCCTGATCACGACGGCGCTCGTGCTCGTCTTTTGCGAGGTGCTGCCGAAGACCTACGCCATTACCAACGCGGACTCCATGGCATTGCGTGTGGGGCGCGCGGTCCGCTACGCCGTCGTCGTATTCTCGCCGATCGTCGACGCCGTGGCATGGCTCGTGGCGATCATGCTGAAGGCGATGGGCGTCAAATCGCAGGGGCTCGTCGAGGACAGGGAGGAAGCCGCGGAAGCGGCGCACGAGGAGCTGCGCGGCGCGATCGACCTCCATCACATCCAGGGTGCGGTGGGGACCTCGGACCGCAACATGCTCGGCGGCATTCTGGACCTGAAGGACCTTCAGGTCGCGGACGTGATGATCCACCGCAAGAACATGACGATGATCGACGGCGATCTCGCGCCGGAAGAGATGCTGGACCGGGTGCTGTCGCAGCCGCATACCCGGCTGCCGGTCTACAAAGGCGACTTGGACAACATCATCGGCGTGTTGCACGCCAAAGACCTGCTCAGGGCCCTGTCGCGCAACCAGGGGAACATCAAGGCCGTCAACGTCATGGCGCTGGCGGGGAAGCCTTGGTTTATTCCCGACACGACGCCGCTCGGCGATCAGCTGCGCGCCTTTTTGCAGCGCCGCACGCACTTCGCGCTGGTCGTCGACGAGTACGGCGCGCTGCAGGGCCTCATCACGCTTGAGGACATCCTGGAGGAAATCGTCGGCGAAATCCGCGACGAGCACGACCTTCCCGTCTCGGGCATCCGTCAGCAGCCGGACGGGACGACGAACGTCGACGGCTGGGTGACGATTCGCGAATTGAACCGGGTCATGAACTGGAACCTGCCGGACCAAGAGGCGACGACGATCGCGGGTCTGGTGATCCACGAGGCGCAGACCATTCCCGATATCGGTCAGGTGTTCAGCTTTCACGGGTTCAAGTTCGAGATCCTGCGCCGGCAGCGCAATCAGATCACGGCCTTGCGCGTCACGCCGCCGCAACAGGTCGCAGCGCAAGCGGCGTCACATACGGCGTGACGCTTCTTCGGGCGTGAGCAGCGTCAGCGCGAGCGCGTGGACCCTGTCCTTGAGCTCGGCGTCGAGCACGTCGTGAACGCGGCGGTGGCGTTCGACGCGCGAGAGCCCTTCGAAGACATTTGACACGATTGCCACACGAAAGTGTGTTTCGCCGCCTTCGCGCGAACCGGCGTGACCGTGGTGCAGCGACGACTCATCGCGCACGTCGAGGTGCGACGGCGCAAAAGCGGCTTCGAGCTTTGTCCGTATGGTTTCCACCATGCCCATGCGAACCAGCGTGTGAGTCATGTCCGGGGCGATGTCAAGCGAGAGGTTTTCTTGTCTTCTTAACCGCTCGTTCCCATACTTGAGGGCGATGGGCGAAGGAACGAAACAAGCGTCAAAATGGGCACAGGACCTGCGCGTGAAGCGCCAGCCTGTGATCAAGCCCACGCGCGTCTGCGACAAGCCGGGCTGCGCGGGCTTCGGCGAGCATCGGGCGCCCAAGAGCCGGAACTCGCTGAACGAGTACTACTGGTTCTGCATGGAACATGTGCGCGAGTACAATCTGGCCTGGGACTTCTTCAAAGGCATGACGCCGGACCAGATCGACGCCTATCAGCGGGCGACGCTGACGGGCTTGAGGCCGACCTGGAAGATCAGCGATCACACCAAGGGGGGGCCCAATCCCAAGCTGCAATTCTACTTCCGCGGCGCGTATGTCGACCCGTTCGTGATCTTCGACGACGGGCCTACCGGCCAGCCCCGGGGCGGCGACGAGGCGAAACGTTACGGCACGGCGGAACGCCGGCTGACCAAGATGCAGCGGACGAGCCTCGAAACACTCAATCTCGAGCCCGACGCGACCTTGCAGGACGTGAAATCGCGCTTTAAGGAATTGGTTAAACGCTTCCATCCCGACGCCAATGGCGGCGATCGCGGCTCGGAAGAGCGCCTGCGTCAAGTCGTCAAAGCCTATGGGCAGCTGCGCTCATCCGGCTATTCTTGAGATGATTTGACGGAACGCACTTCCACCGCACTCCCCGGGGGCGGTATGAGGGTTGCGAACGCTATTACCAACGAAAGCCTGAACGCATGACCACGACGCAAAACGGACTGGCTGCAGACAGCCAGCCCGACACCACTGTCGACGCCAAGAAGGCATTCGGCATCGACGTCTCGATGAAGGTGCCCGCCTTCTCGAAGCGCAACGAGTATGTGCCGGACCTCGACCTGGCCTATCGCTTCGACCGCGAGACGACGCTCGCCATCCTCGCCGGCTTTGCGTTCAATCGGCGCGTCATGATCCAGGGCTATCACGGCACCGGCAAGTCGACGCATATCGAGCAGGTTGCGGCGCGGCTCAATTGGCCGTGCATCCGCATCAACCTCGACAGCCACATCAGCCGCATCGACCTCGTCGGCAAAGACGCGATCGTCGTGCGCGAAGGCATGCAGGTGACGGAGTTCCGCGAAGGCATCCTGCCGTGGGCGCTGCAGCATCCGGTGGCGCTGGTCTTCGACGAGTACGACGCCGGGCGGCCGGACGTGATGTTCGTGATCCAGCGCGTGCTCGAGGTCGAGGGCAAGCTGACCCTCCTGGACCAGAACCGGGTGATCAGGCCGCACCCCGGCTTCCGCCTGTTTTCGACGGCGAACACGGTCGGTCTGGGCGACACCACCGGCCTCTATCACGGT
>JBGOVA010000146.1:0-11482 GCA_041477875.1 Micropepsaceae bacterium | reverse complement strand
CAATGGGACGTGCCGGCGCTGCGCCATTTGATGGAGAAGGTGCTGCCGGAGAACAAGCCGATCGAAAGTTTCGAGATCGAGGATGATTTTCCGGGTCTCGGCCGGCGTGTTTTCAACTTGAATGCGCGAAAGATTTCTCAACCCGGGAACCATGCCCATCGCATGCTTCTGGTCTTCGAGGACATCACGGACCGCAAGCAGCGCGAGCGGGACGCCCAGATGCTGACGAACGAAGTTGCGCACCGCATCAAGAATAACTTGCAGGTCGTCGTCGGCTTGATCGCTTATGAATCCAAATGGACCGCGGCCCCGTGCGTGCAAGGCTATAAGGCCATGCAGGCGCGCATCGGCGCAATTGCCCAGCTTTACGACCTGATATCACAATCCAGCCGCGGCGGGGCGGTTGCCGTGGACGCATATCTTAGAGAGATCGCCAAAACCATGTCGGCGAGCCTGCTCGGAAACACATCGGGCATCAAGATAGAGGTCAAAGCCGAAGCCTTGGATATCGACCCCGATCGTGCCGTACCCTTTGGCCTTCTGGTCAATGAGTTGGCGACAAACGCCGTCAAGCACGCCTTTCCCGGCGGGACGGGACGTGTGCTGCTGGGCGTGGAACGGGTCGGCGACGACCTTGAGCTGACCGTCGCCGATAACGGTGTGGGTATGAAGGACATGGATTCGGCAAAGATTCCCGAGAAACGCGGTTCCGACTACGTGGCTATCTTCGTGCGTCAGCTCGAAGGCACGATCACCGCGTCGGGGTCGGTGGGGACTGGAACGACCATCAAAATACGACTCCCCCTAAAGCTACTTTCATCAGGGGGTGTCGAACCCATATCGCTTTTCTCGCATTGAGGCTTCGGCGCAGTGCCCGCCCGTCGGTTGGTCCAGCGCCGCTTAAGGTGGAGCGGTTTGGTCAGGCGCGCCTCGCGGTCACGTCTTCGATTGAAGGCGGGCGAGTTCGGCGCTGAGATCGAGGGGCGCGCGGCCCGGCTCCACCTGTTCGAGCAAGGCTTGGCGGTCCCAGCACGACACGCCCGCGCGCGACTTGGCGCCGTCAAGCGTGTTGCGGTTGATGCCCTGCCACGTCGCGCGACGTCCCGCGATGGTGCCGGACATTTCCCATTCGGTGTAGACGGCGTTTCCGCGCGCCGCCCAATCGAGCACGCGAAGGCCGATGTCGGGTATGCCGCGCTTCACGCCGATGACGAAGCGCTCGGCCTCCTCGAACGAATAGGGCACGCGCGCGCCCGCGACGCGCAACGTCGCGCCCGGATGCATCAGGTGGCGGAAGCCGGCGTCCATCTGCCAATGGCCGGCGAACGCCGCGACGAACGCTTCGACTTCCTGTTCCGTGGGCATGACGACGTCTCTCCGCGAGTGGATCGCCTCTCGCTTGCGTTCAGGCGGCGGCGCGCGCCTTCGCGACAGCCGCGCAAACCATGTCCAAGCGGTCGACGCCGAAGAAGCGCTCCTTGTTCCAAATGAAGGTCGGCACGCCGAACACGCCGACGGTTTCGTACAAACGCGCGGAGCGCGCGATCAGATCGTTTTGCGCTTCGTGCGTGAGGGCACGATCGATGACGGCCACGTCGACATCCGCGCCTTTCGCGATTTCGGCGAGCATGCGCGGGTCTCCGACATCCTTCTGCTGGCGCCAAATCGCATCGAACACCGCGGGGAGGAACCGTCTTTGCGCGTCGATGTCGGCCTCAAGGAGCTCGAATGCCGCCATCGCCGGTACCGTGTTCGGGCGGAGCGGGTTCGGCAGCATAAACGGAATCCCGTAGTGCGCGCCGCAATGGCGTACGTCTTCGAAGACATACTGGCGCTTGGCGGGCGCCAAGGGATCGGCGTAGGGCGCCGTCGGCTCGCGCCCTGCCTGAAGATTGAGAAGCACGTTGATCGACACGGGCTGGCAGCGCCACGTCACGCCCGGCGGGAGGATTGCGTCGCCGCGCGCGATCCGGACGGCTGCGAAATAGGCGTAGGGCGAACGGAAATCGAAATGGACGTCGACGGTTTCGGGCATGCCCATTCTCCTGGCTTGGCGGCAAACAGTCGTATATCATCCGATCCTGATATGTCAACAACACATCATCCTGGGATGATCTATCGATGAGCAAAGCGATCAGCGTCGCCCAGGCTGTGGCCGAAGAGACGCGGCTGCAGATCCTGCATCGCCTGATGGAGGGACCGGCCGCAGTGGCGGAACTGGTCGCCGAGGCGGGGAAGCCGCAGTCCCTCGTCTCGAACCATCTCGCCGTGTTGAAGGACGCCAATCTGGTTTCATTCGAGCGCGAGGGGCGCAAGTCGATCTATCGCCTTGCGAACGCGTCCGTCGCGACGCTCATCGAGTCGCTTGGGGCGTTGTCGCGCAACGCCGACGACAGCCGCGTCACGCCGGCGCTGGCGCGGGCGCGCACCTGCTACGATCATCTGGCGGGCGCGTTCGGCGTCGAGCTCTATGAGTGGCTGATCAAAGCGAAGGGCTTGAAGGCCGACGGCGACGAGGTGGGGCTCGGCCCGAAGGGGGCCGAGATTTTCGCGCGTCTCGGCATCGATGTCGAAGAGGCCGCGAAGGCGCGGCGGCGCTTTGCCATGCCGTGCCTCGACTGGACGGAGCGCAAGGCGCATCTCGGTGGCAGCTTGGGTGCCGCGCTCTGCCACGAATTCGTGGCGCGCGGGTGGATTGCGCGCCAGCCCGGCACGCGCGCGGTGACGCTCACGGCGTCGGGCACGAAAAACATCCGCAAGCTGATGGGTTGAGCTGGCGCTCCTGGCTACCGAATTCTCGTCAGCTTAGCATCGGCGCCATCTGCGGATCGCCCTTCTGCATCGCGCGGCGATAGGCCGGACGCTCGCCGATGCGCTTCAGATAGGCCTGGATGTTCGGATATTTCGAAATGTCGCGCGGCACGAACGCGCGCATCGTCGTCAGGGGAAAGAGCATGATGATGTCGGCCGCCGTGAAGTCGTTGCCGGCGAGATAGGGCGTCCTGCCCAGGCGGTCTTCGACCATCCCCCACACGCGGTCGCAGCGTTCGCGCATGAACCGCGCGCGCGGGCTTTCTTCGGCGCCGGGTTTGCTGCCCAAGCCCGCCATCTGGCTCGGCATCATCGAGCCGTTGGCGAAGTGGAACCAGAACAGATAGTCGGCGAAGTTCGGTTTGTCCGGCGCGACCGCAAGCCGCCCGCTGCCGTACTTGCCGATGAGGTACTCCATGATCGCGCCCGACTCCGCGAGCACGACGGTGCCGTCGGTGATGATCGGCGCCGTGCCCATCGGATGGAGCGCCTTATATTCGGCCGGCGCCAGCCGCGTGGTCGCGTCGCGGTCGTAACGCTTGAGCTCGTAGGGGATGCCCAATTCCTCGCACAGCCAGACGATGCGTTCCGACTGCGAAATTCCCAGATGATGCACAGTCAACATGATCTGCTCTCCCGCCTCCGCGCCGCCCAAGCGTTACGATCGTTGCCAGGGCCAAGTCCAACGCGACGGAAGGTTACCGTAACAGGAAGTGCAGAACACGGCGAAGTCTTCGTCCATCGTCTTCCAGAATTCTTCGCCGACGTGGATGTTGGCGTTGCAGTTGTCGCAGTGATCGTGGTCCCAGCCGCCGCGTTCGATCTCGAATGGACCGGGCGGTGGATCGGCGCCTTGGAACGGCATCTTCACCCGGTGGCCGCCTTCGACCGGATACCAGCGCGCGTGACCGCGCTGGTCGAGTTGATCCTGAAGCTGCTGCGGTGGGTCTTGCCCGTCCGGAACGAACGAAACAAGCGCGTCGATGACCGGAAAGACATCGCGCACGAGATCGGACTTCGAGGGGTTTGTCTTTTTGGCCATGCTGACATCGCGGCGCATGGCTCGCGTCGATGGCGCCCCCAAGGGGACTCGAACCCCTGTTTTCGCCGTGAGAGGGCGACGTCCTAGACCGCTAGACGATGGGGGCCTTGGCGGTCGAAGGGCGTGTTCTACGCGAGGCGAGGGTTCTGGATCAAGCGCGGCTTCAAAGGAACGCGCGTAGTTCGGTCATGAATTGGTCGAACTGATCGTGGTGGAGCCAGTGGCCGGCGTTCTTGAACGAGATCACGCGCGCGGTGTTGAAGTGTTTTGCGCGGCCATCTTTCTCCGGGTTCGAGGCCCAGCTGTCTTCGCCGTACATCAGGAGCGTCGGGCAGGTGATCGCGCTCCACAGGCGTTCGTTCTCGCCTTGCGCCATGTCGAAGGGCGGGAAGACGCGCATGTAGGGATCGAATTTCCAGCTGTAGCTGCCGTCCTCGTTCTGGCTGACGCCGTGGATCGTCAGGTGGCGCGACTGTTCGTCGGAGAGGTGGTGGTTTGCCTCTTTCATCCGCGCGTAGGCTTCGTCGAGCGTCGCGTAGCGGTGCGGCATGCGCCCCGCGACCGCGCGCTTGGCGTCGATCCAGTCGCGCAGGCGCGCGTCGATCGGTTTGTTGAAGCGCTCGGCCAGCATTTTGGGCGAAGGGCCGAGGCCTTCGATCGCCACGAGATTCTTCACGTTCGCCGGATAGACGCCCGCATAGCGCAGCGCGATGTTGCCGCCGTAGGAGTGCGCGACGATCGTCACCGGCGCGAGCTTCAGCTGATGGATGAGCTGGGCCAGATCGTAGAGATTGGCGAGGCCGCCGTAGTCGCCGTCGGGGGACCAGTCGCTGTCGCCGTGGCCACGCAGATCGGGTGCGATCACGTGCCAATCGCGCCTGAGTTCCTGAGCTGTCCAATCCCAGCTGCGCGAATGATCGCGCCCGCCATGCAGGAGGATCAGCGGGCTTGCGTCCGGATTGCCCCAATCGACGTAGCGCAGCCGCAGGCGTTGGGAGATGAAGCTGTGCGAGGTGGGGCCGGTGATCATGGACGTGGTGCGTTCCTGTGGGAGCGCGCACATCCTGCCCGCTCTTGCGGCGTTAGAATAGAGCGGGCGCGCCCGCGCTCCCAGGTTGACAGATGCGGGCGCGCGCGTGTTCAAGGAGCACATAACGGAGAACACGCACGTGAAAGCCCTCGTCAAATCGCGCGCCGAGCCCGGCCTTTGGCTCGAGAACGTGCCGGAGCCCACGATCGGCATCAACGACGTCCTCATTCGCGTGCTCAGGACCGGTATCTGCGGCACCGATCTGCACATCTACAATTGGGACGACTGGGCCAAGAAAACGATTCCAGTGCCCCTTGTCATCGGCCACGAGTTTGTGGGCCAGATTGTCGAAGTCGGATCGAGCGTCACCGACTACCGGCGGGGCGAAATCGTCAGCGGCGAGGGTCACGTCGTCTGCGGGCGCTGCCGCAATTGCATGGCGGGCCGTTATCACATGTGCGCCAACACGAGCGGCGTCGGCGTCAATCGCACCGGCGCGTTCGCTGAGTACATCGCGCTGCCGCAGACCAACATCTGGCACCATCACAAGGGCATTGACCTCGATGTCGCGGCCATCTTCGATCCGTTCGGAAACGCGGTGCACACTGCCCTTCAATTTCCGGTTCTGGGCGAGGACGTGCTCATCACCGGCGCGGGGCCCATCGGCATCATGGCCGCGGCCGTCGTGCGGCAGGCGGGCGCACGTTATGTCGTCATCACCGACCTCAACGAGCCGCGCCTCGAACTGGCGCGGGAAATGAAGGTGGACCTCGCGCTCAACGTCAAGGAGACGTCGGTTGCGGAGGCGCAGAAGAAGCTCGGCATGGCCGAAGGCTTCGACGTCGGGCTCGAAATGTCGGGCAACCCGGCGGCCTTCCGCGAGATGCTCGCCAACATGTGCCACGGCGGGCGCATCGCCATGCTCGGCATTCCCTCGGGCGACATGGCGATCGACTGGAACAAGGTCATTTTCAACATGCTGACCATCAAGGGCATCTACGGCCGCGAGATGTACGAGACCTGGTACAAGATGTCGGTTCTCGTTCAATCGGGACTCGACATCAGCTCTGTCATCACCCACCGCTTCCACTACACGGATTTCGAGAAGGGGTTTGCCGCGATGCGCACGGGCAGTTCCGGCAAGGTCGTGCTCAAGTGGAGCGACTTGTGATGTACGGCGCCGCTCAGCAGCACATCGCCAAGACGCTCGCCGAGATCACGCAAGCCGGACTCCACAAACGCGAGCGCGTCATCGCGACACCGCAGGCCGGCCACATCCGCGTCGCCGGCGGGCAGGACGTGCTGAATCTGTGCGCGAACAACTATCTGGGTCTTGCGAGCCATCCGGCGATCGTCAAGGCGGCACATGAGGCACTCGATCGCTGGGGTTACGGCATGGCGTCGGTGCGCTTCATTTGCGGAACGCAGGAGATCCACAAGGAGCTCGAGCAGCGGATCAGCGCCTTCCTCGGGACCGATGACACGATCCTCTATTCGTCGTGTTTCGATGCGAACGGCGGGCTGTTCGAGACCATCCTGGGCGAGGAAGACGCGGTCATCTCGGATGAGCTCAACCACGCGAGCATCATCGACGGCATCCGCCTCTGCAAAGCGCGACGCGCGCGCTATCGCAACGGCGACATGGCGGACCTCGAAGCCAACCTGAAAGCGGCGACCGACGCGCGGTTCCGGTTAGTCGCGACCGACGGTGTGTTCTCCATGGACGGCTATTACGCCAAACTCGGCGAGATTTGCGATCTCGCCGACAAATATCGCGCCTTGGTGATGGTCGACGATTCGCACGCGGTCGGCTTCACAGGCAAGGGCGGGCGGGGCGCGCACGAGCGCGCGGGCGTCATGGGCCGCATCGACATCATCACAGGCACGCTCGGCAAGGCGCTCGGCGGGGCGAGCGGCGGCTACACCTCCGGGCGCAAGGAAATCATCGACCTGTTGCGGCAGCGCTCGCGACCCTATCTGTTCTCGAACTCGTTGCCGCCGATGATCGCGGCCGCGTCCATCGCGGCGCTCGATCTCTTGGCTTCGTCGACCACGTTGATCGACCGCTTGCGCGACAACACGACGTTCTTCCGCGCGGCGATGGCGAAGCTCGGCTTCGACATCCTGCCGGGCGAGCACCCGATCGTGCCGATCATGCTGGGGGACGCAGCGCTCGCCGGACGCTTCGCCGAGGCCATGCTCGCCAAAGGCGTCTACGTCATCGGCTTTTCTTATCCTGTCGTGCCGCAAGGCAAGGCGCGCATCCGCACGCAAATGTCCGCGGAGCTGACGCGGGCCGATCTGGAATTCGCCGTGGTGAAGTTCGCCGAGGTCGGGCGGGAGCTGAAACTGATCGCCTGAGTCGCCCTACGGCGCGCGCCTATTGAAGCGCACGCGGCTCAGCACTTTCGATTTCGCGGGATCGATGATCAGGATCTCGTCGCCTTGCGGACCCGTGACGCGCACGACGAGCGCGGCGCCGTCCATGCGGCTTTCGGCGACGGCCGTTCCGGGCGCGAGATCGAGGTTGAGTTCGGGGACCTCGCCGGGGTTGAGCGTTGCGGCCGTGGTGGTCGAGGATTTCGGGCCATACATGGCTTGTCTGATCCCCATGCCGATCATCGCGGCGAGGACGAGCAAGATCGCGATGCCGAGGCCGATGACCAGCAGCCACAAGCCGCGATTGGCTTGAGGCGGTGGGGTTGGCGGGCCGGCATCGGTCACGGCTGAATCCTGTCTTGGCGGGGCGGGTCGTACACCGGCGGTCGGCCCGAGCCAAGACTGATTGCCGCGAGGGTACATATATCTTGACGTCGAGATAATCCGTGCATATATCTTTGCATCAAGATATATGACCAGGACCACCAAGATGACCTTCCACATCTGCGAGACATGCGGAACGCAGTTCGCCGCTTCAGAGGCGCCGCCCGGCGTATGCCCGATTTGCACGGACGAGCGACAGTATGTCGGCTGGGGCGGACAGCGTTGGACGACGCATGAGGGTCTTGCCGCGAGCCATCGCGTGCTTGTCGAAGAGGACGGCGGGCTGCTCGGCTTGCGCCTGTCGCCGTCCTTCGCGATCGACCAGCGGACGCTTGTCCTCACAACCGCGAGCCGGCGCATCTTGTGAGAGAGCCTCAGTCTGGTGACGCGGGATGCGGGCGCGGCGCTCAAGGCAAGCGGCGACATCGATTTGGTCGCGATCTCGCATCCGCATTTCTATTCGTCGATGGTGGAGTGGAGCGAGGCGTTGGGCGGTGTTCCGATCCTGCTGCACGAGGCGGATCGGGCGTGGGTACAGCGGCCGTCGCGGCACATTCGGTTTTGGCGCGGCGACGAACACGTGATCGCGCCCGGCGTGACACTCATTCGCTGCGGCGGTCATTTTCCGGGAAGCACGGCGTTGCATTGGCAGGACGCTGAGCGGCCGCAGGGCGCGCTGTTCCCGGGCGATGCGCTGCAGGTCGTGGCCGATCGGCGGCATGTGAGCTTCATGTACAGCTATCCGAATCACATTCCGATGCATCCGGATGCGGTGCGCGGAATACAGCGGCGGCTCGCGCGGTTCGCGTTTGCGGATGTCTACGGTTTCAGCCGCGGCCGCAACATCATCGGCGGCGGGCGAGCGGCGGTCGACCGCTCATTCGAGCGGTACTTCGGCGCGGTCGGGGCCGTCGATCGCGGAGCGACCTGCGGCGACGTGATGCGCGCGGTGGGGCCGTGAAGAAGAAGGCGGCGCCGCGAAAGGCCGGCGCTTCGGGCGGCAAGCTCGACAAGATCGACGAGATCCAAGCGGCGTGGCGGCGCGAGGCGCCGGCGCTGGACACGGCGCCTATCGCCATTCTCGGGCGTATCTATCGCATCGCCAATCTGGCGAACGGGCCGATCGGCAAGGTGTTTGAAGGTCACGGCCTCGAGCGCGGCGAGTTCGACGTGCTGGCCACGCTTTATCGTTCGGGCGGAGCCGAGCATGAGCTCACACCGACGGATTTGTATCGCCAGTTGATGATTTCCTCGGGCGGTCTGACGCATCGGCTGAAGTGTCTGGAGGACGCGGGATTCGTCGCGCGCGCCAAGTCGGAGGCAGACGGGCGCAGCTTCAAGGTGCGGCTCACCGACCTCGGCCGCGAGCGCGTGCCGGCGGCCTATCGCGACGACTTGAAGCTTGAAGCGCGGTTGCTCCAGGGGCTCGATACGGCCGAACGCGCCAAGCTCATCGGCCTCTTGCGCGACTTGCATTTGCTGGTTTTGCGCAATGTCGAGGCTTTGGGTTGATGGGCGCTTGGGCTAGGACTTCGGCCATGACGGACGAAACGCCACGCGCGGAGCGGCGGAAGGTGACGATCGAGGAGCGCCAAGCCGGCGACCGGCTCGACCGCGTGCTCGCCGCCGCGTGGCCCGATCTGTCGCGCTCGCGGTTGAAGCAGCTGATCGAGGCGGGCGCCGTGTTCAGCGGCGGCGCGAAACTAGGTGACCCCGCCATGCGGGTCAAACGGGGGCAGTCCGTCATGGTCGTCATCCCGCCCGCCGTGCGCGCGGAGCCGAAAGGGCAGGCGATGGCGCTGCCCATCGTTTACGAAGACGCGCATCTGATCGTGATCGACAAGCCCGCCGGGCTCGTCGTGCATCCGGCGGCGGGCAATCGCGACGGCACGCTCGTCAACGCGCTGATCGCGCATTGCGGCGACAGTTTGCGCGGCATCGGCGGCGAGCTGCGTCCGGGCATCGTGCATCGCATCGACAAGGACACGACGGGCTTGATCGTTGCGGCGAAAACCGAGCAGGCGCATCGCAGCCTCGGCAAGCAATTCGCGGCGCATGCGATCGAGCGCGTCTACAAGGCGCTCGTGTGGGGCGTGCCGCGTGCGCGCGCAGGTGTCATCGAGGGCGCGATCGGGCGCAGTCCGCTCAACCGGCAAAAGATGGCGGTGCTGCGCGGTGGTGGTAAAGAGGCGCGGACTCACTACAAAGTGATGGAGGCGTTCGGTTCAACGGCTTCGCTCGTCGAATGCCGGTTGGAAACCGGGCGTACGCATCAAGTTCGCGTGCACATGGCGCATATCGGCCATCCGCTCATCGGCGATCCGGTTTATGGGCGCCCGCGCACGATCCCGGGATTGACCTTGGGGATACAGCGCCAGGCGCTGCACGCTGCGGTTTTGGGATTTCAGCACCCGGCGTCACATAAAGTTCTTCGATTCGAGAGTGTGTTGCCGGAAGACTTCACAGAAACTTATGTTGCGCTTCGCGTGTTATCTGAGAAGGGTCAGGGGACTTAAAACTGCCTTGATCCATACATAAGTAACGTCGCTACGCCCGGGCCAGGGAGGGACGGGCGCGTTGGAACCGCCGGGTTTTGGGGTGCAAAAGCGCACAAAATTTCGGCCCACGCAGGGGTAACGGATATGGCCGCTGGCTATCTGATGCTGACGCCGGAAGGCGGGTTGTCTCGCTATTTGTCCGAGATTCGGAATTTTCCGATGCTCGAGCCGCAAGAGGAATACATGCTCGCCAAACGTTGGCGCGAGCATGAAGATTCAAGCGCCGCGCATCGGTTGGTGACGAGCCATCTTCGTTTGGTCGCGAAGATCGCGATGGGTTATCGCGGCTACGGCTTGCCGATCAACGAGATCGTGTCGGAGGGCAATGTCGGGCTCATGCAGGCGGTCAAGCGCTTCGAGCCGGACAAGGGCTTTCGCCTGGCGACCTATGCGATGTGGTGGATCCGCGCCTCGATCCAGGAATACATCCTGCGCTCGTGGAGCCTCGTTAAGATCGGCACGACGGCGGCGCAGAAGAAGCTGTTCTTCAACTTGCGCAAGGCCAAGGGCCAGATCAAAGCGATCGAAGAGGGCGATCTGAAGCCCGAACAGGTCAAGACGATCGCGACGAAGCTCGGCGTTACGGAAGACGAAGTCATCAGCATGAACCGGCGCCTTGCCGCGCCCGATCATTCGCTGAACGCGCCGCTGCGCGCGGATTCCGAGGGCGAGTGGCAGGATTGGCTGGTCGACGAGACGCCGAACCAAGAAACGATCCTCGCCGAGCGAGAAGAAAAGGATGATCGCAGCGACCTGCTTGCCGACGGCATGAAGGCGCTCAACGAACGCGAGAGGCATATCCTCACCGAGCGGCGGCTGAAGGACGAGCCGGCAACGCTCGAGGACCTGTCGAAGGAATACGACATCAGCCGCGAGCGCGTGCGCCAGATCGAAGTGCGCGCGTTCGAGAAGCTGCAACGCGCGATCCGCGAGGCGGCGAAGCAAAGGCGCGTCGGCGGCGGGCCGGTGAAGGAGAAAGAGCCGGCGGCGTTGCCTGCGCGCTAGGCGCATTCACACCGCGAATGGGTCGCGCACGAGGATCGTGTCGTCGCGTTCGGGGCTCGTGGAGAGGATCGCCACGGGGGCTTCGATCAGCTCTTCGACGCGGCGGACGTATTTGATGGCGGCGGCGGGCAGGTTGATCCAGCTGCGCGCGCCGTGGGTCGATTCGCTCCAGCCTTCCATGGTCTCAAAGATCGGCTTGCAGCGCTTTTGCGCGTCGGCCGCGGCGGGCAGGTGATCGATGCGCTTGCCGTCGAGGTCGTAGGCGACGGCGAT
>JBGOVA010000038.1:0-23184 GCA_041477875.1 Micropepsaceae bacterium | reverse complement strand
CGGTATTGGATTGCATCGACCCGCGCGATCGCGGACCGGTAACTACTACGATGGCGTAGATTCAGCTGAGGCTGCGCGCGACGATTCCGGAGAAGCCTTAGCGTTGAGCCGCACGCCCCGGGCCGCCGTTGGTGTCGCGGGGGATTTAGACGACGCCCCCTTTTCCCAAAACTTTTGCGAGCTTCGTCAGCGTATCGACCCTCATGTCACTGCTGACCCAAAAACGAGAAGGCGACTTCGCATGAAAAGGGAGAAACACACGCATCACAACGGCGAGTTGGTTTTGGGCGCGCTTACCGACTGATCACATTGTGGGCAACTGACACCGGATCGCCGAGGCGGCGCGAATGACCCAGCGGTTCGCGCCCGCTGGGACGGCAGCGTCGACGGCTCAGTGAGACAAATGAACAGGAGAAATACATCAACCGCGCCGCCGCTCACCCGCCTAGAACCTGAGCGGAACTGGAACTGCGTTAGGTCGGCGCAGTTATTGATGCACTTCAAAAAGCGGGGTCATCGCGACAACGCCTTTGTCGCTGTCGGCGGCGTGGCCGAGATAGGCTGAGATACCGAACGCTTGCTCCATGGTACGCAGCAGCGCGTAGTGGTTGTAGGGTGTCGGGTCGTCGAGGCCGCGCGGCCCGTGATTTGTGATCACGATCGTGACGATCCATCCGCCGCCCGGATTGTTCCGGTCGTCCGGCGTCGAACCGCAGCACCCTGATGGGTGGCCGCCCGATCGACCGGTGTCGTTCTCATCGAACGTGACGACAATTGCCACGTTCCCGCGAGCGCTCCACATCGGCGATCTCATGATACCAGCGACGAGATCGGCCACTTGCCGATCCGCGCGCGCGATCAGTCCGGAGGGACTGAGATAGAAGCAATCCGAGGGCACAAATCTGCCGACCAGCCCATGCATGTCGTTGCATTGATTGGGGACGATGACGGCGAAGTTTGGCAGCGCGCCGTTTGCGATGTCAGCTTTTAGGGTGTCGAAGCCGACGATCTTTTCGCGGCGCGCAGGGTCGTCCTGTACGGACTTAAAGTTCATGAACCCATTGTGTTTGGAGGCATAGAGCGCCTCGGGCTTGCCTCCCGACGGCTGCCCTTGCGACGGCGAACGATAGGCCGGCGAGCCCGGTGCCGGTATGTCCTCGAAATATCCCTTCCAGGTCAGCCCGCGCGCCGCCAGTTGATCTGCGAAACTCGGGCCCACGATCGTGTGGTCGACATAGTCGTCGCTTTCGGAATCCTCGCAGCCATCAGCGTCCATGTGCGGCTTGCAGTAGTAGGCATCGTCATCCGTGATGCCAAACGTGTCGCCGCCCAACATGGCAACGTAGTTCGGCTCGCTCGGATGCGTTTCCGCGTAGAATTGCGAGGCTATGCCGTATTCCTTTGCCAAAGCATCGAAGTTGGGCGCCCGCCCACTGCCAATGATCTGATCGGCCGTGTGATTTTCCTCGACGATGAGAAAGATATGCTCATAACGCGGCACTGCTTGTTCGGCGGTCGCTAACGGGACATGCATCAACAACAGTGCGACAACAAGATACGTCACTCTTTCAACTCGACGTATCGTCATTGACCGAAAATCCCATTTCTCCACACCTCCTAGGCCCTCTCACCTGGGTGCACGCCCGCCCTTTGCGGCAGAAGCACAATGCAGCCGAGCATGAACAGCGCGAGGACGACCGACGCGAGCGGCCGGCTGAGCGCAAGGCCTCCGTGGTCGAAGGGTTTGTCGAGGAAGTCGCCGACGGTCGCGCCAAGCGGCCGGGTGAGGATGAACGCGGCCCAGAACAACACGACGCGCGAAATGTTCGTTAGGTGATACACGATAGTAACGACCGCCAACGCCGAGGCGAACGCGAGCGCGCCTCCCACATATCCGAGACCGGTATCATCAGCCATCCAATCGCCGAGCGCCGTCCCCAGCGTTTGAGAAAACGTGATCGTCGCCCAGTAGAACACCTCCACCCTCGGCGTGCTGACCGTGTCGACGGAAACGGTGCCCTCCGACCGGTACCAAAAGATCAGACTGGCGACCACACAGAACAGCAGGACCGACGATCCGCCAGCGTAGCCGATGCCCAAAGATCGATCGGCAAAATCGGCCATCGTCGTACCGGCCGTCGTCGAGGCCACGATCGTCGCCCAATAGAGCAACGGATGAAATTTCTTGGCGAAAATCTGGAGCGCAACCAGCACCGCCAAGGCCGAAAGGAAGATGGCCGTCCCGGTCAAGTAGCCCAAGTCCATCGTCATCGAGACGGTGTCGCCGCCGGTCTCGCCCAGCGTTGTTGCGGCGGTCTTGATGATCCAGAAACCGAGCGTTACCGCCGGCACCTTGCTCAGTACGGAATCGCTGCTCACATTCCGATCCATTGGCGCGGTCATCGCCCCGGATCGAGCAAGAGCAGCTTGAGCGATCCGGGCACCAGCGTCGGACGTTTGCCCGGCGCCACAAGTACGTTCGGATCGACGTCTCCCGCCGCGATGTAGATGCGCCCGACCGCCGTGACCCAATCGCCATGCGCGACGAATACGCGCTTCGATCGCGGATCGAAGGCCACCAGATCCCAACGATCCGGCGCACCGAGCGCCACAGTCTTGGTGACACGGTAGACGGGAGGGCCTTCAGCATATGCGATGGGGACTACGGCGAGCTGAGCAATCGCAGCAAGAGCGGCTGGTAGGATGCGTGTGCGCATGAACTCAACCCTTGACGCAGCGGTGTGTGAATGGCGGCACTTAATAACATGACGCATCGCTCGGCACGCGCCAGAATTCGCAACAAATTACCGCCAGCATCCTGGGTCGACAAAGCTATATCCGAATGCGCGTATCTGCCGCTCGTAGCGATGCTCGATATATCTCACCTCGGCCTTGCTGCATATCCGCTTCGCTATATTTCGCAAGCGGTGAGGGCCGGCTCGAAACCCCCTCGTCCTCCAAGTTCGGAAATACGGATCATTCAACCCCGGCTTGATCAAGGACGCGTCGATTCCCGGCTCCAATTGAAGGAAGGCTTCGATCGCTTTGCTGCAGGTTTGGGGATCGCGCGCCAATTCGTCATAACGCAACATCAGACTATGACGCAGATGAGGAAGGTCCTCGGCCAGATAGCGGTGACAAACCAACCAGTTCCTGACAAGTGTTGAAAGCAGCACCCGATAATTCCATCTCAGGACTGCCAAGGCCTGGGCCATTGGGTGCCGGGTGATGAAGATGAAGCTCGAGTTCGGCATGGCAGCCTGTAGGAAGCGCGTTCGGACAATGTTTGCCGGCGTTTTTTCGCACAAGATCGGCTTCGAAAGATCCCAATAGGGCGACCACGCCGCGAACAACTGTTCGCCCGCGCGTTTCACAAGTGGGCTATTTTCCGTCATGTGCGCGTTCCGATGGAGGCCGAATCGCGTAGGCCCTCCGAGATCTGCCTCCTTCGGATAAACCGACTGAAGGTAGTCACCTTCATCGTATGCTGCGCCTGTATTCGTCAAACCGCTGATTTTTGGGTGGCTCGCTACAAGTCGAGCAAGCGCTGTTGTCCCGCTACGAGGCATGCCGATGACGAAAACAAACCGATGATCAAAGATCGTCAATGTCGGCCGACCTTGCACAACGAGCGGCTTCACACTGCCTTGGAATGCCGGCAAAGATTGCATCATTGGCGCGTCGCTCGAGGCATGAGGCTCGTTTGACCACGCCCGCTGTCTGCATCGATCGCAATCGTCCAGCTTGTCATCGCGGACGCTTGCCTGCTCCGTTGGCATCGCACGCTGCTGTTACAACATCCGGCTGACGCGAAACTGATGAAGAGGACTTTCCAGTCGCAGTCACGGCGCCGCTGTCGGCGTGCAAGGCCGCTTTCCCAGCCATCGTGGCAATGTGCTCGGTAGGGCGAGGGCCTCCACGGACGTGGACGGAGCACGCGCTGGAGCGTCCTTTGGGTCGGGAGCAAGAATCCCGCACACGCTGTCGAAGGAAGAGCCGGAGCAGCAACAAGACCCTATTGAGCGCCATCAGTACCCCTGGCGCTGGCGTCCCAAGTTGGCGCCAAGGCAAGCGAAAATGGCGCTATCGGGGTGCGCCTTTCACGGTTTCGCGCGGTGTCTTGCAACGTCGAGATGATGCGAAACTGATGAAGTCGTTGAGTTCTTTAACTTTCGCGGGGTGGTCCGCCGGGCCAATATGGCCAATATACTGCCCCCCTTAAGTTGTCGGAGCCTGCGGCATGTACAGTTTCGGACTGACCCTCTTTCGCTTTGCATCACTGTTCGTTGTCGTGATCGTATTGGTGGTTGCGGCACACTCCAGCGCCTTCGCCTATAAGGGCGAAAGATTGGCGGGCTCTGCAACGGTAACGATGCAAGAGGCCACGGCCATTGCCATGCACGTACGCTCCGGCAAGATCATCGAGCGCGAACTCGAACGCGAAGCTGGCGGCACTGGGATGCGGTATTCATTCATCATCAAGAACGGTTCCAGGAAGTATGAGGTCGGCGTCGATGCGAAGAATGGGAAGGTGCTCGAGAACAAGGTCGAAGGGAAGCATCCCGACTAGGCTGGGAACGCAGCGGAGCAAGCATTGAGCGTCCTTTTGGTTGAAGATGATTCGCTTCTGGGCGAAGGCATGCGCCGCGCGCTCGAACGCGTGGGCTATACCGTGACCTGGGCGAAGGACGGCGAAGAGGCGCTCGCCGCCGTCAGCACGCAAAAGTATTCCTGCACGTTGCTGGACCTGCGTATGCCACATCTCGGCGGTATCGAGGCGCTCAAACAGATGCGCGCACGCGGGGACCGAACGCCGGTCATCATCGTGACGGCGAGCGAGCGCCCGGATCAAAAGGTCAAAGGCCTTGACGCCGGCGCCGATGATTACCTCGTCAAGCCCTTCGATCTCGAGGAGTTGTTGGCGCGGGTGCGCGCGCAGATTCGCAGGCACGACGGCCGAACGACCGACGCGATAACAATCGGCAAGGTGTGCCTTGATCTCGCCGCGCGCACCGCGACCCTCGACAGCAATCCGGTTGCTTTGACGGCGAAAGAATACCGCATTCTCGCGCATCTCATGCGCAAAGCCGGCAGCTTCATCAACAAGCAGGAACTTGAAGACACGCTCTACGATCACAACACCGAATTCGAGAGCAACACGATCGAGGTCGCGATCTACGCGCTTCGGCGCAAACTGGGTGCGAAGTTCATCATCACGGGGCGCGGGCTCGGCTACATGGTCTCGCGGTGACGACTGCCAAGAGGGCGCGGTCGCTCGTCTCCACGCTCTTCATCCGCGTTGTCATCCTGCTTGCTGGAACGATCGCCGCGATCGGTGCGACCGCGTATTGGATCGCTAAGCATCGCATCGATGACGTCTACGATTCGGAACTGATCACCGGCACGAAACTTCTGCATACGCTTTCAAAGGAAGAACTGGAGCAGCAAGCGGAAGACCTGCGAGAGGGCGAACTTGTCGGCAAGCCAGGGGCGCCCCTCAGCGAGGAAGACATCGAAACGTTCAACACGTATGCGCGTTGGAGAATGTTCCGGATTTGGCGCGGCTCCCAACTGATCGCAAGATCGGTAAATGGCCCGGCGCAGGTGGCCATGCCAAACGCCGCGGGTTTCGTCGACTTGGCGGAGGGCACCGACACATGGCGTCTTTATGTCCTGCCGCTGAAAGACGTCAACATGTCCATCGTCGTCGGCGAGCCATTGTCCGTGCGCTATGCGGTAATCAACGAATTTGCTCTCACTTTGACCGTACCGTTGCTGTTGCTCATTCCGGCGAGCGCCGGCCTCATTTGGCTGACGTTGCTGGACGGATTGGGTGCGTTGCGGCGATTGGCGGTCGCACTCCATTCGAAATCGGGCAGCAATCTGTCGCCGCTCGACTCGACGCAATGGCCGCGCGACCTCGCCGGGACCATAACCGCAATCAACGGACTTTTGGCCCGGTTGGACAGCTCGTTCCGCCAAACACTCCGCTTCACCGACCACGCGGCGCACCAACTGCGGACACCCCTCGCGGGCTTGAGGTTGAATGCACATTTGATCGAGGCGGAGAAGGATCCTGCGGAACAGCGCGCAATTGCTCTTCGCATTCACGAGGGCGCGGAGCGGGCCGCCGCGTTGGTCGAGCAATTGCTGACGTTAGCGCATCTGGACAGCGGCGCGTTTGCGAAACCGCCGTCGGAAGTCGCGGCCGTCGCAAAGACGGTTCTGGCAGAACTTGCACCGGTTGCAGCGGCGAAGGACGTTGCTCTTGCATTGTCGGCGCAACCGGAGGTCGTTGTGCGGGCCGACGAGCTGCGTTTGCGAATGATCCTCAGCAATCTCGTCGACAACGCGATCAAACACTCGCCTTCCGGCCGCGAGGTCGCAGTCGAGATCGCGCGCGAATCGGATCCCGATGGATCGAAGATGGTGCGGCTTGTGGTGACGGACCACGGCCTCGGCATTCCGCCCGACGAACGGCAACGCGTGTTCGAGCGCTTTTATCGCGCCGATAGCTCGCAGCCCGGTGTCGGGCTGGGCCTATCGATTGTGGCCGAGGCTGTAGCGCAAATCGGCGGATCGATCACGCTTGAGACGCCGGACTGGGGCAACGGCTTGCGCGCCGTCGTACGCCTGCCCGCAGCGTAGTTTCATCAGTTTCGCATCAGGTTCGTCCGTTGTGCCGACGACCACGCGCCACCTTGCGTTTTTGGCCGGATAATTTCCCGCGTTATGTGCGATCACTCGCTGGCCCAACTCGCAGGAACAGCGTCATGGTCGATCCGCGTTTTTTTCGTCGAACTGGCCCACACAGTGTGAGCGAGATCGCCAAGTTGATCGGTGCACCTCCGGTCCGCGTTCTCGCAGGTGAAATCGCCATTAGCGACGTGGCTCCGCTGGAGTCGGCGAACGGAACCGAAATAAGCCTCTTTTTCGATCGCAGGTTACGCGATTCCCTTCGCCAAACCGAAGCGGCTGCCGTCGTCACATCAACCGAACTTGCCAAATATGCCGTCAACGGCAAACCGCTGCTGATCGTGCAATGGCCGCGCTCGGCTTATCTGCAAATCTGCGAGCTCTTTCATCCCGAGCCTCCGCTCGAAGGGCGGATCGATGAGGCGGCGCAAATCCACCCCAGCGCGCGCCTCGGCCGCGATTGCCGCGTCGACGCAGGCGCCGTGGTCAGTGCGGCCGCTGAGATCGGAGCGCATTCGCATATTGCACACGGCGCCCTTATCGGCGAAGGCGTCGTCTTGGGGGAGCGTTGCCGCGTCGGCGCGAACACGGTGATCACCCATGCATTGATCGGCTCGTGCGTTCAAATCGCTTCCGGCGTCAGCATCGGAAAGCCCGGATTTGGATTTACGGAGAGTCCGCGCGGTCTCGTTCGTGTCGCGCATTTGGCGCGCGTCGTCATCGCGGACGATGTCGAAGTGGGTGCCAACTGCACGATCGATCGCGGCGTGTCGAGCGACACGTCCATCGGCGCCGGCACAAAGTTGGACAACCTCGTCCATGTCGCGCACAGCGTGCGCATCGGTTGCCATTGCGCGATCGCGGGCCAAGTGGGAATCGCCGGCAGCACGGTCATCGGCGACCAAGTGATGATCGGCGGGCAAGCCGGCATCAGCGATCATCTGAAAATTGGCTCCCGGGTACGAATTGCCAGCGGCAGCGGCGTGATACGCGACATTGCGGACAATAGAGCGGTCGGTGGCTATCCCGCGGTGCCCGTGCGCCAGTGGCATCGCCAAACAATCGACTCGGGTCGGCGCGCCGGCGTCGGCGGCAAGGAAACCTGAGACGCCGTCCCCGAGTGCAGCACGGTTTCATCAGTTCCGCATCACCTTCGTCCGCTATGCCTCTGTCACGAACCGGGCGGCGTTGAGTCCCATGCGCGTTCTTTGCGATTTCGACGATGCGATTTCCCGAGTTGACGCGGCGGCGCAGGCTAGATGTGGGCGCCCGATTGCTAGGTTGCGATGTCGATAGCCATCGCAACTGGTGCTGCGACCCACAAGCCTTTGACTTACGAAAGGCTCGTCGTCATCACGATTCTCATCTCGATATTGGTGAGGCTGCTTTGCGCGGCCAGCGTGCCGCTGGCCTTCGATGAAGCACTTTATTGGCGCTACTCCAAGCACCTAGCGCCGGGATTCCTCGATCACCCGATGATGAATCCTCTCATGATCCGTATCGGCACGAGCATATTTGGCGATACCGAATTCGGGGTTCGGTTTATGTCGATCCTGCTTGGACTGCCTGCCACTTGGGCAGTGTGGCGCGCGGCAGCGATCCTGTTCCGGGACGAGAAGATCGGCACCACCGCCGCATTGTTCTTCAATTTGACGGCGGTGATGACAGTTGGGTCGCTGCTCGCGACATCCGACGAAATCGTCGTGGTGACCACCTGCTTTCTCTTGTATTTCCTGGCGAAGGTGAATGAAACCGGACGCGGAGAATGGTGGCTCGCCGTGGGCGTCGCCTTCGGCCTCGGCATGTTCTCCAAATATACGACGCTATTCTTTGCAGTCAGCATCTTCGCGTGGCTGCTTTTGGTCCCGGAGCGGCGCAAGTGGCTGCTTAGCCCGTGGCCCTGGGCGGGCGCCTTGATCGCGCTTGCGATTTTCTCTCCGGTTTTGATTTGGAATGCCGAGCATCAGTGGGCTTCGGTGGTGTATCAATCCAGCCGGATGGTCGTCCACAAATGGTCGCTTCAGTACGCTGGCGAACTTGTCGCCTCACAGCTCGGCTTGGCGACGCCGCCACTCTTCGTGCTTGGCTGCATAGGATTGTTCTGGGGTTCGCAGCAGGATGGCGCGCCACGGTCCGCGCGGATTCTGATCGGCGCGATGGTTTGGCCCGTCGTGATCTATTTTCTATGGCATTCGCTTCATGAGCGCGTTCAAGGAAATTGGCCGGAGCCGATCTATCCGGCCTTCGTCATCGCGGCCGCCTATGCGGCTCAAAGCCTACAAGGGAGCAAAGGATCTTTAGCGAAATGGGCGCAATGGTCGCAGCGCTGTGCCGCGCCAGTCGGTCTCTTCCTCGCTGGCGCCGTGTACGTGCAGGCGATCTTTGGAGTGGTGCCGATGGGGATCAAGGATCCGACGGCCCGGGAACTGGGCGCTGGTTGGACGAACCTGGCTCCCCAAATCGATGCGATCCGCGCCCGCGTCGGAGCGCACGTGGTTCTCACGACGGATTACACTCTGGACAGCTGGCTAGCCTTCTACCTTCCGTCTCGCACACCGGTCGAACAGGTCAACGAGCGAATTCGCTGGGCCAACGAGCCCACGCCGGATTCTGCCTTGCTCCGCGGCCCGGCGATCTATGTCTGCAAAAACAGTTGCCCGCATCTAGCGGAGATCGCGCACAAATTCGAGGCCGTCGAATATCTCGCAACCTTATCGCGCGAGCGCCACGGGGTGGAGATCGCTCGCTACTCCATCTACGGCCTGCGCCGGCCGGTTGGGCCTGTTCTTGATCCCCCACACACCGTTCCGCGCCCCGGGGGATCCTGATGCCAGCGCTTGATCAGAGATTGCTCGCCGCGGCAGAGACCGCGCACGATCCGCACGACATCGACCTCAGCATAATCTTGCCCGTCTACAACGAAGAGGAAAATCTGAGTCCCCTGTTCGTGGAGTTATTTCGCGTCTTGGGCTCTTTGCGCTGCAGCTACGAGATCCTTGCGGTCAACGACGGGAGCAATGACCGCTCGTTTGAAGTCCTGCGCAACATCGCTGAATGCCATCCCGAGGTCAGGGTCATCGACTTTCGCCGCAATTACGGCCAGACCGCCGCGCTCATGGCCGGGTTCGATCACGCAAGAGGCGAAATAATCGTGACGCTCGATGCCGACCTTCAGAACGATCCCGACGATATTCCGGCCATGATCGCGAAGGTCCGCGACGGCTATGACGTGGTGTCCGGCTGGCGTGTCAATCGCAAGGACGCTCGCTTCAGCCGCATCCTTCCCAGCCGGATCGCAAATATCCTAATCTCAAAAATCTCAGGCGTCGTGCTCAGAGACTACGGATGTACGCTCAAGGCTTATCGCCGCGACATCATGAGCGACGTGCGCCTGTACGGCGAAATGCATCGCCTTATCCCAATTTATGCCAGTTGGATGGGCGCGAGAGTTTTCGAAATGCCGGTGCGCCATCATGCCCGCCGCTTCGGAAAGTCGAAGTACGGTATCACGCGGATTTTCAAGGTCGTCCTGGATTTGGTAGTGGCGAAGTTCCTTGAGCAATATCTCGTCAAGCCCATCTACGTCTTTGGAGGCTTCGGACTCGCGACAATCACCGCGTCGTTCGGCACGATCGGGTTGGCGATTGCGCTCAAAGTCTTCAATGGCACCGCGCTGATCTTGACGCCGCTCCCACTGCTGGCGGCGATGCTTTTTCTCGTCGGCTGTACCAGCGTTCTCATGGGCTTGCTCGCAGAGGTCGTGATGCGAACCTATTTCGAGGCTCAAGATCGCAAGCCCTATCTCACACGCAAGCCCGTCAAGACTCGAATCGTCGCACTCATCAAAGTCAGATCGTCAAACTGATGTGCGGGATTGCGGGTTTCGTAGGTCCCGGCGATCAAGATGACTTGGCCGCTATGACCGCGGCTCTGGTTCACCGTGGTCCCGATGATAGCGGCACTTATTGTGATCCCGAAAGCAGAGTGTTCCTCGGGCACCAGCGCCTTGCCATCATCGACCTTGCCGGTGGCGCGCAGCCGATGTGGAACGCGAACGGCACGACCGGCATCGTCTTCAACGGTGAGATCTACAACCATCGAGACTTGCGCGCCGAACTTGAGGCGCTGGGGTATTGCTTTCGCACGGGTCACTCCGACACGGAGGTTCTGATCCATGGCTATCGCGAGTGGGGTGAAAACCTGCCATCGCGCCTCAACGGCATGTTCGCCTTTTGCATCTATGACCGCCGGCGCCGGAAATTGTTTCTGGCGCGGGATCGGTTCGCGGAAAAGCCGCTGTACTTCGCCCGCCAGGGCGCGCTTTTCGCTTTCGCCAGCGAGCTGAGTGCGATCGCTCGTCATTCCCACTTTTCCTCCCGGCTCCGGCAGAGAAGCCTGCAGAAGTTCCTGGCCTACGGATTTCTTCCCGCACCAAACGCCATCCTCGAAAATTGCGAGAAGCTTCCTGGCGGATCGGCGCTTGTATTCGATGTAACGACCCAAGCAGTCAGAACCTGGCGCTATTGGCGGTTTCGACTTGAACCCGACAATTCATGGTTTGAACGGCCGGAAGGCGAGCTTGTTGAAGAGCTGCGTGGACACTTGTTCGAGGCTGTGCGCAGGCGCCTCGTCGCGGATGTGCCGCTCGGCTTCTTCCTGAGCGGAGGCATCGATTCGAGCGCCGTTCTTGCAGCCGCCGCGCGATTTCTACCCCGGGAGAAGCTGAAGGCTTTCACGCTGGGATTCACCGAACCGTCATTTGATGAATCGGAGCCGGCGCGCAGAGTCGCCGAAGCGTTCGGAGCACAACACGCGATCGATTGGCTGAAGCTCGAAACTGCTCGAGATTTCGCGCCTGCCGTGCTTTCTCGCTTGGACGAGCCTTCAGGCGACGCGTCGCTTCTGCCGACCTGCCTGCTTGCGCGCTTCACACGCAAGCACGTGACGGTCGCGTTGTCGGGCGATGGCGCGGACGAATTGTTCGCCGGATATGACCCGTTCCGCGCGTTGGCGCCAGCGCGGCTTTACCGCTCCTTCGTGCCGCGCCCATTGCATGCACTTTTGCGCGAGGCCGCGCATCGCCTGCCGCTGTCGGAGCACAACATGAGTTTCGATTTCAAGCTCAGACGAACGTTGACGGGTTTGAGTTACAAGCCGGCTCTATGGAACCCAATCTGGCTCGCTCCGGTCGAGCCGGGCTTCATGGCCGAGCTTTTCGAGGACGCCTTGACACCAGAAGAACTTTACTCGGAGGCCCTGGAAGTCTGGGAAGCGGGCAATACGCCGTCGCTTGTTGATCTCACGCTTGAGTTCTACACGAATTTCTACCTGCAGGACGGCATTTTGACGAAGGTCGACCGGGCGACGATGATGTCCTCGCTCGAGTCCCGCGCCGTGTTCCTCGACAACGATCTTGTCGACTTTTGCCGGCGCCTGCCGCATTCGTTCAAGCTGCGCGGCGGGCGGCGCAAATATCTGCTGAAGAAGGCGCTTGAGGGAATACTGCCTCACGACGTCGTCGAGCGGCCGAAGAAGGGATTTGGCGTTCCGACCGCGAAGTGGCTTCGGTCGATGCCGGAGGTGCCGCCCCTCGCTCCCGTTGCTGGCATGCGCATGGGCCGCGTGGAGCGGGCCTGGCGCGATCATCGGCAAGGCGTCGCCGATCACAGGTTATTCCTGTGGAGCTGGCTGTCCCTACAATCTCTCGATTATCCGCGCGCGGGGACGGCAAGGGTGGTGCCTCATGTCGAGCGCGACCATTCCATCGTTGCAAAAGATAACACAGCCCCGGTGTTGGCGTAGATGCTCAGGAACCTCATTCAACGCAATGAACGCGTCATCCGTTATCTGGCTGTCGGAGCAGGCGTGACGCTTGTTTATTCGCTTCTCACCGCAGGCCTCTTCGAGCGCCATGTCGTCGAAGATCAAACCCTGGCGAGCGCGATCGCATCGGTCATCAGCATCCCGATATCCTTTCTTGTTCACCGAAGGATCACCTACGCCGACGCGCCTTATGACCGATCTCATTGGAATCGCTTCGGCATCATCGCGCTAACGAACTTCGTCATAGCGACCGGCTCGATGAAGCTTTCGGATCTCTTGGGTTGGCCGTTCTGGATCGCTCTGATCGTCGGTTGGGTATTGATCCCGGCGGCCAACTACACGATCAACGCGATCTGGGTCTTCCGCACGAAGGAGTTCCTGGCGCTCGACAAGCCAGGCGCTTCGCCAGCAGTGTCAGCAAACAAGTTCGGGCCCGCCGCTTCGCGAAGCCGTCTGTAACGCCGCGCGGACGACAGAAGCGAACCCCCAGGTCATGTCGGGCATAGCGAACTACATTCTCAGGCAGGTCGGGGGTCCCGTACTTTTTTTTGCCTTCGTGTTGACGACGGTGATCTGGCTGTCGCAATCGCTGAGGATGCTGGATTTGGTCATCGATCAAAGCCAGTCGGTCCTGACATATCTCTATTTGACCTTGCTCGCGATGCCTCAAATCGCGTCATTGGTGCTGCCATTTTCCGTTTTCTGCGGCGTTCTCTACGCGCTCAATCGGCTTTATTCCGAAAGCGAGATCATTGTGATTTGGGCGACCGGCTTTAGTCATTGGTCGATAGCCGGGCCGGTTCTGATTGTCGCCAGCGCGGCAACGATCGTGTCTTTGACATTCAATCTGATCGTGATGCCTGCCGGTATGCGCGAGATGAGAGACCGCGTATTTGAGATTCGAACTGAAATCGTGAACACGTTCGTGCGCGAGGGGTCTTTTACGAACCCTCTTGCGGGTCTGACCGTCTACGTCACCCAAGCAAATGCCGGCGGCGACATTCACGGCCTTCTCATTCATGACGCGCGCAATGCGAAGGCAGTTGTGACCTATATGGCCCAGCGCGGCCTGTTAGCGAGTACGCCCCAAGGCCCGCGGCTGATCATGTACAAGGGCAGTGTGCAGTGGTTGGAAGGCGGACCAGCCAAGCTCAAAATCCTCAACTTCGAAAAGTATACGTTCGACCTCGGGCCATACGACAAGAGGACACGCAACGCGCCGCGCGACGTGAATGAGCGGTATCTGCAAGAGTTGCTGGACCCCGAAAAGACCGCCAACAACGAGCAGCGCCGGAAGTATTTCGCGGACGCTCACGGTCGACTCAGCGCCCCATTCTATTGCATCGTGCTTGCCCTGATCGCGGTGCTAGCGCTCCTGGGTGGAAGTTTCGACAGACGTGGCTATAGCGGGCGCATCGGGATGGCCATTGTCGCAGCGTTGGCTGCACGGCTTCCCGGGTTCTTGTTTCAGCAATTGACCAACTCGACACCGGACGCGGCCTTCTTGATGTATGCGTGGCCAGCGATGTGGATTGCGGGGCTACTGTTCATGTTGGATCGGCCGCGCAAAGATGTCCGGACGTCGCGTAGACCCGCTAACCTCATGGCTTGGCGCTGATGCTCACCTAGACTCTTGCGTATCCAGAAAGTCCCATTCGTCCCCGAGCGCCCAACGCAAAGCCGACAGCTTGCGGTTGTCAGCATTGGCGTCGCTGAAATCCCTGGATTTCGCCGCTCGCCCGGCGACCAATCTAACGGACCGATGCGTCGAACTTGGGCCGCATGCCGGGTCCGACGCCGCAGCACTCCATGTGGCCACTCAAGATGTGGCACTCAAGCGGTCACGGACTTTTTGCGAGCGACATTCAAACTCAATTGAGTTGATCGCCCGCATTATCTTCGGCCTTGCGCGCCATTTCTTTGGCCCAGGCGTAGTCGGCTTTGCCGTTGGGGGAGCGACGCACGATAGCGACGCGCACAATCGATCGTGGCGCCTTGTAGGCGGCAAGCTGCTGTCGGACGGATTGCATGAGTTCTTCGTCGCGCATGTCATGCTTTTCATCGACTGAAACGACGGCCACGATTTTTTCGCCGAAGCGGGCATCGGGGACACCAACGACGAGGCAATCAGACACGGCCGGGTGCCGCTTCAGAGCCTCCTCGACCTCTTCGGGATAGACTTTCTCGCCGCCAGTGTTGATGCACTGGCTACCGCGGCCGAGCAACGTGATGGTCCCGTCAGCTTCGACACGGGCATAGTCGCCGGTGACGGTGTAGCGCACACTATTGATCGTGCGAAACGTCCTGGCGCTTTTCTCGGGGTCCTTGTAATAGCCGAGAGGCACAATGCCACCTGCGACGACGGCGCCGACCAAGCCCGAGCCGGGCTGAACGTCTTGCCCGTCGTCTGTGACAACTTTTGTCGTGGGGCTGACGGTAAAGCGTGCCGTCGGAGTCGGGTTGGCGCGCGTCATGATCGAAACCCCGCCGCCCCCTTCGGTGGAGCCCAAAGTATCGACGAGTTCCATGTCGTGCTTTGCCAACAAGCCCTGCTTGACCTCGGTCGACCACATGACGCCGGAGGATCCGATGCGCTTCAGCTTGGAAATGTCGTAGCGCTGTCCCGCCGCTTCGGCTTCGTTCAGCGCCTGCAACATCGGTTTTGCAAATGCATCTCCCACAATCACTATGGCGTTAGCACCCGTCTCGACGACGGTCCGCCAAAGTTGATGGGCGTCGAAATGAGCGCCGGGCAAGGTGACGACAACTCCGCCTTGGGTCAGCGGCGCGATCGCGCCACCCCACATGCCCACGCCGTGCATGAAGGGACAGCCGACGACCATCGTCGGATGACGCCTCAGCTTGCGTATGAGGTCTATGTTGGCGAGGCAGTGATCGAGTGTCGTTGGCTGCGTCAAACCAAGATCGCCAAAACGTGCAACATGACCAGGCAAGTGACGGTCCACAAACTCCGTGTGACGCCATAAGACGCCCTTCGGCATGCCGGTCGTGCCGCCGGTGTAAAACATGTAGATTTCGTCGGGCCCGTGCTCGATCGGGGCGAGCGGCGTTTTGGTTGCGATCAGGTCTTCGAATAACAGGGCTCCAACCAAATGCTCCCCGCCCTCATCAGAGAGCTCGACCAGGAGCTTGAGCTTGGGCAAGCGCCCGACGATCGCTCTCAGCGTAGGCGCATAGCGCGCTTCAAACACGACCGCCTCGACGTCGGCGTTGTCGAGAAGGTAGTGAAGTTCCGACTCGGCATAGCGATAGTTCACGTTGATCGGCACACCACCGATCTTGAAAGCGGCAAACATTGCCTCCAGCCATTCGGGACGGTTGAGGCTGTAGATGGCGACCTTTGAATCCACCTGCAGTCCGGCGTCCGAAAGAGCGCGCGCAAGTCTGGCGGAACGGTTGTCCAAATCGCGGTAGGTGCGCTGTGTCGGACCGTGCATGAGCGCCGTCTCGCCGCCAAACCGCTCCGCCAAGGCCTCCAGAAGAGATGCCAGGTGAACTGCCATTTCCGGCTCCTCGTTATCCGAGCGCGTTCAGTCGCATACGAAATCATCCGCGCCTAGCGGCCGACACTTGTCGGGCCAGCCGGATTGAGATCCTCCAGAACCATCACGAACTCATCTTCGGTCTTGGGAAGGTGACGACAAACATTGGCTGCTCGGGCGGGTGACCGAGCCCTGGTATCGTCTACGGCGTGATCCCTAGCTTCGCCTCCACGGTTGCGATGTCGGATTGGAGTTTCTGGGCAGCCGCCATGTCGGTCTGACCGCCGGCGACATCGCCAGCATGTGTCTTCGCGGCGCCACGTCCGAATAGGGCTCGCGGATCTTGAGCCCATATTTTCAAAGTACGGTCGTAGTCGTCGATCGCGCGGCTCCAATCGTCCAAGTGGAAATACGCGTCGCCACGACTGTCGAAGGCCCCCGTGACCGCCCCCCCGGAGATCAGCGCGAGCTTGATCGCTTGGTCGCAATCCGCAATGGCGCGGCGGTAGTCGCCTATGCCAATGAAGGCGTCGGCACGATAGACGAAGGCGTCGGCATTGTCAGGCTGCAGCTTGATTGCTTGAGCGAAGTCCGCGATCGCAGAGCCGAATTGGCCCTTCGCGTAATGGGCTTGGCCGCGATACGTGAAATAGAGGACCTGGTTCGGTTTGAGCTGGATCGCTCGGTCGAAGTCCGCGATGGCCCGGTCGTAGTTGGTCTCATGCGAATAAATCGTGCCGCGCCAGTAATAAGCCTCCGCGTAGTCCGGTTTCAATTTGATCGCCTCGCCATAGTCCGCAATCGCCCGGTCGTGATCGCTCTGCTCGAATTCGTAAGCATCGGCGCGATGGAAGAAATCCTCCGCCAAGTCGCCGCGTTTTTCTTTTCCGGATTCGATCAGCTTCGTGCAGCCAGAAATCTGCAGGCCACGGGGCAAAAGCGCTTCCTGGGGAAGTGCATTGCCTTGGCACCACGCCCGCGGATCGCCGGGCTTTTGCCCCGCGGCGAGGCGCACGTTCGCTTCCTTGGCGTTCTCCAACCCGCTCTGGGCCATGCCGTAACCCGGATAGATCTGCAACGCGCGCGTATAGTCTGCGATCGCTCGGTCGTAGTCGCCCTTGCTCGAATAGGCCCAGCCACGAAGCGAATATATGCCGACGGAGTTGTCTCCGAGCCTTATCGCTTCGGTGTAATCGGCTATCGCGTGATCGTATTCGCCCTTGTTGAAGTAGACCGTCCCGCGATGGGCGTAGGCATCCAAGTAGTCCGGCTTGAGTTCGATCGCTCGATCGCAATCGCGGATCGCCGCGTCGCGCTCGTTTTTCTCCTCGTGGATCCAACATCGGTTGTGGAAAGCTTCGGCGAGTCTTTCGTTCGATTCGCGCCCCGACTCGATGACGGCCGTACAACCTGACAGTTTAGCATCGGCAGTTATTCCTGGACCGCCTTTGCATTGGGCCGCCTCAGGCGACATGTCCGGTGTCGAGCAACCCACCATGGCGAGCAACGCTGCCGCAACAGCGGTCCAGCCCACACGGTATGTCATCGGCCCTCCAATCTGCGTTCTGAACGCGACTATACGCGCCATTCAGATTGACAACGAGGGCGCGGGTGTCCGCGCGTTTCTTGGCGGTGCGCTGCAAAAGTGAAGGGCGCTACAGGCCCGCAGAGTCTCTAACAAGCATCCAGAAGCGAATGAACCGGCTGCATCTCAAGCCGGGGCGGGCTTTTGGCTCGATAGCCCGCGACCATGACGGCGCTCACATCCGGTGAAACGTTGAGCCCGCTCGTTCGCCGGCCCTCGGCATGGTCGGCGAGCATTCGACACGACTCTGAGGCGCTCGCTCCCTGGGCGGGCAGCTGAGAACGGCCTCGAGTCGGGCTGGGATGTTCGTGGGGATTGGGATTTTTTGCGTTTCACCCACCGGCGGGTCATAAGGGCGCCGCCGGAAGACAGGAGCGCGAGCGCTCCATATTTGGTCACATTAGACCAATCGAGGGGAGATGATGGTCGAGGAAGTCTTGCAGCCTTCGGCCAGGAAGTTTTTCGACAGACCGTCCTCGGTCGTCGTCGCCGCCTCCCTTGGGACGATGTTCGAATGGTACGACTTTTTCCTCTACGGCTCGCTTGCGAGCGCCATTGCGCATCACTTTTTCGCAAGCGTCAACGAGGCGACGGGCTTCATCTTCGCGCTCGGCGCCTTCGGCGCGGGTTTCGTTGCGCGGCCCTTTGGCGCTGCGTTGTTCGGACGACTGGGCGACGTCGTTGGGCGCAAGCGCACGTTTCTCGCAACCATGACAATCATGGGATTGTCGACTTTTCTTGTCGGCTTGTTGCCCGGCGTCGATGTTCTCGGCGTGGCCGCTCCCATCATCCTTGTCGCGTTGCGTGTGCTGCAGGGCCTCGCCGTCGGAGGCGAGTACGGCGGAGCGGCAATATACGTCGCTGAACACTCGCCTCCTGCGCGGCGTGGCCTCTACACCAGTTGGATCAACGCGATGGCGACGTTAGGGCTCATCGCGTCGCTCCTCGTCATCATCGCGTTCCGCCGCTCGTTGTCTCCGCAGGACTTTCAAGCTTGGGGATGGCGATTGCCCTTCCTCATCTCGATTTTCCTGCTTGGTGTTTCGCTGTGGATTCGTATGCGGCTGAACGAGAGCCCGATTTTTCAGCGGATGAAGGCCGCAGGCGACACCTCTAAAGCGCCCATCACAGAGTCGCTCGGGCGAGACAATCTGCGCACCATGCTTGGCGTGCTTTTCGGCGTGATCGCGGGCGGGACGACGATTTGGTACACGGCCCACTTCTACACGCTCTTCTTCCTCGAGCGCGTGCTTAAGGTCGACGGCTTGCTGACGAACGAACTCGTCGCATTGGCGTTGGTTATCGGCATACCGACGTACATCTTCTTCGGCTGGCTGAGCGACCGGATCGGACGAAAGATTGTTTTGATGTCTGGATGCGCGCTCGCCGCGGTGACGATTTTTCCGGCCTTCCATTTGCTGACTGAGGCCGCGAACCCGGCCCTTGCCGCCGCGCAGCGCAATGCGCCGGTGGTCGTCTATGCCGATCCAGGTGCTTGTTCGGTCCAATTCGACCCGATAGGCCGAAATCAGTTCAATTCGACCGATTGTGACATCGCCAAAGCATTCCTGAGCCGAGCAGGCGTGAACTACCGCAATGCCCAACGTGCGGCCGGCGGAGCTGCTGAGATTCACTTCGGCGAACGCATTGTGCGAGCGCCCGATCCACGGGGTCGCAGCGCTGTCGATCGCGATGCCGCGATTGCCGCGTTTCAGGCCGAGGCGCGATCGGCGCTCGACACTGTCGGCTATCCAAGTGCGGCCGATCCCACACGAACAAACGTCCCCTTGGTCATCGCGATCATCGTTTTCCTGGTCGTGCTCACTGCGATGACCTACGCGCCGATCGCCGCCTTCCTTGTTGAGCTGTTTCCCGCACGCATCCGCTACACTTCGTTTTCGCTTCCCTATCACCTTGGGACGGGGTGGATCGGCGGCTTCTTACCCGCCACTGCATTCGCGATCGTCGCCGCAAACGGGGATATCTATTCCGGCCTCTGGTATCCGGTGTTCTTCGCGACAACGACCTTGGTCATTGGCGTCGCCTTCCTTCCGGAGACGCGAGGGCGCTCCATCGAAGGCTGATTGCGGCACAGGTCTCCTGGGTGTCCCAGGCGCGAACGGCGCGCTGGCTCCAAAACAGCCGGTTGATCATGGTTGTGCGCTTCGGCTGGAACTCGCCGAAATGTGACGCTCCTAAAGCGCACGATGGGCCTTCTCCGCCTTCGCCCCTTGGCAGACCATCAGTCTGCTTCATCAAACCAACTCTGCTGTATTGAATCGAACAAATGCAAAATCGCAGTGGCCTTCGCAGCCGTATCCAAATCGATCCCGCGCTAGCCTGAGCTCAATTTCGCATCCAACGTGGACAACGACTCTTTGGGCTCGTTGGTATCGTAAGAAATGCCTGTCAGCCCGTCCGCTTCTATGCCAAGAATAATTTGACGTTCGACGGCTGGGGGCTTGCGTGGCGGGAGAGATCAGGCGCGATGTCGAGCTGCCGACACTGAAGCGCAGGCATGTTGCTGCAGCGACCATCGGCAATGCGCTCGAGTTCTACGACTTCCTCATCTACTCATTCTTCTCCATTCAAATCGGACATGCCTTTTTCCCCGCCCAGAGCGCCTATGGCAGCTTGATGTTGTCGTTGGCGACCTTCGGGGCGGGCTTCGTCACGCGGCCTATCGGCGCCATCGTCATCGGCGCCTACTCCGATCGTGTGGGACGACGTCCGGCGATGATGCTGTGCTTTGTGCTGATTGGATGTTCCATCGTCGCAATGGCCTTGATCCCCACTTATGCCACCATTGGCCTCGCCGCGCCCATTCTGGCGGTCGTTGCACGCATGGTTCAAGGCTTCTCGCTGGGCGGCGAGATCGGCTCCAACACCGCCTATCTGTTGGAAGCGGCGCCGACCGCCAAGCGCGGTCTGATCGTTTCCTGGCAAGGTGCCAGCCAAAATCTTGCTCTCATCGCTGGCGGATCGATCGGCATTCTTCTGACTGCAGTGCTGCCGCCTGATGCGCTTGATGCCTATGGCTGGCGCATCGCCTTTTTACTCGGCGCTATCGCCGTGCCGTTCGGTTTGTGGTTGCGCACCAATCTGCCCGAGACGCTGCATGCGCCCGAAGTAAATGCTGTGGCGCCCGTGGTCGGCCAATCGCGGCTGGCCCAGGCACGCACGCATTGGCGGGTTATCGTGCTGGGGCTCGTCGTGCTCGCCTCCGGTACGATCGGAAGTTACATCTTTACCTACATCGTCACCTATGCGCAGGCGACGCTACATATGTCGGCGCGCGCCGGGTTCATCGCCGAGACTGGCGGAAATATCCTAGGCATTCCCGCCATTTTGCTTGGCGGCTGGCTGTCGGATCGTCATGGCCGCTGGCCCATCAATGTGTGGGGCAATCTACTGTTCCTCGTCATGATCTATCCGACCTTTGCTTGGATTGCGGCTACGCGCTCTGAATTCGCGCTGATCGCTGGCTTGACCATTCTGAACGGCGTCAGCAATTTCATGTACGGCTCCTTCTATGCCAGCCTTGCAGAGAGCTTGCCCAAGACCATTCGGGGCAGCGGCTTTGGCACGGTCTATTCGGTGTCAATCGCCGCGTTCGGTGGCACCACCCAGCTAATGGTCACTTGGCTGATCCACGTCACAGGGAGCGCCATGGCCCCAGCGTGGTATCTGATGGGCGCGACCGCAATTGGGCAGGTTGCGTTGATGCTGCTTCGCGAAAGTGCGCCGGTGCGACTTTCGAAGACAACTACGGCACCAGCCATTCTGCCCGCTTAGTCGGACGGTGTCGGTCCTCGGCTCGTTCACGACGCCCTGCGATCTTTTTGACGCGCGGCGGCCCGCAGTCAAACAGTAACTTGGGCAAACCGCATCTGTTGGGGCGTTTCCGCCTGGTGTCCGGATTGTTGCAAACCAGTCATTCGCGTTGCCATGATCGCGAAGGCCGGAACTCGCCGGAAACGGCCATTCGCAGATGGCATGTCCGCCGATGTAGCACACAAAGCTTTGTCTCTTTGACCCTGAGTTAGCTCCGGCGTAACGAGGACTCGTCGGTTCGCACTTTCGTGCTCATCCTGTGGGGCCGGCTCAGGAAAAGTGATCGGGAACGCAAGCGACGGATCTCAACAGATGAACGTCACATGAGCGATGCCGCAGCCTCTCCGAATTCACCTCGCTCGTTCGACCACCGCATTGCCGAGGGGTTACGGGGCTTCGGGCCGCTCGGGCTCTTCGCAATTATCGTCATCGTTGGCGGTCAGATCTTGGCTCCGCTCAGTGCAGTGCTGGCTCTGCTATGGGCTTGGCTGTCGCGCACGCCATGGGCTGAGATCGGTTACGTGCGTCCGCGAAGTTGGATCGGAGGCGTGGTCATCGGCGTCGCGTTCGGCATTGTCTTCAAACTCGCAATGAAGGCGATCGTGATGCCGCTGCTCGGCGCCGACGCGATCAATCCAGCGTATCATTTTCTCGCTGGAAACGCACCCGCTGCGGCGGCCTTCGTACCGTTGCTGATCGTCAAAGCCGGCTTCGGGGAAGAGACATTTTTCCGGGGCTATATGTTCGAACGCCTCGGCAAGCTCATCGGGCAGAGCTTCGGCGCCAAAGTGGTGACGGTATTGATCACGGCCCTGGTGTTTGGTTCGCTCCACTATTTCGATCAGGGAGTCGCCGGCATGGAACAGGCGATGATCACTGGGACTGTATTTGGTACGATCTTTGCGCTCACCGGTCGGCTTTGGATGCTGATGTGGGCGCACACCGCCTTTGATGTAGCGGCGGTTGCGATCATTTACTGGAACCTCGAATCCACGGTCACTCATCTCGTTTTCAAGTAGGCCTCGCGACGTGACCCAGTGACTTATTCGATCAAAAGCGGTCGTTGGCGGCTGCTACCGGGCGCGGCAGGAATTCGCCGAAAGCGGACAGCCGCAAAGCAGGCTCGCCAAACCAACCAAGGTGAATCTGGCGTCAGTCACCGTCAGTCAGCGTCAGCAACTTTCGACCAAGCAGCACCGCCCAGACCGGAAAAAGGATGCCTGCCGGGAACCCGCCAATGGCGATGCCGATGTGAAAGTCCACGTCGCTGGTAATTGCCTCGGGTCCCTCGGTAAGGACAACCAGTCCACCGAGGAAGAAGAAGCTGGCCCCCACGATGGCGTAACCGACCCCCGCCACAACGCCGACTATCCACAGGCCCCAGGAGAGCGCGCGTCGAGCAATCGCGTTCACCGCGATGAGCCACAGACCGACGAAGCCCATGGGAGCCATAAAGAGAATGCCTGGCACCGCCGGATTGACGAAGGTGAGCACTCGAAACACAGCAACGGCGAGAAGAGCAAAGACTCCCACCGCAAATGCTGCCGGACTCAGCCGCGGCGCGTTTTGTCGGCCGAGGGCGTCAAGCGCGGACGCAGCGGGGATCAGCAAAACCGCTTGAAGGGCGGAGCCTAGATCGCTCGTCGCGAGCAGAGCGCTGCCGACCAGCGGCATCACTCCCGTCGCTTGGAATGCGGTTTCCTGGGTCGCCAAGTATACAAATAGAGACGCGAAAGCGATGAT
>JBGOVA010000173.1:0-9800 GCA_041477875.1 Micropepsaceae bacterium | reverse complement strand
TGACGCCGATCTATTTCGGTGCCGCGCTGAAGAATTTCGGCGTTCGCGAGCTGATCACGGGGCTCGGCGCCTATGCGCCGGGGCCGCGCGCGCAACCGGCCGTGCAGCGCGAGGTGTCGCCGGCGGAGGACAAGGTCGCGGGCTTCGTTTTCAAGGTGCAGGCGAACATGGACCCGAACCACCGCGACCGCGTGGCGTTCATGCGGGTGTGTTCCGGGCATTTCAAACGCGGGATGAAGCTGAAGCAATCGGGCACGGGCAAAGTGATGAGCGTGCATAACCCGATCCTGTTCTTCGCGCAGTCGCGCGAGACGGTCGACGAGGCGTGGCCCGGCGATATCATCGGTATTCCCAACCACGGTGTCTTGCGCGTCGGCGATACGTTGACGGAAGGCGAGGAACTGACCTTCACCGGCATCCCCAACTTCGCACCGGAAATCATCCGCCGTGTTCGGCTGGCCGATCCCTTGAAGGCGAAGCATTTGCAGCGGGCGTTGGAGGCCTTGGCCGAGGAGGGTGTCACCCAGGTTTTCCGCCCGAAGATCGGCGCGCAGTGGTTCGTGGGCGTCGTCGGGCAGTTGCAGCTCGACGTTCTCGCGAGCCGCATCGCGGCCGAATACGGGCTTGAGGTCGGCTTCGAACAGGGCCTCTATGAGACCGCGCGCTGGGCTTCGGCGGACGATTCGGTCGAACTCAAGCGCTTCCTCGATGCGCATCAAGGCAATCTCGCCGACGACCGCGACGGCGCGCCGGTGTTCATGGCCAAGAGCGCGTGGGAGCTTCGCTACACGGCCGAGAAGTGGCCGAAGATCAAGTTCACCGCGACGCGTGAGAGAAGGCACTAGCCGCCCGATCAGCCCACCTGCGCGAGTGGCGCGCTTTCGGTTGCTTCCTTGCGCACGCGCCAGAAGCGCATCACGCGTTGAGCCGCCTCGGCGGTCACTTGGTCGTAGAGGCCGACCAGGTCCTGGTTCGACTTTGCGTCGCGCTTCCCCGATTGGTCGAGGAAGTGGGCGATCGCGGAGAAGGTCGAGCGGTCGAAGCGGACGGCCTTGCAGATGATCGCGACGCCTTCGACGTTGCACGCGTTGACGATGCGCCGCACGGTCTTGACATCGACCTCGGCCAACTTGGCGAAGGCGTGGACGAACTCGACCGTTTGGTTGTTGCGCACGAGTTGATGGAGCAGGGCTTCGTTCAGCTCTTTGCGGCGCGCCATTTCGCTGACATAGACCATCGCCTTGCGGTCAGCGTCCTTGAACTGGCGCATCTCGCCGGCGAAACTGCGCTCGGCTTCCTTGAACGCCTGCTCGATGACTTCCGGGGGTAGGCTGTCGAGTCTTTGCGTGATCTTCGTGCGCAGTTCCGTCGACACGAAGGTGAACATGTCTTGCATCATGTCGGGCGGCAGGTCCGCGCGAGCGACCAGCGGCGCCTGCAGCGCTTCGTTGGTTTCGCTGCGCTCGACCACGCGCTGCATCGTCGTGCGCGAGACCTTGGCGCCTGCGTTCGTGACGAGCTTCAGGACGGTCGTGTCGTCGCCGCGCGCCACGACAACGTCGGAGACGGTTTCCGAAACGCTGTGGCGACCGGCGATCGCCTCGATCTGGTCTTGGCCTTTCGTCTGGGCAATCTTGATCAGGTCGGCGTCGCGCAGCACGGTACTTTTCAGAAGCACGTCCTTTGCGACGCTGAACTCATCGTTGGCGAGCTGGCAAATCAAGCTGTGGGGGGCGGAGGGCACGTTCGCAAACTGCTTGGCGAGCTGCTTGCGGACCGCGATGTCCATGTCGGTTGCGACGCGGCTCAAGATCGCGCCGAAGTGGTCGCGTTCGGCATCGCTGTAGCTCGGTGCGGCGTCGAGAAAGACGTCGGTGACTTCGCGCAAAAGCTCGCGCCGCTTGTCGCTCGACGGCTCTTTGGCGAGGTCGATCAAACGCTGCAATTGCGACGTGGTTTCCACCATTGCCTGCCAATCTCTTGACCTTGGCCAAAACCTTGGCCCGGGACGCCCCGAAACGTGGGTCATGATGGCGAGCGCCGCGTAAATTTTCGGTCAGGAAGAATGGCTAACGCGCTGGCACCGGCGACAACTAACTTGAAGCTATTTCCACGAAAGTATCCGGATAGAAACCATTGAATGCGGTCCTGAGCGCACAGGAATAGGCGCCGAGCTTCTGGAACTCGATCCAATCGCCGGCGGCGACGGTGTCGGGCAGGTCGATGAGATAATGCAGGACGTCCAGCGTGTCGCAGGTCGGGCCGAACGCCTTGAACGGCGCGACCCGGCCGGTCTTTTCGACGATACGGCCGTCGGGCGCGCTCGTGTACACGCGCAAGGGATAGCGCACGGGCCAGTTCTTCAGCGCGTATTCGCTCATGCTGCCGTAGATGCCGTCGTTGATGAAGAGCGTGTGGTCGCGGCGCAGCGACACTTGCGTGACGACGGAAAGGCCGTCGGCGACGAGCGCGCGGCCGGGCTCGCAATGGATTGCACAGCCCTTCGGCAGGTTCAGCGCGGCGAGGCCTTCCTTGATCGCGGCGAAGAACTCACCAAGCGGCGGCACAGTGACGTTGAGGTAGTAGCCTGGAAAGCCGCCGCCGATATCGAGCGCCGCAAGTTCGACGCCGGATTGCGCCAGGACCTCCGCGCAGCGCTTGAGCGCCGTCGCGTAGGAGCGCGGGAATAGGCACTGCGAGCCGACGTGGAACGTCAGCGCCGGCTTTGCGCCGGCTCGCGCAATGTCCTTCAAGAGCGCGGAGGCGGCGCTGACGCTGACGCCGAATTTGCTCGATAGTTCGAGAAGGGCGCCGTCCGCCGGTACTTGGAGGCGCACATAGAGCGTGAGGTCGCGTGCGGCGGCAGGATTCGTCGCCGCGCCCGTCTCGCGCAGAACGGCCGCGAGCTCATCCTCGCTGTCCAGCGCGAAGTCGCGCACGCCGTGGGCGCGATAGGCCTCGCCCGCGGTGCCGCGAATGCGCACGGGCGCCATGAAGCTTTGCTTGGCGCCGGGGAAGCGTTCGTGGACCAGCTTGACCTCGGCGATCGAGGCAACGTCGAAATGATCGATACCGCCATCGTGGATCAGATCGAGAACGTGCAGTGCGTGGTTTGCCTTGACCGCGTACATCGTCTCGCCCGGGAACCCGTCGAGGAAGGTCTTTGCGGCCTTGGCGAAGGCGTCCGGGAACAGCGCATAGACAGGCATCGCAGGGCGCAGCTTGGCGACCAAGTCTGCGACCGAGGTGAAGCGGGGAAGCTTGTTTCGTTTGCCCGATGGCTGCGCATAGGCCGACATGTGCTCTGCCTTGCCTTGGGGTTCTGCGGCGGATGATAGCCGATCTCCGGAAGGCCGGGTGGATAGTTGATGCGTGCGCGTTGGTCAAACTTGACCCGCGCAATACGACTCAAATGCGCGTGGTGAACTTAGGTTCGCGGTGACGGACGGGCTGTAGCGTTCGTCACAGGGGACGGGCGACGGCGGATTTCCGCGCGGCGCTCAATTGCGGGGGCTGACTTTAGAGAAAGAGGCCCAGTCCCGATGCGTCTTGGTATCACCTTGGTCGGCGTGCTCGTGCTCAGCGTGCTCGGCCTTGTTTCGGCCATCCACGGCCCGCTTGCGATCGTCAGCTGGCTGCCGCGTCCGAGCGCGATCGTCGTGGGCGCGCTTGTGTTTTTCTCATGCTTCACGGGCATGATGGTCGCGCATCTCTCCATGGCGCACGAGCGGGCGGAGCGCGTGGCGACGCAACTTGCGCGGACGAATGTCGACCTCGAACGCTTGATCGGCGAGCGCACGCAAACTCTTTCGGAGAAGGTCGCGGAACTCGAGCAGGCGCGCGCCGCCGCGGTCGAGGCGAACGCGGCGAAGTCGCGGTTCCTCGCGACCATGAGCCACGAATTGCGTACGCCGCTCAACGCGATTCTGGGTTTCTCGGAGCTCATCCAGCGTGAAATGTTCGGCCCCGTGGGCGAAGCGCGCTATGTCGATTACGCGCAGCACATCCACCAGAGCGGCGCACATCTGCTGTCGTTGATCGGCGATATTCTCGACCTGTCGAAGATCGAAGCCGGGAAGATGGAGCTTTATTGCGAGCCGCTCAGCGTTGGCGATATCGTCGACGAGGCGACGCGCCTGGCCGGCGAGCGCGCGGCCGCCGACGGACACAACGTCACTGTGCTGGTCGAAGACGGATTGCCGTTGTTGAACGCCGATCGGCGCGCGACGGTGCAGATGCTGCTCAACCTGCTGTCAAACGCGATGAAGTTCACGCCGCGCTCGGGCGCGATTGCGGTGACCGCCGGTCTGCTCGCCGACGGCGGGATCGCCATCAACGTGCGCGACACCGGCATCGGCATTGCGAAAGACGAGATCGCGAAGGTGCTTGCCGTCTATGGCCAGGCCACGAACGCCGAGGTGCGCAAGCACCAAGGCACGGGGTTGGGCCTGCCGATCGTGAACGCGTTGATGGAACTGCACGGCGGCATGCTGCAGCTCGAAAGCGAGCCTGGGCAGGGGACGAGCGTGTCGCTGCACTTCCCGCCGGAGCGGTCACTCCGCGGCGACGAGAGTCCGCTCGCTGCGTGAGCGCACTTGGTGGCGCAGCTCGAGGACGTTGCGCACGCGGTCGGACGCCGGCTGGTAGAAGACTGTCTGTTCGCTGAGCGCGGCGCGGAAGTCTTCGAGGCGCGTGCCGGGGTGGACTTCGAAAGCGTCGATGCCGCAGCGGCTCATGAAGAGCCACTGGTCGCGCAGGACGTCGCCCACGGCGCGGATCTCGCCCTTGTAGGCTAGGCGCTGGCGCAGGAGGCGCGCCCAAGAATAGCCGCGGCCGTCGCGGAATTTCGGGAATTCGAGTTCGATCAGCGCGAAGTGGTGGATATCGGCGCCGAGGGCGTCGGGCGATTGATCGGCAGTCAGGCGCACGCCGAGCGGCGCGTTGCGCGACATGAGGGCGTCGCGCTCCGCCTGCCAGCGCTTCAGGGAAACGATAATGCTGCCTTCGGGCAACGCCTCTCCGTCGGCCATATGTTTGAACGGGCTGTCGACGAATTCGTTGTTTTTAATGAGCGGCATAGAGTTTCTCCCGGAACGGCTGAATGCCGAGGCGGCGGTATGTGTCCAAAAAACGTTCGCCTTGCTGGCGCAGGCCTAAATAAGTGTCGACCAATGTTTCGACGGCGTCGGCGACCTCGTTCTCTGCAAAGGCCGGGCCGATGATGTCGCCGATCGAGGCGGTCTCGTCGCCGGAGCCGCCGAGCGTGATCTGGTAATATTCGACGCCCTTCTTATCGACGCCCAAGACGCCGATATGCCCGACGTGGTGATGGCCGCAGGCGTTGATGCAGCCGGAGATTTTCAACTTCAGTTCGCCGATGTTGCGCTGGCGGTCGAGGTCGGCAAAGCGCTTGCTGACGGCTTGCGCCACGTTGATCGAACGCGCGTTGGCGAGATCGCAATAGTCGAGGCCGGGGCAGGCGATGATGTCGGAGATCAAGCCATAATTCGCAGTCGCGAGGCCCGCTTCGTCGAGCTTCTGCCAGACGTCGAAGAGGTCACGCTGGCGCACATGGGCGAGCACGAGATTCTGTTCGTGGCTGACGCGGATTTCGTCGAAACTCAGGCGTTCGGCGAGGTCGGCGACGATGTCCATCTGATCGGCGCTGGCGTCGCCCGGCACGCCGCCGATGGGTTTCAGTGAAATCGTGGCGATCGCGTAGCCCGCAACCTTGTGCTTGGCGACGTTGGTGTCGTGCCAGGCAGCGAAGGCCTTGCTCTGTTTCTTCCGGCTTGCGAGCAGCGCGGTTTCGTCGGAGAGCTTTTCGAACGCGGGGGCCGCGAAATAGGCCTGGATGCGATCGATCTCGGCTTGCGGCAGAGCAAGCGCGCCGTGCGATTTGATTTCCGCGAATTCGACGCCGACTTGGCGGCGCATTTCGTCCGCGCCGATCTGATGGACCAGAATTTTGATGCGCGATTTGTAGAGATTGTCGCGCCGGCCGTACTGATTGTAGACGCGCATCGTCGCTTCGAGATAGGCGAGAAGATCGCCGGCTGCAATGCTCTCGCCGATCAAGTGGCCGACGAACGGTGTGCGGCCCTGGCCGCCGCCCACATAAACGTCGAAACCGAGCGTACTCGACGCATCGCGGCGGATGACGATGCCGATATCGTGCACCTTGATCGCGGCGCGGTCTTTGGGCGCCGCGGTCACCGCGATTTTGAACTTGCGCGGCAGGAACGAGAATTCGGGGTGGAAGGTCGACCACTGGCGAATGATTTCCGACCACACGCGCGGGTCGTCGACTTCGTCAGCCGAGGCGCCGGCGAAATGGTCCGATGTCACGTTGCGGATGCAGTTGCCGCTGGTCTGGATCGCGTGCATCTCGACCATTGCGAGGTCGGCCAGGACGTCGGGGATGTCGGCGAGCTTGGGCCAGTTGTATTGGATGTTCTGGCGCGTCGTGAAATGGCCGTAGCCCTTGTCGTACTTGCGGGCGATGTGGGCGAGCATGCGCAATTGGCGCGATGAGAGCGTTCCATAGGGAATTGCCACGCGCAGCATGTAGGCGTGCAGCTGCAGATAGAGGCCGTTCATCAGGCGCAGCGGCTTGAACTGGTCTTCGGTGAGTTCGCCCGAGAGGCGGCGCGCGACCTGGCCGCGGAATTGCTCAACGCGCTCGTCGACGAGCTTCTGGTCGAATTCGTCGTAGCGGTACATTACACGCGGGCCTGCTTGCCGAGGTCGGTGCGCACGGTCGGACCGGCGGCACGGATGATCTCGCGCTTCTTGATGGGGCGGAGCGGGGCGAGGGCGTCGACGACGTCGAAGAGATAGGCCTGGACGACCTGTTGGTTTTGTTCGGCCTCGGCGCCCGTCGCGAGGGCGGCTTCGCCGTCCGCTTTGGTCACTAGGGTCGAGGCTGCGTCCAGGTCCTCGACCCATGCGCCATCGGCCGCGAGGTAGACGACCTCACCGTCGCTCAGGCGATTTGCGGTCAAAACCTGGGGCATTCCGCACCATCCTTACCCCACCTAGGATGGTGTTCTTGCGCTATTTTGTCAATATTACGCGTGAAATATCTTTAATCACATTATTATAACGTATTATTCCTTTGGACGGGCGCTTTCGTGCCAGCGTTTGAGGGCCTGCCATTCGAGCAGGGAGAGGCCCGCGTAAATTGCGATCCCGATGATGGAGAGAAGGGCCAGAGCCGCAAACATCTTGGCTATGTGCAGGCGGTTGCCCGCTTCGACGATGAGCCAGGCGAGGCCGGTCGTGCCACCCAAACCTGCGGCGAATTCTGCGACGACGGTCCCCACCAGAGCGAGGCCGCCGGCGATGCGCATGCCGGCGAGCAGGTAGGGCAGGGCTGCAGGGAATTGCAGGCGCAGCAGTCTTTGCAGGCCCGAGGCGCGGTAGAGGTCGAATAGTTCGTGAAGCTGGCGATCGGCCGAGCGCAAACCCAGCGTCGTGTTCGCCAAGATCGGGAAGAAGGCGACGATCGTCGCGAGGATCAGCACCGCGAGTTCCGCGTTCTCGACGTGGACCCAGATTAGGATCAGCGGGGCTATGGCGACGATGGGCGTTACTTGGAGAATGACGGCGTAGGGAAAGAGGGCGCGTTCGACGATGCGGCTCTGCGCGAATAGAACCGCCAGCGCCACGCCGCCGACGAGCGCCAGCACAAAAGCCTCAAGAGTGATGCGCAGCGTGACAAGCGCCGACTCAAAGAGCGACGGCCATTCGGTCACGAACGCTTGCGCGATCACGGACGGCGCGGGCAAGACGAATATCTCGATGCTGAAGAAATGCACCGCCCATTCCCAGAATCCAATGACGAGGGCCGCGACGAGCGCCGGAAGCGCGTAGGCCAGAAGGTGCTCTCGGGTCATTGCGTGCCGCCTTGCTTGAGCGCCGCGCGGACTTCGCGGCAGCGGTCGCCGTAAATTGCCGTCATGCGGAAATCCGGGTCGCGCGCGGTGGGTTCGCTCGTTGCAAGATCGGCGACGACGCGGCCCGGGCGCGGACTCATCACGAGGATGCGCGAGGAGAGATAGACGCTTTCGTAGATCGAGTGCGTGACGAAGATGATGGTCAGGCCCTTTGCCGCCCAGAGGTCGCGCAGATCGTCGTTGAGGCGTTCGCGCGTCAGTTCGTCGAGTGCCGCGAACGGTTCATCCATAAGCAAGACGGAAGGCTCGGGTGCGAGCGCACGCGCGATCGAGACGCGCATTCGCATGCCGCCGGAAAGTTCGCGCGGGTAAGACGTCGCGAAGGAGGCGAGGCCCACAAGTTCAAGCGTTTCGGCGGTTCGTCTTTTGATGGCGCCTTCGTCGCGGCCTTCGAGTTCGAGCGGCAAGCGCACGTTCTTCTCGACGTTTGCCCATGGCAGCAGGGCCGCATCTTGAAAGACGAAGCCGAGCGCCGGCGGCTCTCCCGTCCACTTGATCGCGCCGGCGTTGGGTTGCGATAGGCCCGCGATAAGGCGCAAGGCTGTGCTCTTGCCGCAGCCGGAGGGACCGACGAGCGACAGGAACTCCCCCGCCGCGACGCTGAACGTTGTGCTCTCAAGCGCGAGCACGCCGTTCGGAAAGCGCTTGGTGACGTGATCGAAGGCGAGCAGCAACGAGAGTTTCCGCAGCCGTCAGTTCGTTTTCTTTTCCGGCGGCTTCACGGCGCCGCGGCCCTTGTCGACGAAGGCGAGCGTGTAGGCCTTCTTGTAGTCGAGGTCCTTGTCGTAAACCTTGTTCGCGGTCATCAGGTCGATGAACGTCTTCCAGCGCGCGTCGGTCATCGCGCCGATGCCGAGTTTTGCGGCGTCGCCGCCTTGGATCATGCCCCGCGTTTTGAACTGCACGATCGCTTGGGCGATGATGTCGTCGGTCATTTCGGGATTGTCGCGCTTGATCAAATCGTTCGCGGGTTTCGGGTCGCCGGTCAGATAGCTCGCCCAGCCGTCGATCGAGGCGTTGACGAACGCTTGCACGATCTTCGGCCGGTCGCGCACGTCTATTCCGCGCGCCAGGATGAAGTTCGAGTAGCCCGGATAGCCGTAGTCGGCGAGCAGGAAGACGTTCGGCTTGATCTTGCCTTGCGTCTCGATCGTGTAGGGCTCGGACGAGACGTAGCCTTGCTGAATGGCATTCTTGTCGGTCAGGAACGGCGCCAGGTTGAAGGTGTATTTGCGAATCTGCGTGTCGGTGAAGCCGTAGCGTGCTTTGGCCCAGACCCACCATGTCGACACGGTGGCGTCGGAGACCATGATCGGTTTGCCCTTCATGTCGGCGATCGACTTGATGTCGTCGCGCGGGTGCGTGATCAGAACCTGAGGATCCTTTTGGAAGATCGCGGCGACGGCGACCGCATCGGCGCCGGCGGCGATGAGGTTCAGCGGCTGGAAATGGTTCGACCCCATGGCGAAATCGACGGCGCCTGCCGCAATCAGCTGCGGCGTGTTCACCGACGGGCCGCCTTGCTTGATCGTGACGTCGAGGCCCGCCTTCGCGTAGAGGCCGGTCGCGATCGCTTGGTAGAAGCCGCCGTGCTCGGCTTGCGCTTTCCAGTCGGTCACGAACGTGACTTTCAAGGGCTTGGGCGCGGGCGCTTTGGTTTTCGCGGAAGCGATCACGGGCAGAAAAAGAACAAGCGCCAGCAGCGCAATCCGGCTCAATCGGGTCATGGTGTGATCTTCTTCGATGGTGCTGGGCGCAAGCTTAGCCGAACCGCGCCCGCCCGGTCACATGGATTCGTCGGGGCTTAGAGTTGCTCGCACTTGGCGGTGCGGCGTTCGCGGT
>JBGOVA010000270.1:0-4855 GCA_041477875.1 Micropepsaceae bacterium | reverse complement strand
CTTTGACCGCGTTCTCGGCCTGCGCCAGCGCATCCGCAGCAGCCTTGCGGGCGGTCTCGGCCTCCGACAGCAGATCGAGCAGCCGCGCGCGCTTCTCCGCGATCTCCGCCGGAATGTGCTCGAGCGCCGCAAGCTCGCCGCGAGCCTCAGTCTCGCGTGCGCTCAGCGCCTCGATCTGCGCCGTCGCGGTCGAAATGCGCGCGTTCCACGCATCGATGTCCGCCGCGATCGCTTGCAGACGCTGCTGACGCGCGCGTGCCTCGCGCTCCACGCCCTCATGGCGCGCCTTCGCGCTCGCATAGGTCGCGCGCGTTCCCGTCAGTTCTTCCTTGGCCACACCAAGGCGCGTCTCGAATTCGGCAAGCGGCACCAGGGCCTCAAGGTCCGACGCCAACTGAACGGTCAACGCCTGCGCCTCGCGCTCGTCCGTACTCAGCGATTCGTGCCGCTCGTTGAGCGATTGCGTGCGCGCCGCCGTCTGCGCGTGACGCTTCTCCGCATCGGCCAGCGCCGCGCGTGCCGCGCCGCCCTCGGCCTCCGCCTGACGCCACGCGTTGCGCACGGCGCGCTCCGTCATCTCCGCTGCCTCGCGCGCCTCGCGCGCGTCCTGCCAGACGGAGCGGATCTCGCTCACATGCGCTTCCGCCGCGGCGATCGTGCCTTCGAGGTCGGCGAGCCGATTGCGCTGGCGCAGCCGCACGGCCGCCGCCGTCTCGGCCTCGGCCGTCGCCGTGAAACCATCCCAGCGCCACAGATCGCCTTCGCGGCTGACCAGCACTTGCCCCACCGCAAGCTGGTTCTGCAGCGCGCGGCCTTGATCGCGCTCGACGACGCTGATTTGCGACAGCAGGCGCGACAGCGCGTCGGGTGCCTGAACGAGTTCCGCGAGCGGCTGGCCGCCCGGCATCGACGGCGCCGCCGCGAGTTCGGGCAGGGCGCGCCAATGCATCGGCGCGCTCTCGTCGATCGGCACGTTGAGATCTTCGCCGAGCGCCGCCCCCAACGCCGCCTCGTAACCCGGCGTCACGTGGACGAGGTCGATGACCGGAACCCAGCCCTCGCCGACCCCGGCCGACAGCAATTCCTTGAGCGCACGCGCTTCCGCCTTGAGTTTCTCGAGATCGCGCTCCGACGTTTCGACCGATTGCTTCTTCGCGGTCTCCGCATCGCGCGCCGCGCGCAACGCGTCTTCCGAATGCGCGTGCGTCGCCTTCGACGATTCCAGAGCCGTGATCGCGGCGGTCACGCGCAGCGCCGCCTCCTCGACCAGCGGCGCCGTCGCCGCCTCGCGCGCTAGACGCTCGATCTCGCTCGCGATATTGTCGAGTTCGGTGCGCAGCCGCGCCGCGCCGCGCCGCCCATCCTCGATCCGCCGCTCGAGCGCGGAGCGCTTCGCCTTCGCCTCCGCAAGTTCCGCCGTCGCCCGGTCGGACACGCGCTCGGTTTCGCGCATGGCCTCTTCGGCGACGCTCAGCACGTGCGCCGCTTCCGCCGCCGCTTCCGCCTCGCCGGCGGCCGCGGCTTCGAGCGCGACGCGCTCTTCGTCGAGCTTGCCCATCATTCCGCGCGCATCGTCCACGCGCGCGGTCTCCCGCGACTGATCCTGACCGATTTGCGCCAGCCGCGCACTCAAGCGCTCGGCCGCAGCTTTCGCGCGCGCCTCTTCGCCGTCGAGCGCCAGCCGCTCGGCCGTCAGCCGCTGCAGCGCGGCGCTGCGTTCCGCCGCCGCCTGGCGCAAGGGCGGAAGCTTCTCGTCCGCCTCGAGCACCGCGTTCGACGCCTGCGCCGCGCGCAGGGTCATCTCTTCGACTTGGGAGCGGACGCGCGAAAGCTCTTCCTCGGCCGCCGCCGCCGCGGTCGAGGCCAACTGCCAGCGCACGAACAGCGCCAACGCTTCCGCCCGCTGAATGTGGCCCGAGAGATTGCGATAGCGCGCAGCCTGCCGCGCCTGGCGCCTCAGGTTCGCGAGCTGGCCTTCGATTTCCTGGATCACATCGGCGACGCGCGACAAGTTCGTCTGCGCCCCGTTCAGCTTAAGTTCCGCCTCGTGGCGCCGCGCATGCAGCCCCGAAATACCCGCGGCCTCTTCCAGGATCGCGCGGCGCGCGATCGGCTTCGCGTTGATCAGCTGCCCGATCTGACCCTGCTTCACGAGGGCGGGCGAATGCGCACCGGACGACACGTCGGCGAAGAACAGCTGCACGTCGCGCGCGCGCGCATCGCGCCCGTTGATCTTGTAGATCGAGCCCATCTCGCGCTCGATCCGCCGGCTGATCTCGATCGCTTCCTGCTCGTTGTAGGAGGCGGGCGCCGAGCGCGTCGCGTTGTCGATAACGAGCGCGACCTCCGCCGTGTTGCGGCTGGGCCTGTTGTTCGTGCCGGCGAAGATGACGTCGTCCATCGCGCCGCCGCGCATGGATTTGGCCGAGTTCTCGCCCATCACCCAGCGCAGCGCTTCGAGCAAATTCGATTTGCCGCAGCCGTTGGGTCCCACGATGCCGGTCAAGCCTTGCTCGATCGGCAGGTCGGTGGACTCTACGAAGGATTTGAATCCGGTCAGTCGAAGTTTTGAGAACTTCACGGGGGCATTCCTGATTTTTTGGGCCGGGGGTTCAGCCGCTCATTCACGTCGAGGCCAACATCGTCACGGGTTCGGGGTGCCACCTGTGGCGGGCGTCGCTGGAGCGGCCGGCGTTGGGGTTGTCGGCGCAGGCGTGCTGCCCTCAGTCGCCGGCGGCGGCGTCTCGGTGCTCGCGGCCGGCGCGCCGGGCACGGTGACGCCTTTGGTCTTCAACTCGGCGCGCAGCTTCTCGTCAAGCTCGCTCCACGCAATCTCGCCGTTCGCGAGCTTCTTGCCGTTCATGAGGAAGTAGGGCGTGCCGTTGATGCAATAATCTTTGACCGCCACGTCCTGCGCGGCGACGATCTTTTTTGCGTCGTCCTCTTTGGACATGCACTTCTCGAAGTCGTCGCCCGACATCCCGGCCCGTCGCGCCATCTCCTTGATGGCCGCGCGCGGATCGTCTTGGCGGGCCCAGTTCTCGATTTCGCCGTACATCAGCTCGACATAGGGAAGATAAGCGTCACGCTGCAGGCAGCGCCCGACGACCGAGGCCGCGAGCGCGACGCGGTCGAGGGGGAACTCGCGGAACACGTACCGCACGTAGCCCTTGTCGACGTAGTTCTCCTTGAACAGTGGAAAGACGTCGCGCGTGAACCGCGCGCAGTGTGGGCAGGTCATCGAGGCATATTCGATGACGGTGAGGGGCGCATCCGCCTTGCCGAGGGTGTAGTCGGCGGCCGTGACTTCGAACGTTTCCTTGGGCTTGCATTCGCCCGCGGCCACCGGCGTTTCGCCCGAGCCGCGGCCCCAAATCCAATACGCAAGGCCGGCCAGCAGGACGAGGACCGCAACGCCTCCGGCGACCAAATACCGTGTGTCGATTTTCACGCGAACCCCCGCGAAGCACCAAACGCGGCACGAATATAGGGTGCTTCGGCCGCGCTTCTCAACGCTTGTAAACCGGCGGTTTACGGCTTTCGGCCAAGGCGTGGCGCCCGAGTCGCGCCAAAGCGTCGCGCAAATTCGGATCCTCGACTTCACGCACGCGCCGGTCCAAATCGGCCTCTTCCGCCGCCGTCAGCGCGCGGGGCCGCACCCGCGCCGCATGTGCTTTCGGAATGTCCCCGGCTACCACTTTGATTTTGCTGACCGCCGTGCGCCCGAAATAGGCGTTGATCTTGTCGATCAGTTTCGGCGCTTGATGCTGCAGTTCCAAGGCCGCGCGATCGTCGGCGACAAGCGTCAACGTGGACGCACTGGCGCCGCCCGCGGACAGGCGATAGGGAAAGCAATGCTCGGAAAGCTCACGTCCCGCGATTTCGGACCATCGCGTCACGAGTTCGATCTGCGCAAATCCGCGCGCGCCGAGATGGCGATTGAGAAGACCTGTGGCCTCCTGCGCGAAGGGCCGCGGGCCGCGCTTGCGATCTTTGACTGACATGGCCACCTCGAAAACTCGCTCACACACTACCGCGCGCGGGACGTCGCCGCAAAAGCGTGGGGCGCTCGTGAAGCGCCTGCTTCATTGGTACGACACGAACCGCCGCCGCCTGCCGTGGCGGGCATTGCCTGGCGAAACGCCCGATCCCTACCGCGTTTGGCTGTCGGAAATCATGCTGCAACAAACGACGGTTGCGGCCGTCGGGCCCTATTTCCACACGTTTCTCAAGCACTGGCCGACGATGAGCGCGCTTGCCGCCGCGCCGGTCGAGGAGGTGATGTCCGCGTGGGCGGGCCTCGGCTACTACAGCCGCGCCCGCAACCTCCACGCCTGCGCGCAAGCCGTCGCGTCGCGCCACGCTGGCCGCCTCCCGCCCGACGAAGCCGCGCTGCGCGATTTGCCCGGGATCGGTCCCTACACGGCCGCCGCCATCGCCGCGATCGCTTTCGACAAACACACGGCGCCCGTCGACGGCAATATCGAGCGCGTTCTGGCACGCCTGTTCGCCGTGACGACGCCGCTCCCCGGCGCCAAGGTGGAACTGAAAGCGATTGCCGAGAGCCTCGCGCCCGAGAAGGGCGCCGGCGACTTCGCGCAAGCGATGATGGATCTGGGCGCCACGATATGCACCCCGAAATCGCCGGCCTGCGGCAGCTGTCCGTGGACGGAGGATTGCGTCGCCCACGCGATGGGCATCGCCGCAAGCCTGCCCGCGCGCGACGCGAAACCCGACCGCCCGCTGAAGCGGGGCGCCGCGTTCGTCCTGATCTCGCAGAGGGACGAGATTCTGCTGCGCCGCCGCCCGCCGAAGGGCCTCCTCGGCGGCATGCACGAGCCTCCGATGAGCCCGT
>JBGOVA010000227.1:0-6260 GCA_041477875.1 Micropepsaceae bacterium | reverse complement strand
GCTGCATCAGGGGACAAAACAACAAGATGCGATGCGATATGAATGACCGTTCATCTCGCGACGCTTAGATTTGAATTGATGGTTCCATTTTCCCTGTCGTGATCGCTAGGCTGCCGACAATATTTTGAGACAATCTTACGCCGCGTACTTCACTCGCGTTTTAGACGCGGCTTAACGCTTTGGCCGCCGCGGCTTCGTTTCGGGCGTATCCAAGAAAGGCTTGCATCACGGACATGCGCAAATCCGGATCAAGACCATCACCCATGCGGATCAGTTGAAGGCAGTACCAACCTTGCGCGCCCCAGCCGTTGATCATCTTGAAGATCGTCAGCGGCGAATGAGGTCCGAGCCAACCGGGTCCGAGGCGGAGCGTCTTTTCGTATGCGGGTAGCGATTGAATTTCGCCGTTGAGCAAACGGTTGGCCGCCAGCGGATCGCCGCACAGTGGACGCGCGAGGCCGATCATATGCGTGGCGCCGGAGGCCAGCGGCTCTTCCATTCCGGCGCGGGTGCGGAATCCGCCGGTGACCATCAGCGGCATGCGCGCGACCTTGGCGATCGCGACGGCATAGTCGATGAAATAGGCTTCGCGCGCGCGTGTGGTATCGCGGACCGTCTCGCCGAACGCGGGCTCGAGCCCGTCGAGGCCTGCCATCTTCGGCTGTTCGTAGGTCCCGCCGGAGATTTCGAGCAGGTCGATGCCGGCGCCGTTGAGCCATTCCACGACCTTCAGGCATTCCTCGTTGGTGAAGCCGCCTTTCTGGAAGTCGGCGGAGTTGAGCTTCACCGATATCGCGAAGTCGGCCCCGGTCTTGGCGCGCACCGCCTTGATCGTTTCGAGCAAGAGGCGTGCGCGGTTTTCGAGCGAACCGCCCCATTCGTCCGTGCGCCGGTTCACGCGCGGACTCAAGAATTCCGACAACAGGTAGCCGTGCGCGGAATGGATTTGCACACCGGTGAACCCGGCTTCGCGCGCGACGGCGGAGGCGTGCGCGAAACGCCTGACGATGTCGCTGATCTCGCCGGCCGTGAGCGCGCGCGGCTCGCCGAACTGGCCGCCGGGCAGCGCGAGCTTCACGGCGGAGGGCGCCAAGGGCGTGGGGTTCACGGCCTTGGGCGTTTGGCGCCCGGCGTGCGAAATCTGCGCCCAGACCTGGGCGCCGCCGGACTTGGCGGCCGTGATCCAGGCTTTGAGCGCGGCCATCTGTTCCGGCGACTGCACACCTTCGATCGCAACGTTGCCGGGGCGTTCCAAGTGGCGCCGGTCGATCTGGATGTTGCCGGTCAGGATGAGGCCGACGCCGCCTTTGGCCCATCGGCTGTAAAGCTTCACATGGCGTTCGGTCGCGCGGTTGAGCGGGTCGGCGAGCCCTTCGGTCATGGCCGCTTTGGCAAGGCGGTTCGACAGCACTTGCCCGCAAGGCAAGCGCAATTGCTCCTGGAGTGTGGTCATTGGAAGTGCGGGTTCCGGATAGGTGCAATGGCGCGATACCGCCAAAATGACCGACGCGGCCGCCGGGAGCAAGGTGTGTATTGTGGCGAGCGCGCATGCTTGTTCGGTCAAGCAAACGGCTATATTCCCCGCCGAATCCCTTGAACCAGTGCGAGCGTTTCGATGGCCAAACCTGCCGCCAAATCCGATCTCTTTGACAGCGACGGCCGTGACACCAGTTCGCGCGGCTATTCCGCCAAGGACATCGAGGTTCTTGAGGGGCTGGAGCCCGTCCGCCGGCGGCCGGGCATGTATATCGGCGGCACGGACGAGCGCGCGTTGCATCATCTCGCCGCCGAAATCATCGACAATGCGATGGACGAGGCCGTCGCGGGACACGCGAGCCGCATCGAGATCGAGCTTGCGGCCGGCAACGTTCTGACGGTGCGCGACAACGGGCGCGGCATTCCGGTCGATCCGCATCCCAAGTTCAAGCCGAAATCGGCCCTCGAAGTCATCATGACGACGCTGCATTCGGGCGCCAAGTTTGAGGCGGGCGCCTATGAGACCAGCGGCGGGCTGCACGGCGTCGGCGCGTCGGTCGTGAATGCGTTGTCGGAGTGGTTTGAAGTCGAGGTCGCGCGGGACCGAAATTTGTGGAGCCAAAAATACGAGCGCGGGGCTCCGGTCACGAAGCTCAAAGACCTGGGCTCCGTGCACAACCGGCGCGGTACGACGGTGCGCTTCAAGCCCGACGTGAAAATCTTCGGGCCCGATGCGCATTTCAAGCCGGCGCGGCTTTATCGTATGGCGCGGTCGAAGGCGTATTTGTTCCGCGGCGTCGAGATCCGCTGGTCGTGCGCGGCGGAGTTGATCCACGCCAACGACACGACGCCCGTGGAAGAGATCCTGCATTTCCCGGGCGGCCTCAGCGACTATCTCGAAAGCACGATCGGCAAAGCGACGACCGTGACGCCCCGTCCGTTTGCCGGCCGCATTGAATCGAAGGAGGGCAAAGGCATCGTCGAGTGGGCGGTCACGTGGTCGCCGGCGCTCGACCCGCTCACCAGTTCCTATTGCAACACGATCCCCACGCCGCAGGGCGGGACGCACGACGCAGGCCTGCGCACGGCGATGGCGCGGTCGCTGCGTGCTTACGGCGAACTCACCAACAATCGCAAGGCGCCGCAGATCACGGCCGACGATGTGATGTCGCAGGCGCAGGCGATGCTTTCGATCTTCATCCGCGATCCGCAATTTCAAGGGCAGACGAAAGACAAGCTGTCGAGCCTGGAGGCGCAGCGCCTCGTCGAAGGCGTGATCAAGGACCATCTCGATCACTGGCTGGCGGATTCGCCCGTCGATGCGAACCGGTTGATCGCCTTCGTGATCGAGCAGGCCGAAGAGCGCATTCGCCGCCGCCAAGAAAAAGAGGTCAGCCGCCAGAGCGCGACGCGCAAACTGCGCCTGCCCGGCAAGCTTGCCGATTGCGCGTCGGGGTCTTCGGACGACACAGAGCTGTTCTTGGTCGAAGGCGACTCGGCCGGCGGGTCGGCGAAACAGGCGCGCGATCGCAACACCCAGGCCGTGCTGCCGTTGCGCGGTAAAATTCTAAACGTTGCCAGTGCGGCGGCGGGCAAGCTTGCCGGCAACCAGGAACTCGCAGATCTGATCCAGGCCCTAGGCTGCGGCACCGGCGACCGGTTTCGCGAGTCCGATCTGCGCTACGACAAGGTCATCATCATGACGGACGCCGACGTCGACGGCGCGCATATCGCGTCGCTGCTCGTCACGTTCTTCTATCGCGAGCTGCCGGCGCTGATCGACAACGGGCATCTCTATCTCGCGATGCCGCCGCTCTATCGCTTGAGCCACGGCGGCAAGAGCGTCTACGCGCGCGACGACGCGCATCGCGATCAGCTCATCAAGAGCGAATTCAAGGCGAACGCGAAGGTCGAAATCGGCCGCTTCAAGGGCCTCGGCGAAATGATGCCGGCGCAGCTCAAGGAAACGACGATGAAGCCCGGCATGCGCACGCTGCTCAAAGTGGTCATTGCCGACGACGACCGCGAGGAAACCAGCGACCTCGTCGAACGGCTGATGGGCAAGAAGCCTGAGCTGCGCTTCCAGTACATCCAGGAACACGCGCAGTTCGCGAAGGACATCGACGTCTGAGGCGGCGCGGCCAGTCTCTCCGCGCGCCAGCCCAAATCAGGCGGGCCGCTTACTTGGGCGCGTTGGGAAACAGCAGGTAGCAGTTGAACTTTGCGTCGTATTTCGGCCTTTTTGGAACAAGGCCGGCCAAACCCTGCGCGATATCGGCCCGGACCGTCGGCGACGCACGATAGTATTGGTGCGAGTTATCGAATTCGTCGGTAATGAAGTCATTCACGCCGGTGCAATCGACGAACTCGTAAATCTTGACCGGGAAGAAGTTCAGATCGCTCGTGTTCGGCGGGCCGTCGTAACCCAGCCGATAGCCACCGTCGTTGACCATGTGGCTAAGGTCCATCATCATGTCGTCGTTGTTGAAGTACACCGTAATCTCGCGCGCGAGACGGCGGAGGTTGGAGAGCCGCCCGCCGTTGGGCATCTTGAACGTTCTCGCAGTCTCATCGGCGGCGGCGAGCACGACTTCATCAAACAAAGGCTGCGCCGCCACAGCCGGATCACGGAACCATTGCTCAACGGCCCCCGCAAACGCGTAGTTGCCCATGCTGTGACAGAGCAGGCACATGCGGCGCGTACCGATGCTTTGGCGTAGCCGAAAAAGCTGATGGAAGAACAGGCACAGGTGATACGCGCTGTGTTCGGCCGAGTGCTGATCGTGCCGATAGTCGAAAAAGTCGCCTATCGGGTTCCAGTAGTCGTAGTCCGTGCCCGGCCAGCTGAAGGTGATGATGTCGAAATTGCTGTTCACGCCGCTCAAGTTCGCGGCGGCCAACCATTGCTGATTGTATGCCGCGCGCTTGATCGAATCTTCAAAGGTGTTCGCGGCGCCATGAATGAAAACGAGGATGTCGTTCTTCGAGGCCAAGATCGGCGCCAAATCCTCGACCGCGAAGGCGGTGGAGTAGAGCTTGCTCATCGCCGTAATGACGCCGCTCGGCGGTTTCGAAATGTCGGTCCCCTCAACCGTGGCCGTCGCGCAAATGAGACCTTCAGGACTCTGCGCCGCAGGTTTGTCGCTGAACACCGGAAGATTGCCGCTTGTCGCCAACTGCTTGCGGTTGGTTGCAAACAGCACCTTGTGCCCGACTGCCATTGAAGTCCCTCCCTTCGCGCCCGGCGGGTTCTTTTGCTTTTTCTTTTTGCTGTTACTCATACTTTTTTTCATAACACCTTGGTCCATCTTAAATTACGGACATTTACAAGAGCAATATCTTCTCTTTCTTTCGGTTGACTTTTTGTTACAGACCGCGGCCAGGGCACGCCCTCGTGATCCCCGTGGCGGCGCCTCTCCTTGAGGACTCCCTACTTAGGTGCTCCATGGAGTGATCGGTCGCTGCGCGTGCGATACGATGCCAGCACCAGGAGCGAGCAGCGGAGCGCGCACATGACCATAGGGTCGCGGATCGACGTCGTCCAAGCGGACATCACCACGCTCGACGTCGATGCGATCGTCAATGCGGCGAACAGCCGGCTGATACCGGGCGGCGGGGTCGACGGCGCGATCAACAAGGCGGCGGGGCCGGAGCTCGGCAAGGCGATGATGGCGATCGGGCGGTGCCCGACGGGCGAGGCTGTCGTCACACCCGCCTTCAGGCTGAAAGCGCGGCTCGTCATACACACTGTCGCGCCCGTCTATGCGCAACACAAGGAAGCGGACGTGTGGCGCTTGCTTGCGAATTGCTATCGCAACAGCCTGACGCTCGCGGTGCAACACGGCATGACGTCGATTGCGTTCCCGAGCCTCGGCACAGGCGTCTACGGCATTCCGATCAAGCGCGCGAGCGTGGTCGCGGTGGAGACCGCGCTTTCGCATCTTCGGAGCACTGCGATTCCCCAGCGGATTGTGTTTTGCTGTTTCTCCCAGGGAGACGCTGAGCACTATCGCGCCGCGCTGGCATCGAAGGACACGCCGTGACGCGCTTTCAGAAGATCGCAGGGGGGCGACGGACTAGGCGACGCGTTTGCGCCGGAACGGGTAGATCAGCTGGCCGACCAGACTTTTCGGAATCGCGTCGGCGCAGCACACCGACCACGCCCCTCGCCCTTCCCACTTCGGGAAGGGAGAGGGGATGGGGGTGAGGGTCGGGCGTTGCGCGATGTGAGTGGGTTTGCCGTTGGCCTTATGGGCGGCGCAATCTCGTTCAGCGCGGAGCGGCGCGGCTGCCGACCCTCACCCCCGGCCCCTCTCCCTTCCTGAGGAAGGGCGAGGGGTGAAGTGGGCGCGCTGCGATGTTGATGGGACATGCGCTTTTAACGGACGCGAAGACGTCGTCCGTCGCCGCTATTTCTTCCGCGTGTAGATCAAATCGAACGCCGGCGTGAAGGTCTTGCCGCCGTCGGCGGACAGTGTGCCGGACTGGCGGACCGTGCCGTCGGGGCGCGGCTCGAAGGTCATGGTCAGGATTACGTTCTGCTTTTGCGGCGTCGCGATGTCGTCGGCGCGGAATTCGAGTTTGCCGCTTTTGAATTCGCCGATGTAGTGGACCTGATCGCCAGTCGCGTCGACCCAGGTCTGGTGCCATTTGCCGTCGGCTTGGTCGTAGACGTTGATCGAATGGCCTGAGCCGCCGCCTGCGCTTTTCCAATTCTCGAAGATCACGCAGCCCGCGTCGAAGAGTTCAATCTTGCTTTCGCCGGCCTGCTTGGCGCCGTTGGT
>JBGOVA010000228.1:0-6245 GCA_041477875.1 Micropepsaceae bacterium | reverse complement strand
GGCCCCAGATGACGCCGGCGAGGCTCGCGTTCTCGTCCTTCAGGTCGAGATAGATGTGACCGCTCGAGTGACGCTTGACGCCCGACAACTCGCCGCGCACGCGCACGAAGGCAAAGCCGTCCTCGACCATCTTCTTGACGGCCATGGAGAGCTCGCCGACCGAGTATTCCGGCGCGTTCGCGGCACGCGGTTCGGCTGCGGAGATCAGGGGGGGCGAATCCGTTTCACTCATGCGGGGGCCATGTTACAAGGCCGCGCGTTTCGTTGGCAGCCGATCTTTTGCGGAAGCCCCACATGAAAATTCTGGTTATCGGATCGGGCGGGCGCGAGCATGCGCTGTGCTGGGCGATTGCCGCTTCGCCGCTTTGCGACGAGCTCTATTGCGCGCCGGGGAATGGCGGGATTGCGCAGGTGGCGGAGTGCGTCGCCATCGACGCCATGGACTTTGATCGCATCGTCGCGTTCGCGCGCGAGCGGGCGATCGATTTCGTCGTGATCGGGCCCGACAATCCGCTTGCGGGCGGGCTCGCGGATCGGCTCGCCGACGCGGGGGTCAAGCACTTTGGGCCGACCAAAGCGGCGGCCGAGCTTGAGTGGTCGAAGGGGTTCGCCAAGGAATTGTGCGCGGCGGAGGGCATTCCGACCGCGCGCTTTCGCCGTTTCCGTGATGCAGCGTCGGCGAAGGATTACGCTTCCGATCACCCGCTGCCCGTCGTGATCAAGGCGGATGGGCTGGCGCTCGGAAAAGGCGTGATCATCGCCTCGACGCGCGCGGAAGCTTCTGCCGCGATCGATGCGATGTTCTCCGGCACGTTCGGCGCGTCGGGTCAGGACGTCGTCATCGAAGAATTTCTCGAAGGCGAAGAGGTCAGCTATTTCGCGCTTATCGACGGCGAGAATGTGTTGCCGCTCGCGACTGCGCAGGATCACAAGCGCGTCGGCGACGGGGATGTGGGGCCGAACACAGGCGGCATGGGTGCGTACTCTCCGGCGAGCGTGTTGACGCCCGCGCTCGAGCGCGAGGTGTTGGAGCGCATCATCCAGCCGACCGTGCGCGCAATGAAGGCGCGCGGACGATCCTACAAGGGCGTGCTGTTTGCAGGGCTGATGCTGACGAAGGATGGGCCGAAGCTCATCGAATACAATGCGCGGTTCGGCGATCCGGAAGCCCAAGTGCTGATGATGCGGCTGAAGTCGGACATCGTTGCGCTCATGCTGGGGGTCGCGGACGGGGCGCTCAAGACCATGGATGTGCGCTGGCACGACGATGCGGCGCTGACCGTGGTCGTGGCGGCGAAGGGGTATCCGGGGACGCCGCTCAAGGGAACCGTCATTCGGGGCCTTGATCGCGCGGCGCAGGTCGAGGGCGTCGAGGTCTTCCATGCCGGTACGGCAGTCAAGGACGGCCAGATCGTCGCCAACGGCGGGCGCGTGTTGAACGTTACGGCGCGCGGGCGCAACGTCGCGGAGGCTCAGGCGCGGGCCTATCGCGCCGTCGACTTGATCGATTGGCCGGAAGGGTTTTGCCGCCGCGACATCGGGTGGCGGGCCGTCGGCCGTCTCCGCTAAAGCTACGACGGGCCAGGCACGCCGTGCCCCGCCGAAGCCTTGGCGAAGGCGGGCCTTCCCTCCCCTTCAGGATCGGCTATGAATTGCGCTAACCAAGAACATTTGAGGGTCGGAGATGTCTCAGCCATCGCGCCAGGAACAGTTCAGCGGCACCAAGGATGTGGCGCCCCAGCACGCGCTGGATGCGGCGAAGCTTGAGCGCTATCTGAGCGAGCGCATTCCGGGCTTCGCAGGGCCGCTGACGATCCGGCAATTCAAGGGCGGACAATCGAACCCGACCTACCAGCTGATCACGCCGAAGACGAAATACGTGCTGCGCCGCAAACCGCCGGGGAAGCTGCTGCCGTCGGCGCATGCGGTCGATCGCGAATTCAGGATCATCAAGGCGCTGCACCCGACCGGCTTTCCGGTGCCGAAGCCTTACGTGCTGTGCGAGGACGAAGGCATCGCGGGCACGATGTTTTATGTGATGGAGTGCGTCGAAGGGCGCGTGATCTGGGAGCCGCAACTGCCGGGGCTCGAACCGAAGCAGCGCTTTGCAATCTACGACGCGATGAACGAGACGCTGGCGCGGCTTCATCAAACGGACCATGTGAAGCTCGGTCTCGAGGATTTCGGCAGACCCGGCAACTATTTCGCGCGGCAGATTTCGCGCTGGGGCAAGCAGTATGTCGCGTCGGAGACCGAATCCATTCCGGCGATGAACAAGCTGATGGAGTGGTTGCCCGCGCACATCCCGGCGGGCGAGCGCAATGCGATCGTGCACGGCGATTACCGGCTCGACAACATGATCCTGCATCCGAGCGAGCCGAAGGTGCTTGCGGTGCTCGACTGGGAGATTTCAACCATCGGCGATCCGCTTGCCGATTTCACTTATCACATCATGCAGTGGCGCATGCCGCCGGGCGGCACGGGCGGCGGCACGGGAAGCCTGTCGGGCGCCGATTTGAAATCGCTCGGCATCCCGACGGAACAGGAATACGTCGCGATGTACTGCAAGCGCACGGGGCGTGCGGGTATCGACAATCTCGACTTCTACTTCGCCTATAACTTCTTCCGCATCGGCGGGATCTTGCAGGGCATCATCGGGCGCGTGCGCGACGGCACGGCGGCGAGCGCCCATGCCACGACGATGGCCTCCGCGGTGCGGCCGCTCGCGGAGCTTGGCTGGGATTACGCGAAGCGCGCGGGAGCGAAGGATTGATGCAAAAGGCCGTCGCTTTCGCGCTCTGCGTGCTGGCGCTCGCACTCACGGTTTCGGCGCGCGCCGACACCCAGATGATCTATGCCGGCACTCTCTATGCCGTGCCGGGCCAAGAGCCCCTGAAAGAGCAAACGATCATCGTGAAGGACGGGCGCATCGTCGAGGTCAAGGCCGGCTTCATCTTGCCGGTCTCGGGCCAGCGGGTTTTCGATCTTCGCAATCAGTTCGTGTTGCCGGGATTGATCGATTGCCATGTCCACTTGCTCGGCGAATTGAGCGCCAAGGCCAAGCTGGAGACGACGGAAGACAGCGAAGCGTTTGTCGCGCTGCGCGGCGCGCTCTACGCCTCGCGCACGTTGCGCGCCGGGTTCACGACCGTGCGCGACGTGGGCGAGCGGTCGGGCGCCATCTTCGCGCTCAAGCGCGCGATCAGCGAGGGGATGATCGCGGGGCCGCGCATTCTCGCCGCAGGCGCCATCATCTCGCCCACCGGCGGACACGGCCAGACCTACGGCTATCGCGACGACATCAACGCGATCTTCACGTCGTCCGGCGTGTGCGACGGCGTCGAGGGCTGCCGGCGTGCGGTGCGTTTGCAGGTCGCGCGCGGAGCGGACGTCATCAAGCTCGTCGCGACGGGCGGCGTGCTCTCCGACATCAAGGCCGGCGTCGATCAACAATTCGCCGACGACGAGCTTCTGTCGATCGTGCAGACGGCGCACCGGCTTGGACGACGCGTCGCCGCGCATGCGCATGGGGCGGCCGGCATCAATGCGGCGCTGAGGGCGGGGGTCGATTCCATCGAGCACGGGTCCTATTTGACGGACGAATCGATTGCGCTGTTCAAGAAGAGCGGCGCCTATCTCGTACCGACCGTCATCGCCGGCGTGACGGCGGCCGAGTTCGCGCGCACCGGCGGGTTCATGTCGGAGGCGCAGAAAGCCAAGGCACTGCAGGTGGGGCCCGTCATTCAATCGGCCTTGCGCAAGGCCTATGCGGGCGGCGTGAAGATCGCGTTCGGAACGGATTCCGGCGTCTCGGCGCACGGGCAGAACGCCAAGGAGTTCGCGCTGATGGTCGGCGCCGGCATGCCGCCGATCGAAGCGATCAAGGCGGCGACCGTCAACGCGGCCGACCTTCTGCAGCTCACGGGCTTGGTCGGCACGATCGAAGCGGGCAAGAGCGCGGACGTCGTTGCCGTCGCGCAAGACCCCGCGCGCGACATCAAGGCGCTCGAGCACATGCAGTTCGTGATGCGCGGCGGCATCGTGTATCTCGGCCCATGAGCTTCGAGCCGGGACCGGTTCGCGCGGCGCACCGCTTCGATGAAGCGGCGCTTGAGCGCTATCTGCGCGCGAACATGGCGGACTTTGAGTCGCCGCTGACGGTCCAACAATTCGGCGGCGGGCAATCCAACCCGACGTTTCTGCTGACTGCGGGCGGACGGCGTTACGTGCTGCGCAAGAAGCCGCCCGGGCAGCTGCTCAAGAGCGCGCACCAAGTCGACCGCGAATTCCGCATCATGAAGGCGCTGGCGCAAACCGACGTGCCGGTGCCGCGCATGCATGTGCTGTGCGAAGACGAAGGCGTCATCGGCACGGCGTTCTATGTCATGGATTTCCTGGACGGGCGGATCTTCCGCGACCCGCAATTGCCAGACGTTTCGCCGGCCGACCGCAGTGCGATCTACGACAGCATGAACGACGTACTGGCGCGGCTGCACAAGGTGGATTTCGCGCGCGTCGGGCTCGGCGATTTCGGCAAGCCGGGCAACTATTTCGACCGGCAAGTCGCGCGCTGGATCACGCAATATCGCGCGGCGCAGACCGACGAGATCGCGGAGATGGAGCGGATGATCGATTGGATGCCGCGCCACATCCCCGCCGACGACAGCGTCAGCATCGCACACGGCGACTATCGGCTCGAGAATTCGATCTTCCATCCGAGCGAACCCAGGATGATCGCGGTCTTGGATTGGGAGTTGTCGACGATCGGCCATCCGCTGGCCGATCTGGCCTACAACTGCATGGGCTATCACGTGATGAACCCGCGGCAAGGCGGGCTTGTCGGCCTCGACTACCAGGCCACGGGGATCCCGAGCGAACGCGATTATATGGCGAGGTATTGCGCGCGCGTCGGGCGGAGCGAAATCAAGAATTGGTCGTTCTATCTGAGCTTTTCGGTATTCCGTCTCGCCTCGATTTCGCAAGGCGTCTACAAGCGCGGGCTCGACGGGAATGCGAGTTCCGAGACCGCCGCGACGCTTGGCAATTCTTGCCGATTCCTTGCCGAGCATGCGTGGCGTTTGGCAAATCAATCCAAATAAGCCGCTTTTGTCCGGGTACGGATTAATTTTTACGCGCCGTTAAGCAGCGTAGGCGCGTGTTATTTCACTCAAATTTACGCCCTCGCCGTATGGTTGCCGATGTTGCCAGGCGCGCAGGTGCGCCGGCGAAGAACTGACTTTGCGTGATCATGGCTGATCTTTCGACCGACGCGAGTTTGCCGCCGAACGTGTCAGCGACGCCCGTCGTCCAGCTGCTCGAACTCGGCGCGCATTTTGCACTGGCCGAACGCACGGCGGGGTTCGGGTACTGGCGGCACGAAGCGGGTGCGAAATACCCCACGTGGTCGCCGGGGTTCTACACGCTCTTGCGGATCGATCCGCGCGACGTGAAGCCGTCGCAGCGCTGGCTCATGGATCGCATGCATCCGGACGACCGCGTGGTCGTGGCCGCGGCCTTCACGGCGGCGATGACGAAGGGCACGCCGTTCTACTATCGCACACGATCGTGGAACAACGGCGAGCCCGAGCGCTGCTACGACACGTGGGGCGACGTCGAGCGCGGGCCGAGCGGTGAAGTCGTCGCCATTCTGGGCGTCGTGCAGGACGTGACCGAGAAGGTCGCGGCCGAAAAGAAACTGACGGAAAGCGAGGCCGCCTATCGCTTCATGGCCGAGGAGGCGTCCGACATCATCGCGCGGCACTCGTCCGACGGACGCTTGGCGTTCATATCGCCTGCGGTCAAACGCATTCTCGGCTTCGAGCCGGAGGCGATGGTCGGTAGCGGCGCTTTCGACAGCGCCCATCCCGACGAGATCGACCAAATCAAAGCGACGCTGGCGGAGGCCAGGCGCAAAGGCGGCATGGTCAGCTATTCCTACCGCGTGAAGCATCGCGACGGGCACTATGTGTGGTTCGAAACGCATCTGCGCTTCGTGAAAAATTCGACGACGGGCGCGTTCGAGGGCGCCATCTCGGTGTCGCGCGACATCACGGCACGCAAGAAGTTCGAGGATGAATTGCAGGCGGCGCGCGAGCGCGCGGAGCAAGCGAGCCACACGAAGTCACGCTTCCTTGCAAATATGAGCCATGAGTTGCGCACGCCGCTCAATGCGATCATTGGCTATTCGGAAATGCTGGAAGAAGAAGCGCCGGAAATCGGCGCGGAGCCGATCGTGGGCGACCTCC
>JBGOVA010000206.1:0-7455 GCA_041477875.1 Micropepsaceae bacterium | reverse complement strand
CTGATACTCGTCGGGATCGACGATGCCCTTCACGACGCTCTCGCCTAGTCCCCACGACGCATTGATAAGCACGACCTTGTCGAAGCCCGTTTCGGTGTCGATCGTAAACGCAACGCCTGCGCCGGCGAGATCGGATCGCACCATCTGTTGCACGCCGATGGACAACGCGACCTTCAGGTGATCGAAGCCCTTCGCGTTGCGGTAACTGATGGCGCGGTCGGTGAACAGCGACGCCAAGCAGCGCCGGCAGGCATCGAGAAGCGCGGTCTCGCCCTGAATGTTCAAAAAGCTCTCTTGCTGACCGGCAAAACTGGCCTCGGGCAGATCCTCCGCCGTCGCGCTGGAGCGCACAGCCACGTCCATATCGGGTCGGCCGACCTTGTCGCACAGCATTGCATAGGCAGACGATATCGCCGCCTCAACGTCCTGTGGCCAAGCACCGCGCAAGAAGGCGTCACGAATCACGGACCCAACCTCGGAGAGAGTCGCTTTGCCCTTCTCAAGCGCCTCGATTTGCGAGCGAATGACCGCGTCGATCCCGTTGGACTTCACGAAACGCCAATAGGCAGTCGACGTTACGGCAAACCCAGGCGGTATACGCACGCTGGTCGTCGCTAGATTGCGCGTCATTTCACCAAGCGACGCGTTTTTGCCGCCGACGATCGAAACGTCATTTTGACCGATTTCGCTAAAAGGCAGAGTAAGGAGATCCATGACAGCCTCGCTTGCCATTTGAGGCGTCCCTACGGCCGCGACCATGACCTAGATCAAGACTGAGAGCGGGCTTCGCTACGAAAGGATCGCGCAAACAGGCCAGCAAATTTTTGGGCTCCATAACGCGCCGCTAATCTTGAAGTTTGCCTCGACCTTGTCGGTGTCGACGCTGTCGTGCCCGCTTTGCGTCGCGGCACGCACGGGCCACTCTCGATCTCTCAGACGGCGTCGACCGCCGGTTTCCTTGCGTGATCGCTCAACTGAGAGGCGGCGCCGGCAAAGGGCCACGGGAAACAAGGGCATCGCGCAGAGGCGACGGTTCGTCTGCCGAAGCCATAGTTGATGCTGATCAAAGACGAGAGAGCTGACTTGGGTATGAGGTTCCCAATCAACGGAGGTTGGTCATGCATATCAGAGAAATGATGCACAAGGGGGCGGAATGGGTCACTGCTGAGGCACCGGTTGTCGACGTTGCAAAGCGCATGCGCGACAAGGACATCGGCGCGGTTCCCGTCAAGGACAACGGGCAACTCGTCGGCATGATCACCGATCGAGATATCGCGTTGCGGGTCGTCGCTGCCTCGAAGGACGCAACGAAGTTGCGGGCGCGCGACATCATGACGACCGATGTCGTCACATGCCGCGAACACGAAAACGCGGGCGACGCTGTGCGCTTGATGGAAGCGAAGCAAATCCGTCGCCTGCCGGTCCTCGACGATGACAGACATCTCGTCGGGATGATCAGTCTGGGCGACGTTTCGCAGGCGATGGCGCGCAGCACATGCGGAGAGGTGCTGAAGGCGGTCTCCGGCCATCACGCATGAACGCGCGAGATTGCGGTATTGATCGCGCGATGCCAACGGCTTTGAGATCACTGTGTGGCGCCAAACGCGACGGACGATCGCCGCGCATCAAGAGGCTTGTGTGGGGGCGGATCGATGTCGAGGGCTTCGGGGCGTTCAGGGATGCCAAGGTTTTTCCGGGCGGCGCGCGGGAATGGGATTGGCGCGAGACGGGAACCGCTCACCAACCGGGCATAAAGCCTGCTGACGTGATTGAGCTGCTTGACCATGGCGCCACCACGATCGTGCTGTCGCAGGGCATGTCGGGCCGACTTCAGGTGTGCCGGGAAACGCTTCGGCTCCTCGCCGAGCGTTGCCCACGCACATGTGTTCTCCCGACCAAAGAGGCCGTGGCGTTCTACAACGAGCTGCGCGATGAAGAACCGGTAGCCGGGCTGTTTCACACGACGTGCTAGCGCCCACAAGCCAGGCGAACACCATGGGAAAGAGCAGCGGCGAACAGAGCGGCGAACGTGAGCTGCAGCGCAGTAGCTGAATTCCGCGGCACTACTTTCCCGAGGCCTCGTTCAGGCGCGTAATGCTCTCGATGAAGCACGCACCGCCTTCGTGGACGTCAATTGCCCCCAGCGAGCTGACGCACTCCATGCGATCGTGCAGGCGCACGATGAAGTAATTGGTCGGACTGCGCTGAAAGTCGCAGGTTCCCCGGAATTTGATCACGTAGTCGCCGCGCCTTCTCGTCTTCGCGAGAACGCTATCGGGACTTATGCGTGTCAATGTTTCGATGTCGCTCCAGCGCAGGCATCCCCGCACGCTCGCGGTTTGCGGCTCGGCCGCAGCCGCCATGCTGCTGAGTGCGATCATCATGCTCATTCCGAGGAGCAGGCGCATCGGAAACTCCCTTGGTAACTCATACATTCCAACCCCCTTCCTTTGGATGGTCATTGATCCAGCGCAAGAACTGGACGCCGCAACTCAATTTTCCTCCCTGTCGACGGTCGCTTCCACAATCACTCGCGCAATGGCGGCAATTGGCCACCGCAGAAGCAATCCGCGCATCTTGAACGCGAATTTGAGCGATGGACTAAGGGCGCGTTCAATTTTCGAGAGTCATTGACATGAATCAGGTCGCGGCCCGGCCATAGTGATCATTCTTTCGATATGCGCACGTTTGTTACGCCGAGCGTGAACGATGCGCGCTTTCGAGCCGCACGCAGGCGGCCCAGCTGATCTCACAACCGAGGATTGGAATCATGACAATGATGCGTCGGATTGCTCTCGCCACCGCCCTTGCGCTGGCTGGCACTTTTTCCATTGGGTCTATCGATCGCGCAGCGGCCGCGACAACGGCAGACGAGTTGAATACGGAGAGCGAGCAAGCGCTGCAAAAGCTCTATCGCTCCGAACCGCTGGCCGAGGACATATCGCACAAAGCCAAAGCCATCTTGGTGTTTCCCAATATCGTCAAGGCGGGTCTTGTTTTTGGCGGCGCCTATGGCGAAGGCGTCTTGTTCAAAGGTGGGCGGGTCGTCCAGTACTACAATTCTGCCTCCGGCTCGTGGGGTCTTCAGGCGGGCGCGCAGTCCTATGGCTATGCGGTGTTCCTGATGACCGACAAAGCCGTCAACTACCTCGACAAATCCGACGGGTGGGAGATCGGCGTTGGGCCAACGGTCGTGCTTGTCGACAAGGGTGTCGCGAAGAACCTGTCTACGACGACGCTCAAGGACGATGCTTATGCCTTCATCTTCGACCAGCAAGGGTTGATGGCAGGCATCGCGCTGGAAGGAACGAAAATCTCTCGCACTCGTCGCTAGCGCGGCGAATTTCCACATCCAGGCAAGGCGCCCGCGGGCGATGCCCGCGGGCTTGCTGAGACGCCATGGTGCGAACGCTCCCAAATGCAATCATCGTGCTTCTCGCCATCGTGAGCCTCACGTGCTGCTCGCCGTGGCGTTCTGTGGAGGCGCTCGACCTCATCCGTGACATCGCTGCCGGCGAAGCGCCGAGCGCGCTCAAGCGCGAGACGGCCGACCCCATTCGCCAAACGATCACTTACACCGTCGCCGGAAGGCACTATCTGGGCGACATCTACCGCCCGGGCGAGGGGCAAGCGAAGGCGGCCGCCGTGTTCGTCCCGGGCGTCGTCAAGGACGGCAAGGACGACCCGCGTCTTGTTGCATTCGCCAAGAGCTTTGCCCGAATGGGTTTTCTTGTTCTCGTTCCCGAGATTCCAAACCTGCGCGCCCTTGTGATCAGCGCCTCCGATTCTCAAGTCATCGCGGACGCGATCCGCCATCTTGCTGCGGCGAGCGAGTTTGACGACAAACAGGACGTCGGCCTCTTCGCCTTCTCGTATGCCGCCGGTCCAGCCTTGATCGCAGCGATGGAACCGGACACGCGGCACCTCGTCCGCTTCGTCTATGTCGTAGGCCCTTATTACAGCGTCGAGTCCGTCGTGACCTATTTCACCACCGGATACTATCGGCTGGCACCCGACGAACCCTGGTCGACGGGACAGCCCAATCCGTATGCCCGCTGGGTGTTCCTCCGCAGCAATGCAGGAAAAGTCGAAGATCCAAGCGACCGTGCCGCCCTCATCGCCATTGCGGAACGGAAGCTCGCGGACGCGAATGCCGAGATATCGGATCTCATCCAAGGCTTGGGGCCGCAGGGGCGGAGCGTCTACGCGCTCCTCACCAATCGAGATCCGGATCGCGTTCACGACTTGATCGCGCAATTGCCCCTTCCTATTCGCGAGGAAATGAACGCGCTCGATCTCAGTCGGCGCGACCTGTCATCGCTCCAGACGCGCCTGGTCATCATGCACGGCCGCACCGATCCCATGATTCCATTCACGGAAGGCGTGGCGCTGGCGCAAGCGGCGCAGGACTCTGCCGATCTTTATGTCCTCGATAGCCTGGGCCACGTCGAACTCGAATTGTCCGGGCTGTGCGATTTCTACAAGCTTTGGAAGGTGACTTATATCATTCTTGCCGAGCGCGACGGCATGCCACCGCCGCACTATGCGGCACCCTCGGCGCCGGGCCGTCGGTCACCGAACGCTGGAGAAGCCCCGCATGAACGACAATGAAAAAATCGTCCTCGATTTCATCGCCGCGTGGTCTCGCTTAGACGTGGATGAGATCGTCTCCTATTTCGCCGAGGATGGCATTTATCACAACATGCCGACGCAACCTGTGTCGGGTCGAGAGAGCTTGCGAAAATTCATCGCCGCATTCTTGAAGAATTGGACCGAGACCAAGTGGGACGTGCGGAACGTCATGTCCAAGGGAAATGTCGTCGTGGCCGAGCGGATGGACCGAACGGTTGCCGCGGGCAAGAAAATCGACCTTCCCTGCTGCGGCGTGTTCGAGATGTCGAACGGCAAGATCAAAGTGTGGCGCGACTATTTCGATATGGCGACCTACACGAAGGCGCTGACGGGCTGACGATCGGCGCAATCCAACCCCGATCCATCAAAACGCGCCGTTCAGGCGGTCGCGGGCATCGTGCGGCCGATGACGATCGCAACAAAGAAACCGGCAATGCCTAGAACAATGAACAGCACCGGCGGCGTCACGCCAAATGCCTGCAGTACTGCCGTCAGCAGCGCGGCCCCGGCCATGAGCGCGGCGGTGAGTACGTTGATGGCAGCGATGACCCGCGCGCGGCGGTCCGCCCCCGCCCAGGACTGCACGGCCGCCAAGACCGGCACGATAAAGAGGCCGCCCGACATCGCGAGACCTGCAAGGGCGATACCAATGTGGATGCCCTGCACCGAAGTGAAGATCGCTCCGACACTTCGCCCTTCGGCAGGCGCCGCGAGCCCCCAAGTGGCCCAACCCAGGTCGATTGCGAAGACGCCGATGAGCGCTGCCCCAACGACTGTTGGCAGCAGTGTGATGCGTCCGGCAGCGAGCCAAGCCGCAAGCCCCGATCCCGCCGCAATTCCGATCGAGAAAATCGCAAGGCACACCGTCACCGCGATCTCGGTACCGCCGAGCACGTTCTTCACCAGCGGGGGGAGTACTGCGAACACCACGACACCCGCCGCCCAGAACCAGCACGTGGCCCAGGCTCCCCACGCAATCCGCCGGTCGTCGCGAAGATGGATCATAATGTCCAACGTAGAGGTGAAAATATTCCAACGGATGACAAGGCCAGGAGCTGACTCGCCGGTCCGCGGAATGAAAAGGCTTGCGCCCCAGCTCGCAAGCGGGAACGCCATCACCAGCGCCGCCAACCACCCCGAATTGCCGTACGCCACAACGAGACCCGCGAGGATCGTGCCGAGGAGGACGGCGATGATGGTCGAGCCTTCAACAAGCGCATTGCCGACGGGCAGCTCGGAGGAGACGAGAATATGCGGCAGGATTCCGTATCTGATCGGGCCGAACAGGGCCGCGACGACGCCAAAGATCAGGAGTGCAACGAACAAGATGGTCAGAGATTGCACAATGAAGCCAAACGCCGCGAGCGCCGCGACGCAGATCGCCGCGATCCTGAGGCGCCGTGCGACGGTGGCCATGTCGAAGCGGTCGGCGAGTTCGCCGCCAAGCGCCGACAGAAAGAACGAGGGGGCGATAAGAACGCCGGTCGCGAGCGGGATCAGTGCGACATCCTCAGGTCCACCCAGTTCGAACAGGATCAGCAAAGCCAACGCGTTCAGGAGAAAATTGTCGCTGAACGCCGCAAAAAATTGGCAATGGAACAAAGGCGCGAAGCGCCGTGTCAGGAGCAAGGAGATGGCTGTCGCTCCATTTCGTTCGATCGGGCCAAGGCCTCGGATAGGCAGTAGCAGAACACCTCTCATCGCCCGGATGTTTGAGGCGCATCAAGTCGACAGCGAGCGCATCAAGGCCTTGCGGACTCGCGATAGTCATGGCTGACCTCGACGAAGTCTCATACGCCTCGCCCGACGATCCCCCGATCAAGCGTCTCATCATCCGGGCGATCGAGCGCGTTTCGGGCCAGCCCGAGCTGAAGCGCATGTATCTCGAGCGCAAGAACCAGCCGGTTCCGGGCGAAAGCTTCTGGGACGCCGCGGTTCGCAAGCTGCGCCTCAACATCAACTTCAACCCGGAGGCGCTGGGCGAGATTCCAGCGCAGGGGGCGGTCATCGTCGTCGCCAATCACCCCTTCGGCGTGATCGACGGGCTCGTGGCGTGTTGGCTCGTCGCGCACGTGCGCACGGATTTCAAGGTCCTAGCGCATGCACTTTTGTACCGCGCGAAAGAGGTCAGGCCATTCATGCTGCCGATCGACTTCGAAGAAACTCGGGCGGCGCTCGAAACGAACATCAAATCGCGCGCCGAGGCCACAGCCTTGGTCAAACGCGGCGGCGCACTGATCGTCTTCCCGAGCGGCATGGTCTCAACGACGCCGCATTTGCTTGCGCGTCAGGCGAAGGATCCCGATTGGAAGACCTTCACCGCACGCATGGTCGTCCAAGGCAAGGCGCCCGTCGTTCCCATCTACATCTATGGCCAAAACTCGTGCCTTTTCCAGATCGTGAGCCATGTCAGCATGACCTTGCGTCTATCCCTCTTGCTCAAGGAGGCGCACGACCGCATCGGTTCCGATATCACGCTGCATATCGGTAAGCGCCTCCCGTATGAGGACCTGACAGCAATCCACGACCGCAAGAAGCTGATGGCATTTCTGCGCGGGCGCACCTATGCCCTCGCCGGCCGAGCGGAAAACGCCTGAGCGTGCCCGCCCCATCGCGCCACCAAATGTTGGAGCGAATGTTGATCTGGCGCAAGGCGCCGCGGCCGCCCGCCGGTACATGAAAGGCACTTGAATCCAGCACGCGGCGTTCAATGGATTTATCATCCAAACTTGAGGCCGGCTCGGTGCGCGCCCCATTCGACATTCGCCGAACGCGACGGTCGATTACATCGGCGCTGCTCGAAGCGCGCGAGCGATTTGGCGG
>JBGOVA010000122.1:0-14083 GCA_041477875.1 Micropepsaceae bacterium | reverse complement strand
TCGCCGGCGGCGAGTTGTCGTCCCTGGTCCGCCAAGCGTGGAACCTTGGCGAAGTCGAGCAGGCGTACGAGGCATTCCTCGCAGAGTTCGCGCGCTCACCTTCCACCGATCCGCTGGTCCGGGTTACCCGGCTTGTCCACGCCTGGCGCGGTCTTGCGCTGATCGATCCGGCATTTGTGACGCGTCTGCTTGAAAGCGTGCAGGGCAGCCGCGGCGTCAGCGTGGTTCTTACCGACGCGCAATCACGCAAGGTTGCCGGAACGCAGATCGAAGATGCGCTCTTCACCGAAGCGGTGAACGCACTGCCCGCAAGCGTGACGACGAGTCCGGCGCTGGGATACATCTCCGACAGCGCCGGGGCGCATTATCTTATGACGGCCCGGCTGATCCCCGGGTATGACCTGCGCCTGATCACCGTCGCGCGCGCGGCCGATGCGTTGGCGCAATGGTACGAATCCCTGCCGCTCTATTCGATCATGATCTTCGGGCCGAGCCTCTTGGGCGCGGCGCTGGCGTGGGCGTTGCTCAACCAGATGGAGCGCACGTCGCGTGTCGACGGCGTGCTGAGGCGGACGGAAGAACGTTTCGAACTTGCGGTCAGCGGCGCGAAGTGCGGCATCTGGGATTGGGATCTCACGCATCGGCGGCTTTATTGGTCGGGCGCTATGAACGCGCTCTTGGGCCGCGGACGGCAGCCGCGCATCATGCAAATAGACGAGGTGGAGGCGCTGATCCATCCCGACGACCGCCACACGCTGACGTCGATCGAGGCTGCGATCCGAGACGGCGCAAACTCTTACGACGCATCGTTCCGGGCGCAGCATGCCGACGGTCACTGGGTTTGGGTGCGCGCCAAGGGGCAGCATTATCGCAACGTTCGCTCCGAGGGCGGGCGGCTGAGCGGAATCGTCCTCGACATCTCGGATCAAAAGACCGCCGACGAGCGGGTCAACACGGCCGAACGACACCTTGAAGCCGCCTTCGAGAACGCGGTCGAAGCGTTCGTGCTGTGGGACAGCGAGGACCGGCTGATCCTGTGCAATCGCCGCTTCTTGGAATTCTATGGACTTGCGGGTGCGCGCATCGGCGAGGCGCGATCCGAGATCCTTACCCGCGCGACGACGCCGGGGCGCAGCGCCGACGCGACAGCGCAGCCCTTCGAGTCGTTCGATGCCAGCGGCAGCAGCGGCACGATCGAATTGCAGCGGGCGGGCGGGCGCTGGCTTCTCGTCAGCGAGCGGCGCGCGCTCGACGGCGGTAAGGTCGTGGTGGCGACCGACATCACGGCGCTCAAGACGCATGAGGACGCGCTTGCCTCGCGCGAAGGCGAACTGAAGGCGACCTTCAGCGAGCTGCAGACCTCGCGCGATCTGCTGGAGTCGCGGACTCAAGAACTCAGCGAGATCGCAAAGAAGCTCGACGCGGAGCGCGAGCGTGCCGAACAGGCCACCGGGTCGAAGTCGGAATTCCTGGCGAATATGAGCCACGAGCTGCGTACGCCGTTGAACGCAATCATCGGGTTCTCCGACGTGATGCGCAACGAGATGCTGGGCCAGCTGCCGCCGCGCTATGTCGAATACGCCGCCGATATCCATCGCAGCGGGCAGCACCTGCTCGACCTGATCAACGACATCCTGAACATGGCGCGTATCGAGTCGGGCAGACTCGATCTCGATCTTGCACCTGTCGAGGCGTCGGCGCTGGTCAACGACGTCATCAAAACGACGGAGCCGAGGGCCAAAGAGGCCGACCTGCAGATTCGCATGAACGTTCCCGCGTTGCCGGCGGTCTTGGCCGACAAGCGTGCGATCAAGCAGGTCCTGCTCAACCTCATGTCGAACGCGATCAAGTTCACCTCGCCGGGCGGATATATCACGGTCGAAACGCGCGCAGAGAACGGCGGCGTGACGATCTGGGTCCACGACAGCGGCATTGGCATCGCGCAAAGCGACCTCGCGCGCGTCGTCAAGCCGTTCGAGCGCGTCGAGAGTTCGGCGACGGGACGCCGGCGCGGCGGCATGGGCTTGGGCCTTGCCGTCTCGAGCGCACTCGTCGAAATGCACGGTGGCAAGCTCACGCTCGACAGCGAATTGGGCGCGGGTACGAGCGTGTGTTTCACCCTGCCCCTCGCCACGCCGGCGCACAGCAATGCGGCGGCCTGAGGCTACAAATACCAGTCGTATTCGTGCGCCGGGATGAAGTTGCGGAAGCGTTCGAGTTCCGTCCGCTTGGTCGCGCAATAGAGGTCGATGTAAGCGCGGCCCAAATACTCCCGCATGATCGAGCCGTTCTCGAGCGCGAGCAGCGCGGTATCGATGCTGGAAGGGATCGTCTGGTCGACGAAGGTCGAGGCGTTGCCTTCGAAAGGCTGGCCGGGATCGATGCTTTGGCTGATGCCGTGGTGGATGCCGGTCAAGACGGCGGCCATAACAAGATACGGGTTGGCGTCGGCGCCGGCCACGCGGTGCTCAATCCGCCGGGTCTCGGCTGCGCCGCCCGGGATGCGAATGCCGGTCGAACGGTTGTCGTAGCCCCAGCGTTTGTTGCGCGGCATAGCGGCGTTCGCGCCAAAGCGACGGTAGGCGTTCACGTTGGGCGCGAACAACGCCATTGACTCGGCCATGACCGCCTGAAGGCCGCCGATCGCGAAGTGCATGAGATCGCTGCCTTTGTCACTGCCGTCGTCGAAGACGTTCTTGCCCGAACGATGTTTGACGCTGACGTGGACATGCATGCTGTTGCCAGCGAGGCCCAGATAAGGCTTGGCCATGAAACTAGCGTCAAGGCCGTGCTGCCGCGCGACTGCGCGCACGACTTGGCGCACGAAGACTGCGTGGTCGCCCGCCCGTTCCGCGTCGGCCGCGTGTTTCAAACCTATCTCGAACTGCCCGGACGCCGATTTCGCCGGCGTCGCGGCCGCGCACAAGCCTTGCGTCTGCGCAGCGTCGGTGATGGCCGCGAGAACCTCGTCATAACGATCAACGTCCGAGATGGCGTAGGTCGACGGGCCAGCGACGCTGGCCGCATCGGGCGCGACCGGCTGCTGTGGCAAGCCGGTTTTCGCGCGCTCGCGGTCCAGGAGATAGAATTGAAGCTCGGACGCAACTACGGGTGCCAGTTCGAGATCGGCGAAACGGTCGACGACCCTGCGGAGCACGTTGCGCGGCTCTCCGAAGTAGGGTTCGCTTTTCGCATCGCACAACGTCATCAGCACTTGGCCGTGGGGACGCTGCGACCAATTGACCCTCGTGAGGGTGCCCGGCACCGGCCACGCGGTGCCGTCGGGAACGCCGTCGGGCGACCCTCGACCGAGCGGATCGACCATGTCGCCGCGCGCATCGAGAAAGTAGAACGTGTACGGAATTTGCAGACCGGATTCGAAAACGCGTTCGAGATCGGATCGCGCGATACGCTTTCCGCGAACGACACCGCACAGATCCGCGAACACGCAGTCGATGTACTGAATGTGCGGATTCTCTTGCAGAAACGCGTCGAACTCAGCCGCGTCAATGCGCGATGCGCCGTACTCGTCCGACTGGGCGCGCTTGTACACGTTCATTGAAACTTGCCCCGCGAGGCCGAACCCGAGGCCTCATATCGTGCACTTGCAGCATAAGTCCCAAGTGTCGCAGGCAGCAACCGGCGATTGTCCGGGTCGCCTTCGATTCCGCCAGATTCAATGACTTATGGTGACGCACGGTGCGGCAGAAAGCCCGAGGCGTTTGCCCGGCGAACGCTTGTTGACAGATTGGGAAATGACTAATGTTCAGTTCAAGTCGCGCTAGGGCGTGCGGTGGGGACTTTTGCATAGACGGCGGCTCCTGCTGCCGTTTTTTGTGCAATGGGCCATGCACGTCGACCAGTGTGCGGCGAGGGGATTGATGGCCACCATGACGGCCATAAATGGAGAGAAGGAATGAATAGAACTGGATTATTTCTCTTTATCGCGGTCGTCATCCTGGCGGTCGCGGCTTACTGGTATTGGACGAAGATGAAGTCGGCGGAAGCTCCGGCAACGGATGCGACCACGACGACAGCTCCGGCAGACGGCACGACGCCTCCGGCAGATGGCACGACGCCTCCGGCAGACGGCACGACGCCTCCCGCCGACGGCACGACGCCTCCGGCCGACGGCACGACGCCTCCGGCTGACGGTACCGCTCCGGCGACGCCAGCTCCGGCTGAACCCGCTCCGGCGACGCCAGCTCCGGCTGAGCCCGCTCCGGCGACGCCGCCAGCTCAGTAAGCTGACAGCGACAACAATCCGCTTGACGGAATTGGGCATGCGGTCCGCTAATTGCGGGCCGCATGTTTTTTTGTGCGCGTGGTCGTCAATCAAAAAATAGTGGAGGCCATCAATGAACAGATCGGGTCTGGTCGCGCTGCTCGCCATCATCATCCTCGGCGCAGGCGGCTATTACTATTACACGCAGATGAAGAAGCCGGCCGAGACGACGACGGCGGCGCCCGACGAGACCGCGGCGCAGTCGGACGAAGCGACGCTGTTCACATTCGAGAACTGGGCCGACCCGCCGTTCGTCGCCGAATACAAAGCGAAATACGGCAAGGATCCGAAGTCCGCGATCTTCGCCGACGAAGACGAAGCGTTCGCCAAGATGCGCGCCGGTTACAAGCCCGACGTGATGGGCCCGTGCTCGTACGAATTCGGCCGCTGGCAGGAAGCCGGCCTCATCCAGCCGATCGACGTCACGAAGCTGACGCATTGGAAAGAGATTCCGGATTATCTGAAAAACATTCCGGGCATGATGAAGTCTGAGACGGAGGCCTGGTTCATACCGCAATACTGGGCGAACACGTCGATCACCTATCGCACCGACCTGGCGCCGGAATATGTCGGTCATGAAAGCTGGAAGATCCTTTTCGATCCCAAATACAAGAAAAAGGTCGCCGGCCTCGACGGCGTCGACGACACCGTCACGCTGATCGCCAAGACATGGGGCATCGACCCCTACAACCTGACGCCGGAAACTTGGAAGACGCTGCAAGGCAAACTGCGCGAGTTCGTCGACAACGCACGCTTCATCTCAAGCGACGAGACATCGCTGAGCCAAGGGCTTGCCTCGGGCGAGGTGGTCGCGGCGATCACCTGGAATCAGACGCACGCCGCGCTCAAGAAGGAAGGCAAGCCTGTCGCCTATATGAACCCGCCGGGCGGCATGTTCACCTATGTCTGCGGTTTGGTGCTGCACGCCGAATCCAAGAATCTGGACAAGGCCTACACCCTGATCGACAGCGGCATCTCGCCGACGGCAATGAAGTATCAGCTTGAGGAGCTGCACAACGGTCCGGCGAACATGACCATCTTCGCCAACTACACGGACGACCAGCTCAAAGAGATGGGCTTCGTGCGCGACGTCGAATCGTTCTTGAAAGCGGGCACCTTCCAAGTGCGGCTCAAGAACAAGGACGAGATCGTCAAGTTCTGGACCGAGATACGCGGCGGCGGCTGACGCGCCGCGCATCGCGAAGGCAGGATGGCCCCGGTGTTTCGCGACGCCGGGGCTTTTTTATTGCGGCAGGCTCCTGGCGCTCGCGGCGCCGATGCTCTCGCACATCTCCGCGATGCCGCCGGGTTCGCGCCCTTGGCCCGGCGGCTTGGCGAGTGACAAGAAGCGCTGAACGATCTTGCGCGTGAAGTGTTTACGCTCCTCGGGCGTCAACTTGGCGACGACGTCGGCGATCGCGGCCTGACGTTCCTGCAGGATCGCGACTTGTGCCGCCGTCATCCGGGCCAGCGCCGCGCGGAACGCGGGGTCATCGAAGGGCTCGGTGCGGAAGATCGTGAAGACGCCGCGGCGGGCGTCGACGTTCTCGCGGCCGAGGCGGCGGAAGTTTTCGACGCGCGCGGCGAGCACGTCGCACATCTTGATCGCGCCCGAACGCGGAAGCATCTCGAGCACGACGTCCGGCGGAAGACCGCCGCCGCCTGCGCCCGTCATGGCGCCCGCGATCATGCGATTGCGCGCGACGAGAAGCCCCGTGACGATCACGCCGATCAGGAAAAAATTCACGCAGAGCGACGCGATCAGCCAGAAGCTCCGGCGCCGGGGCGGCTGCGAAACGATGTCACTCATGTCCCATCACCCATCTCATCCCATGCGCCGTCGTCGAAGTCCGCGCCGACCATCGCCACAAGCGCTGCGTCGCTCGTGCCATCGCCGCCGTCGAGCTCGATAATTGCGGGCGCGAATGTTCCCACAGCGAGCCCAAGCGCCAACGACGCCATGAGGGCGGCCGCGGGCAGCCAGGCCGGGCGCCCGGGCAACAGCGCGGCCAGGAAACCTGCAACGCTCGCGCTACTCGCGCGCGGATGCAGCTGCGCCAGGATTCTCGATTGGAGTTCCGGCGTCACGGCCACGGTCGGCGACAGGTCCAGCAGGCGGTCGATCGCCTGTGCCTCGTCCATCAGGCGGCGCGCTTTGCCGGAACGTTCCAGGAGACCGAGCGCGGCGACGCGTTCGCGTTCCGGCCAGCGCGCCGGATCGGCGCCGTAGGCCGCGACCAGGTCTTTGAATCTCTCAAGCGTTATCATCGTCATGCCTTCTCGATCTTCGGGCTAGGCGCCGTCATCCTCGTTCCTTCCAAACGCATCCTCGCTGAGCGGCTTCAGGGCTGCCTTCAGCGTCCGCCGCCCGCGCGACAGCAGGCTTTCCATCGCTTCGACGCTTACGCCCATGATTTGCGCGGCGTCGATATTCGTGAGCCCCTGATAGTGACAAAGTACCAAGGCTTCTCTCTGCCGGTCGGGCAGACGCCTCAGCGCTTCGTTCACCGCGCCGGCGAGCTGCGCCTCGAAGAGCTTCGCGGCGGGCCCGGGCGTATGGTCGGCGGGTTCGGGCACTCGGTCGATGTCCGTCGTCGGCTTTCGGCGGAGGCGGTCGTAACAAAGGTTCAGCGCCACACGATGGAGCCACGTCTCGAACTTCGCCTGGCCTGGCTGCCAGCGGGCCGCGTGCGTCCACACGCGCACGAAGACATCCTGGGCCACGTCCTCGGCCTCGGTCTGGTCGCCCAGCATCCGCCGCCCGAGGTTGAGGATCTTGGGCAGGTGGCGCGCCATGATCGCGCGCGCGGCCGCTTGGTCGCCCCGGGCGACGCGCGCAACCAGCTCACCATCAGGGTCCTCGATCAACCGCCGCAGCCTAGCCTCAACACATAAGCCGGGCGGATAATGTCCAGGGCGGATGATGATCGCCATATCCATGGTGTCGTGCCGTCATGCGCGCCCAGGTCCCAGTCTCAGGAACTTGAACGGCAGATGAACGTAACTCCGTCGGCAAGGCTGAAACGGCTGTTTTGCCAAGGCCGGCGGCGCGAATTCTCAACTCTCGAGGTGACAATCCCCGCCCTGCCCCCATATTTACGCGCCCCAAGAGAGCCGTCGGGTCGAAAGGTAAACGTGCATGAAGGCTGTGAGCCCGTCCGAACGAAGCGCCGAACACGTGCCCGACGAGCAAGCGCGCGGCGTCATCGCGCTCGCCCACCATTGCGGCGCGAAGGGATGGATCCCGGCGACCAGCGGCAACTTCTCGGTGCGGATCGATGCGCACGACGCGGCGATCACGGCTTCGGGCAGCGACAAGGGCAAGCTCGCCGCCGACGGCATCATTCGGGCCAGCATCGCCGGTGCGGCTCATCCGCGCGCGTCGGCGGAGGCGCCGTTGCATTACGCGATCTATCGCCTGTCGCCCAAGATCGGGGCGGTTGCACACATCCACAGTTTGCCGGCCGTGCTTGCGTCGATCCATTTCGTGCGCGAGGGCAAGGTTCGCCTCGAAGGCCTGGAACTGCTCAAGGCGTTTCAGGGCGTGCGCACGCATGAGACGCATCTCGACGTGCCGATCTTCGACAACGATCAGGACATGGATGCGCTCGCCCGCCGGGTTGAGGCGCAGTTGAAGGCCGACGGTCTCGGTTGGGGCTTTCTACTGGCCGGCCATGGGCTTTATGCCTGGGGCCAAGACGCGAACGAAACGCTTCGACACTTGGACGCGTTCGACTATCTTTTCACCTTGATATTGAAGCTGAAAGGAATCCCGGCATGACCATGCTGACGGCTTTCGATCTGACCAAAGGCAAGCAGCCGCGCGCCTCGACGCGCGATGAGCGGGAGATCCGCCGTGCGCTGATGCCGTTCGACGTGCGCTACGAGCGGTGGGAGGCTTCGGTGAAGCTGCCGCCCGGCGCGGGCCAGGACGCGGTGCTCGACGCCTATCGCAAAGACGTCGACCGTCTGATGAAACTCGGCGGCTATCAATCCGTCGACGTGGTTCGCATGCATGCGGAGCATCCTGACCGCGACGCGATGCGCAACAAATTCCTGTCGGAACACACGCACGCCGACGACGAAGTGCGCTTCTTCGTCGAAGGCGCCGGCGCGTTCTACCTGCGCAACAACAACGAAGTGCTGCAGGTGATTTGCGAGCAAGGCGATCTTCTGTCGGTGCCGAAGCTGACCCGGCACTGGTTCGACATGGGGCCGAAGCCGTACTTCGCCGCGATCCGGCTGTTCACGACGCCCGAGGGCTGGGTCGCGGAATTCACCGGCGACAAGATCGCGGACACGATTCCGAAATACGCCGCGTGACCAAGGCCGTATTGCTCGACATCGAAGGCACGATCGGCGACATCGCGTTCGTGCGCGAGGTGCTGTTCCCGTTCGCGCGCGCACGGATCGGCGATGTGCTGAAGGCGCGCTGGAGCGATCCGGAAGTTGCGGAAACAGTGCGCGCGGCGTGCCCGAGTTCGACCGCCGAATTGTCGACGCCGGCGGAGGCCGCGCGGCAGTTCCTGAGCTGGATGGACGAGGATCGCAAGATCACGCCGCTGAAGACGCTGCAGGGCGTCATCTGGCGCGAAGGTTACCGCAGCGGCGAACTCAAAGCGCACCTCTATCCCGACGCGGTCGAGGCGATGCGCGCGTGGCACCGTCGCGGCTTGCGGCTCTGCATCTATTCTTCGGGGTCGATCGAAGCGCAGAAGCTTTATCTCACGTACAGCGTGGCTGGCGATCTGACGCCGCTCTTGGACGGCTATTTCGACACGACGAGCGGCGCGAAGAACGAGCCCGGGTCGTATGCGAAGATCGCGTCCGCGATCGGCGTTGCCGCACGCGCGATCACGTTCTTTTCGGACGCGCCCGCAGAGACGGCGGCTGCGACCTCCGCCGAGTTCACGGTCTATCGCGTGGATCGCGCGAAGCCACCCTCGTTCGAAGGGATGGACGGAAGGACGCCGGTAATCGGCTCGTTCGAGCCTGTCATCGAGCGCGTGGGCGGCTAGGCCGTCTCGGCGAAGACTTGGCGTATGATCTCGGCGCGGACGGGGCCGGCGAGGCCGGGGGCGGAGACCTTGGTGCCGATTTTCACGGCGTCGATGTCGAGCCAGCCGAGGGCGTTGGCGCTTGCGCGCGTTTCCGACCAGGCTTGAGACGTAAGGCGCCCGACGGTCGCACTGCGCATCGACAAAGGGCCTGGCGCGAGGGGTTCGTCGGCCGAGAATTGCACGAGGATTTGGCGCGACGCCGGCCTTGCACGGCGCAGCGCTTCCGCGCCGTTGAAGCGGCGCGTGAGGTCGGGCGTGAAACCGAGGTCGGTGGGCACGCGGAGGACGCTCGGATCGCGTGCGAGGTGCGCCGGCTGCCAATCAACTCCCGCTCTGGGCGCGCCGTTCTCGATCCTGAGCGCTTCGAGCGCTTGCACGCCGGCAGCCGCGACGCCCAACGCGGCGCCCGAACGCCACAAGCGGTCCCACACGACAACGCCGTCATCGGCTTGCATCGACAGTTCGAAACCTTCGCCTGCGGCGTCGCGCATCAGGGCGACTTGCGCCGGGCGCCAACTTGGATGGGTCAGGCCCGTGCCGGTGGCTTCCGTGCTCAGGCCGGCGGCGGCGAGAAGGTTCGGCGCCAGGGGTCCGCGCACGCCGATGACGGCGCGCGCGCCTGTCGCGTTCGTGATCTTCACGTCGAAGCCCTGCGCGCCGTCGAGCAACCAGGCGAAGTCGCGCACGGCGCTTGAGAGCTCGAACTGCATCTTGCCGAAATGGGCGATAAGGCCGTCGCCGCGCACGAAACCTGCGTCGTCGCACCAGAGCGTGCGCGCGGTCTGACCGGGCTCGAGCCGCGTGACATCGCCGATCGTGGCAAAGCTCAAGAAGGCGGCTGCGTCCGGGCCTTCGATGGCCCAGCACTGGCGCGCGGAGAGATCGCTGAGCGCGACGCGGGCGCCGAGCGCGTCTTGCTCTTCGCGCAACGATCCGTACACCGCCGGCACGGTGAAGCCGCACTCTTCGGTCCACGCGTTGGTCGCGCAGAGTTCGGCGGTGCGCGCGTGCAGCGGTGTCGGCAGGTACGAGCGCGCGGCGACGTCGGTCATGGCGCCACCGTCGCACCGGCGAGCACGGCTTCGGCGGCGTTGCCGCCGTTGATGCCGGTCACGCCGCCGCAAGGATGCGTTCCGGCGCCGCAGAGGTAGAGGCCGGGTACGGGCGTGTCGTGGCGGCTCAAGCCGGCTGCGGGCCTCAAGGGGCCGATCTGATCGAGCGACAGGTCGCCGCCGTGCCAGTGACCGCCGGCCGCGCCGGCTACGCGCTCGATGTCGGGCGGCGTGAAAACATCGGCCGCCAGAACGAGGTCCGGCAGATCGGGCGCGTATTGGCGCAATGTCGCGACCACTCGGGCGAGCAATTCGTCTTTCGCCGTGTCCCAAGTGCCGACCGCAAGACTGTAGGGCGCGTAGAGGACGTGGACCGACAGGACATGCTGACCGGGCAGCGCGAGCGCAGCATCGTGCGTCGAGGGCACGGTCACCTCGAGCGCAGGGTCGGGCGAAGGCAAACCTTGCTCGCAAGCCGCGAAAGCGCGTTCGAGATGGTCGATGTTTGGGCAGATGATCAAACGGTCGCGCAGTGCGCGCTTGTCGAGGCCTTTGAAGCTCGGCGGGCCGTTCAGCGCGAGGTTGACCTTGGCGACGCAGCCTTGCGCGCGGAAGCCCTTCAAGCCGCGTTTGAGGCCGAAGGGCAGCTGGCGCTCGGCGCCAAGCGCCAGCAATGTCGTCTTTGGGTCGAGGCTCGAGACGACGATGGGCGCGTAGATCGCTTCCCCGCCGGCGAGTTCCACGCCCGCGATTCGATGCGCGTCGAACAACAGATGTGTGACGCGCGACTTGAGGCGCGTGCGAACGCCAGCCGCCTCCGCCGCCTTCGAGAGCGCTGCGACAAGCGCACCCATTCCGCCTTGCGGGTGGACGATGCCTTCGGTCGTGTCGGTGTCAAGAGCGTTTTTCAGCACGCTCAGCAGTGCCGTGCCCTGAGAGCGGGGGCCCAGCGCGTTGCCGAGAATGGCATCGAATGCCAGGGCGCCCTTCAACAGGGGCGTTTCAAATTCCTGGTCGAGAAAATCCGCGATCGAGCCGTCGAGAAGTGACGCGAATTCGGCGTCGACGGGCGACGGCTTGGATTGAGTGCGAGCGGCGAACAAGTTGCCGCGTGATCCTGCATGCTCGAACGGACCGCCTGGCGGCGTCTGCACCCAGCGCTCGAACTGCTGGGCCAGCTTGCGCATGCGGCCGTCGAACAGGGGCCAACGCTTCGCGTCGGCCGGCGAATGGAAGCCGAGCGTTTGCGCGGTGTGGCGCAGGTCACCGTCGAGCACGATGTGGCGCCCGTCGGGCGAGAGCGCGATCGTCGCGATCTGCTTCGCGCTGAACTGTAGACCGTATCTCTGAAGCTTCAGCGCCTTTACGAGCGCGGTGTCGATCGGGCCGGCGAGGTGCGCGAAGGTCGATACGCGGTGGCCGCGCGCGATCTCGCTTGTCGCACACAAGCCGCCGGCGCGGTCGAGCGCTTCGACGAGGACGACCCGGCGCTTGGCCTGGGCGAGAAGCGTGGCGCAGACGAGGCCGTTGACGCCCGCGCCGATGACGACGACGTCGACATCCGCCGCAGCGACACGCGTGGGGCTAGGCATCGATGCGGCCCTTCGCGCGTGTGCCGAGTGCTGCGCTCGCGGCGGCGAAGCCGACATCGCCCGCGTTCGCGTAGATGCTGTGCTCGATCAATGTCAGTCCCTTGGCGAACGAGGGCGCGGGCGGCGCGTCCGGTTGCGGGACGGCGGCGAGGTCGAGCGCGGGCGTCACGTTCAGCGAAGCCGGGCCGCTCGGGCCCATCACGGTTTGCGCTTCGCGCGGATGGAGGATCTCAGCGGCTTCGATTCCCGCGCCGAAGCCGGGCGCCACGGCCTCGATCGACCTGACGCAGAGCGAGCGCAGGCGGTCGCGCCGGTTGCCGACCCACGGGCCCTCCGTCGTTTCGGGCGGCAGGTACGCCATGGCGACGTGCATGTCCCAGCGTTGCTTTGCGTCGGTGCCGGGACGCGGTGCGATGGCGATGTCGAGGCAAGGCTCGGGGGTCAGTGCGTGGCGGCGGAAGGCGCCGTGAGCTTGCACGAGGCGGGCGATGCTCGGCGCGAGCCTGACGATGGCCCCAGACGCCAGCGTGGCGGCATCGAGACCCGGAAACTTCGGCAGCGCGCCCAGCGTCAATCTCAGTCGTGCGGGCGCTACGGCGGCGTGTGAGGCGTCGGCGTCGATCGGCGGCGGGCGGCGGAGGCCGACCAACAGATTGCGGCTGCGCTCAGGCGCCAGCGTCGAGATAACGAGTGCGGCCTTGAGCGTGGTGCCGTCGGCCAGCGTGACCGCCTGGACGGCGTCGCGCTCGGTCACGATCTCCTTCGCTTCGGCGCCCGAGAGGACGTCGGCGTTGTTGTAGAACTTCAGCAGCGCCATCAGCGCCTGTTTGAAGCGCGTCTCACCGCCGGCGACGAAGCGGCGGCCTGCCTCCGGCGCCACGGCGGCGACGATTGGGAGGCGCATCAGAAGCACGCCCGAGCCGGGCGCGAGCGGCGAGACGCCGGTGTGCATCACCGCCCCTTGCGCCCACAGCCCCTTGAGGAGGTCGTTGTCGAACGCCTCGTCCAGGATGCGCGCCAGCGAGGCGACGCGGAACGACATCCGGTCGCTCGGCGCGTCCGATGCGTTCGCCGAGGTCAGCCACTGCACCGGGGATTGAGGTTCGGCGGCGCTGGTTGCGGCGCGTGCGATCCGGGCGTGGAAGCCTTCGAGCGCCTCCGCGTCGCGCGGCGAGAATGCGGCGATGGCGGCGCGGGCCGCGTGAAGGTCTGGCCACAGGATGAGTGCACGGTCGCCCGATATCGCCGCCACCGGAGCGGGCGGCGCGAAACGCAAACCATGGGCTGTCAGATCGAGCGCGCGAACCGTCTCCAAGCCGACGATAGCGTCTTTGCCGGCGCTTGCGCGCAGCAGGTCGGGCTCGCGCTCAACGACGGCGACCGCGCGCCCTGCCCTCGCCAGCACGGCAGCGGCGACGAGGCCTTCAACACTCGCGCCGATGATGACGGCGTCGAGGCGGTCAAGCGCCATGCTCTTTGCGTCCTTACTCGTGCGATCCGGGGGCCTTGGATGCGCCTGACGCCCAAGACTAGCGGCAGGCGGTTCAGTAAAGCCTAAGGGGCGCCCGCCTGGGAAGGTAAAGGGATGCTTAATCGGGGGGCGCCGCACCGTAACTCGCGTCGGTGTATATAGTCGCACCGTCCGTGGAGAACGCATGCCGAGCGAGTTGACAGGCACCGTGGCGCTTTGGGTCGCGCTGGTCACCGCCATCCTGATTGTCATGGCCGCGCGCCTGGATCGGGCGCGTCTTGCGGCGTCTGTGCGCTCCATGGCCCTCACTCTCGTCCTTCAATCGCTGCATTTTGCCGAAGAATTCGTCACCGGATTCTATCGGCTGTTCCCGCCGCGCTGGGGCCTTGCCGCGTGGTCGGCTGAGTTCTTCCTCGCGTTCAACGCGATTTGGCTGGGCGCGGCTGCCGCCGCCGTTGCGGGACGGGCTACGCCGGTCGCCGCCGTCTTGTTCTGGTTTCTTGCGATTGCTGCCGTCGGTAACGGCATTGCCCACCCTGCCTTGGCGTTGTCGGCCGGCGGTTATTTTCCGGGCCTTGTGACGGCGCCGCTTCTTGGCGTGGCCGGCCTACTCCTGATGCGAG
>JBGOVA010000165.1:0-10340 GCA_041477875.1 Micropepsaceae bacterium | reverse complement strand
GTCTCGTTGTTGTTTCTGTGGCTGCCGTCGCCGAAGGCCGCGCTGGCGCGCGTGGCGCGCCGCGTCCAACAGGGCGGCCACGCCATTCCCGACGACGTTGTTGTTCGGCGCTATTGGGCGGGCCTCAAGAACCTATGGCGACTCTACTTGCCTCTAGCGGACGGCGCTCTCATCTACGATAATTCCGACGAAGGCCCCGTTCTTGTCGCGGAGCGGACCGACGAAGGCCTGCTCATCGTCCACGACAAAGCGAAATGGACCGAGGTTTCGAAAACGTCGCCATGACCGATTTGACAGGCAAGAAAATTCTCGACGCCATGCGCGAAAGCGTGGAAGAAGCAGCGCGCGCCGCCAGTTCGAAGCGCGTAGTCAAAAAGCGCACGCTCGCCTCGAAAGCGCGAAATGGCAAACACGGCATTGCGCTGAAGCCTAAACCACGCTCACGGGCTCGTGCGAAATAGATATTGGAGTGCACCCTGTGACTGAGACAGGGAAAAGGGGAGACAGGTTGTCTGCGCTGCACCCTACGGAAGAGGCCCGCGAGATCGGCGAGCACTCCCTCGCGCACCCCTCCATCAGGGCCGCGCGGTTCGCAAAGCGCTTGTAGAGCAACGGCGCGCGGATGCCGGCCGCTACGGCCGCCGCGTTGAGCGACAGACTCTCGGTCCCTCGCACGCGCCCGCGCCTCAGCGCGGCGCCGCCTTCTCGTCTTCGCCGACCGCCTTGAAATCCACCTTCTCGTTCACCGCGCAGTCGGGGCAGGGCCAGTTGGCGGGGATCTGCGCCCACGTGGTGCCGGGTGCAAAGCCCTGATGCGCGTCGCCGCGCTCTTCGTCGTAGGTATAGCCGCAGCCCGGGCAGCGATAGCGCGTCATGGCCGCGCGTGCCTCACGCCGCGGCCATGCGCTGATACCGCGCGCGCCGCGCCGCGCTCAGCGCCGGATCGATATTGATCTTCGACAGATCGCCGCCCGCCCACGCCAGCACGCGACGGTCCATCGCCCGCCGCCAGGCCCACGGCACGTAAGACAGCGCGAACATCGCCGGATAGCCGCTCGGCAATTCGGGCAGGCCCTCGAAATTGCGCAGACTTTGATAGCGGCGCGTCGGGTTGGCGTGATGATCCGAATGGCGCTGCAGATGGAACAGGATCAGGTTCGAGGCGATGTGGTTCGCGTTCCACGAATGCTCGGGCCGGCAGCGTTCATAACGTCCGTCGGCGCCCTTTTGGCGCAACAGCCCGTAATGCTCGATGAAATTGGCCGACGTCAGCTGCCACCAGCCGAAGGCCGCCTGCACCGGCAGGAAGATCAGCATGATCGGCCCGAACAAAGCGAGCATCGCGGCGTAAAGCGGCACGGTGATGAGCAAGGGCTGCAACACCTCGTTCTCCAGCGACCACGGGCTTTTGCCTTTGCGCGTCAGACGTTCGGCCTCCGAATCCCATGCGCGCCGCCATGCGCCCGGCACCTCGCGCAGCGCGAAGGTGTAGATGTTTTCGCCGAGCCGCGCGCTGGCCGGGTCTTCGGGCGTCGCCACGTCCTTGTGGTGGCCGCGATTGTGCTCGACGAAGAAATGACCGTAACCGACGACCGCAAGCACGATCTTGGCAAGCCAGCGTTCGAGCGTCGTTTTCTTGTGGCCGAGTTCGTGCCCGGTGTTGATCGCAAGCCCGTTGATCAGTCCCACCGAAAGCGTCAGGCCGAGAAAATCCAACAAACCCATCGGCTGCGTTGCCGCATACCACGCCGCCGCGATCAGGATGACGTAGTGCACGGGCACGGTGATGTAGGTCAAAATCCGGTAATAGGAATCCTGGTCCAACCGTTCGAGCGCGGCTTCCGGCGGATTGTTCGGATCGGACCCGACCAAAAAATCCGACACCGGCAAAACCAAATACCAGAAGGCCAGCGTCAACCAGTTCCATGCGCCCACGCCCGTCGCCGCCGCGAGGGCGATGCCCATCAGCGGCATGCAAATCCACACCGGCGACAACGCCCACGCCCAACGCTTGCGGTCGACATAATGATCCGGCGCCGCGTCGGACGTCATGGGGATGTTGGTCATCGGCGTATCCTTAAGTCGCAATCGCAAAGGCGCCTGTCCGCGCGCGCCCTCATTTAAATTGAGTCTACGCCGAACCCCGACCCCTGTCACGCAGCGCCGGCCGCTCGTTCGCGCGCGCAATTGCGGGACAGTATGCCTGCGCGCCCGGTATCGCGCGCCCGCGCCGGCGCATCCGCCGATTCGCCACGCTGGCGTTGCGTTCAGCCGCCTTACCCCGCGCCGCGAATGATAGCGTCGAGCCCGAACGCAAACGCGCCATCCACCGACCCGCCCATCTTGAACTCGCCGCCGTTCTCCGGAACGACGACGGCGGACGCACATGCGCCCGCCGTCAACGCAATCTGCCTTGAGCGGCTAGAACCGCTGCCCGAACCTCACCCCGAACGTCCGCGGCTGCGACGGCGTGTCGTAAGGCTTGCCGAAGCACGTCCCGATCGCGCATTCGGTCGTTCGCGCCAGGCTCGCGCGCTCGTCGAACGCGTTGTTGAGGAAGAGGTCGAACGTGAAGGCGCCGGCTTCGAACCCCGTCGACAGGTCGACCAACGTGAAGGAGGGCAGGCGCCCGATCAGGGCGGACTCCACCTGACGAAGATCGATGCCCGAGTCGCCCGAATAGACGAGCGCGCCTTGGGTATAGGCCTGCCATCCGTTGAGCTCGAACTCGTAACGCGCCACGATGTTGGCCTTGAAATCGGGCGTCACCGGCAACTCGTCGACCGCCGGCGGGAAGTCCGTGCTGCCCTGGAATTCGGTGTCGACAAGGCTCGCCGACGCCGTGACGGTGAGACTGTCGATGGGCACCCACTCGATATCGCTCTCGACGCCTTTGATCTTGGCTTGGCCGGCGTTCTGGATTTGCGTGAGGCCGTTCGCGCCCAGGAACGAGAATTGGAAATCCTTCCACTCCTCGTAGAAGACCGCGCCGTTGAAGCGCAACCGGTCGTCGAAGATCGTCGTCTTCCACCCCACCTCGTAGTTCGTCAGGAAGTCCGACGAATAAGGCGGCAGCGAGCCGCGCCGGTTCACGCCGCCCGGCCTGAAGCCCGTCGACCAGGTGGCATAGACCATGCGGTCGTCGTCGATCTTGTAGGCGAGGTTGAGCCGGTAGGTCGTGCCGTTCTCCGTCTTCAGCTTGTTGATGTTCGTGCATGGCGCGTCGGGCTGGGTGGCGACGGGCGAGAAGCACGCGGGCATGCCCGGCACGTTGCCCGGATCGCCGATGACGTCGTAGCCGTAGAATTCGGCAAAGTTGCTCGAGAAGCCGAAGAACCCTTCGAGCGAGTTTTCCGACCTGAACTGCCGAATGCCGCCCGTCGCGGCCAGCTTGTCGGTGATGTCGTAGGAGATTTCGCCGAACATCGCCTTGTCGACGTCGATGCGCTTTTGCGAGGTCAGCCAGATCGTGTCGGCGAGCCCGGGGATTTCGTGCCCGTCGAAGAATCCGTTCAACAAATAGCGCTGATAGATGTCGTGTACCTGACGCTGATAGAAGAGACCGAAGAGCAGGCGGAAGCGATCCTCCGACGGCGTCGCGACGCGCAACTCGTGGCTCTCCTTCGTGTAGCCGTCGCGCGCGATGATGAACTGCGCCGGATTGATCACCGTGGGTGACGGATCGCCGGGCAGGACGGGCGGGGGGACACCATCGCTGGTGAAGTACGAGCCGTAGCCGAGCACGGTATCGTAGAAGAAGCCGTAGTCCGCATAGTCCAAATGCCCGTCGACCGTGCGGTCGAGATAACCGCCGGCGTAGGTTACGTCGAGGTCGCTGACCTTGCCTTGGACGGTCAGCGCCGCCATCGCCCAGCGGTCGTGCGAATCCTCCGGGAACCAGTGCGTGACCGCGAGGTCGCCGATGGCGGGGTCGTAGAAGAAGACGCCTTTGGTCTTTTCGTCTTGGCCCATGACCATGGGCGTCACGGTCCAATTGTCGTCGAGGTCGATGCGCAACGCCGCGCGCGCGCCGTAGGTGTCGACGTCGTTGTAATTGTCCTTCGCGATGGCGAAATTGTTGTCGGTCACGCCCGACGTCGGATAGAACCGCGTGCCGGGCTTGTTGTCGATGAAGCCCGCATCGTGCTGCGCCCAGCCGACGATGCGGATCGCAGCAGCGTCCGACAAGGGCGCGTTGACGTAGCCCTCCGCGCCGCCGCCGATGCCGCCGTGATCGACCGTGTTGACTTCGACGCTGTAGGCGCCGGAAAATTCGGTGGGATCGGGCTGGTTGGTGATGATGCGGATCGTGCCCGACTGCGAGTTCGCGCCGTAGAGCGTGCCCTGCGGTCCCGCCAACGCCTCGACGCGCTGGATGTCGTAGACGTGGACGTCGAGCGCGCCTTGGATCGTCGTGATCGGGATTTCGTCGAGATAGGTGCCCACACTCGGCATCGGACCCGAATGGTTGCGGTTCTCGCCGCTCGCCACGCCGCGCATGTAGATGCCGACAAAGCCCGGGCTCGTCGGCTGGATCGTGACGCTGGGCAGGAACTTCGAATAGTCGTTGATGTCCGAGACCTGCAGCTCTTCGAGCTTCTTGGTGCTGAGCACCTGGACGCTCGCCGGGACGTCCTGAAGCTCCTGCGTGCGCTTCTGCGCCGTGACGACGACCTTCTCGATGTGGTCCCTCTTCTCGGGCGCCTTCGCGTCCTGCGCGAACGCAGGCGACACGCCGCTCAACGCCGTGGTCGCAAGCAATACGCTCATCCATCCATTCGTTCTCATAACTGTCCCCCAAATTCCCCTAGTCCCCATTCACCTCACGCCGGGCGGTTCTGCCGCTCCGGATAGTCGTCCAACACCGGCCCCAACGCCTCGCGCAAGGGCTCGAGCCACTGTTCGTAGTTCCGCCATTGCTCGACGGCGTCGCCGAAGATCGGCCGGCGCACTTGTTCGGAGCTCGCCGTGCGCACAGCGCGCTCCGTCTCGTTGAAGCGCAGGCACGCTTCTTCGAATTCGAGTCCGCAATAGGCGAGCAGCCGCCGGATCTCGCTTTCCGTGTCGCCGACCATCCGCTCGTAGAACACGCGGTGCACGCGCCCCGGCAGCACCTCGTCGAAATGCGCCATCAACTCCACATAGTCGCGGTAGTAGCGGCCGAGTTCCTCAAGGCTGTACGAGAACGTCTGCCCGCGCGCGAAATGCTGCTTGAACGCCGAGAAGCAATTGCCCATCGGATGGCGCCTGGCATCGATGATCTTCGCGTTCGGCAGGGCGAGATGGATGAGCCCCAGATGCGCGAAATTGTTCGGCATCTTGTCGATGAAGAACGGCCGCCCGGTCTTGCGCTGGATGCGCGTGCGCGCGAGATATTTTTCGCCGAGCGCCCGCAGCTGATCGCCGTCCAATTGCGCAAGGGCGTCGGTATACTTCGACGCCTCCGACTTGAGCTTCTGGTCGCCCAACTCGCGCGCCAGCATCGTCATGTCGGGCAGCTCCATCGTGCCCTCGACCTGCGAATGGCTCGACAGAATCTGCTCGATCAGCGTCGACCCCGCGCGCGGCAGCCCGACGATGAAAATCGGATCGGCATCCGGCGCGCCCATCCCCGCGCGCGCGCCGAAGAACCCGCGCGTGAACAGCGCCTTGGACCGCCGCGTATGCGCCGTCGTGTCGTCCGCGTTGTAGTTGACGCTCGCTCGACGCAGCCGGTTGCCCTGGTCGTAATGCGAGAACGACGCCGCATACCGCGCCTCGTCCTCGAGCGCCTTGCCCAACGCGAAGTGAAGGTGATAGCGGTCCTCGTCGCGCAGGCCCGTGCCCGCGAGCGCCTTGCGCAGCGCCGCGACGTCGGTCTCCGAAAACCGAAACGTCTTGAGGTTCGCCAGGCTCCAATAGGCCTCGCCGAACCCGGGCGCCAGCGCGATGCATTTGCGATAGGCGGCGACGCACTCGTCCTGCCGCCCCGCCGTGCGCAGCGCGTGGCCGTAGCTCAGCCACATGCGATGCTCGCGCGGGAATTCCTTGAGCATCGCCGCGTAGAGCGCGATCGCCGCTTCGTACTCGCCCACGCGCGCGAGCGTCGCCGCCTTCAAATTGCGATAGCTCGGATTGCGCGGATCGCGCGCGAGCAAACGCTCGATCTGAGCGAGCGCCTCCGCGCCCTTCTGCTGGCGATAAAGCACGATCGCATAATTGTGCCGCGCCGCTTCGAAACCGGGCGCGAGTTCGAGCGCACGGGTGAGCAGCTTTTCCGAGTCGCCGTACCGGCCGAGCCGCGCCCCGGCCTCCGCCAGCATGCGGATCGCCGCGACGTCCGTCGGATGTTGCTTCAAGTGCGCGCGCAGCAGCCGTTCGGCGACGGCAAGCCGGTTGTCGCAAAGCGCGACCGCCGCCTCCATCAAGCGCGGATCGCTCGTCGACGTGCGGATGCCGTCGGCGTAGGCGCGATCGGCGCCCGCGGTGTCGCCCGCAAGGGTCAACTGATCGCCGAGCGCGCGATAGGCCGCGCTCAGCAGGCGCCGCGCGTCCGCTTGCTGCGGCACGACCTTGAGGATTTCGAGCGCTTGCTCGATCGCCAGCGACGGATTTGCGCCAAGAAGGCGGTTGGCGTGCGCCAGCGCGGTCGCAACTGTGCCGACCTGTTCCGCCGCTGCACTCCCCATCCGCCGGCCCCCCACCGCGCGGCAAGTGTCGCGCCATCGGCGGGGGAATGACAACAAGGTGACGCCCCGGTCCCGGGCCTGACCGCTCGACTGGGGTTGAGCATGTGTCCTTTTTGGCTCACCGCATGCTGGCGCCGGGGCAGGGTACGCCTCGATTCAAGGCATTTCGCCTGAAAGGCGACCTTCAGGATGTCGGTATGGCCGCCCGCGCCAGCGCGTCCGCGGCTTCGTTGAGTTCGTGCCCGTTGTGCCCGCGCACCCAGCGCCACGACACTTTGTGCTGCGCGCGCGCCTCGTCGAGGCGCTGCCACAGATCGATGTTCTTCACCGGCTTCCTGTCGGCGGTCTTCCAGCCCTTCTTCTTCCACCCCTCAAGCCATTTCGTCATGCCGTCCTTCAGATACAGACTGTCCGTGTGCAGATGAACCTCGCAGTGGCGCTTCAGCGCTTCGAGTGCCGCGATCGCCGCCATCAGCTCCATGCGGTTGTTGGTGGTGAGCTTCTCGCCGCCGGAAAGCTCCTTGCGCGTGCCGTTGAAGAGCAAGATAGCGCCCCAGCCCCCCGGCCCCGGATTTCCCGAACACGCGCCGTCGGTATAGATCTCCACATGCTTCATACGGGCCACCCGTAAGACGCGGCGCCGACGGCCGACTGATGGAAGCGCAGCTTGGTCACGTATTCGACCGGATCCTTGACCTTTACGAGCGCCGACGCGTCGCGGTTGATCCAGTCGTAAAGCCGCGTCATCAGAAAGCGGAACGCCGCCCCGCGCGCGAGCGCGGGTAGGGCGGCAACCTCCGCAGGGGTGAGTGGCCTGATCGCGCGATAACACGTGAGCAACGCGCGCCCCTTCGTGATGTTGAACGCGCCGTCGCTCTCGAAGCACCAGGCATTGAGGCACACCGCAACGTCGTAGGCGAGGGCGTCGTTGCACGCGAAATAGAAGTCGAACAACCCCGAAATGCGTCCCTCCATGAAGAACACATTGTCGGGAAAGAGGTCGGCGTGAATGACGCCTTCGGGCAATCCGCGCGGCCAATGCTGCTCGAGCCAGCGCAACTCGCTGGTGATGAGCGCCGCAAGCCCCATGCGCACGCCGTTCGCCTTCGCCTCGCATTGTTTGACGAGCGCCTTCCAGCCCTCGATCGACAGCGCGTTCGGCCGCGAAAGCTTGTAGTCCGCGCCTGCAAGATGCAGCCGCGCCAGCGCCGCGCCGAGTTCGCCGCATTGGCTCGCATCCGGTTTGCGCGGCGAGAGCCCCGACAAATACGTCACCACCGCCGCCGGCCGCCCGTTGAGCTCGCGCCACGCCCGCCCATCGCGCGCGCGAACGGGCAAGGGACACTGAACCCCCTTCTGCGACAAATGCTCCATCAGCCCCAGGAAGAACGGAAGATCCTCTTCCCGCACGCGCTTCTCATAAAGCGTGAGGAAATACGATCCCTGCTCCGTCCGCAGATAGAAATTCGAATTCTCGACCCCCTCCGCAATGCCCTTGAACGAGAGCACGCGGCCGAGATCGAACGCGCCCATGAACGCGGTCAAGTCGGCATCGCTGACGTCGGTGTAAACGGCCATGCGCTGGATGTATTAGGACGTGAGCGCGCGAGGCAAGCGGAATTGCACGGTTTCCCGCGCCGTCTCTGTCTCCTCGACCGTCACGTCATAGCGCGCGCGGAAGGCATCGATCACCTCGGCGATCAGCACATCCGGCGCCGACGCCCCGGCGGTGAGCCCGACAACGCGGGCGCCCTCGATCATGCCCCAATCGATATCGCCGGCGCGCTGAACCAAGGCTGACGCCTTCACGCCTGCGCGCGCCCCAACCTCGACGAGCCGCATCGAGTTCGACGAATTCGGCGCGCCGATCACGAGCAGCACGTCCGCGCGCGGCGCGATCGCCTTCACCGCCTCCTGCCGGTTCGTCGTGGCGTAGCAGATGTCTTCTTTGTGCGGCCCCGCGATCAGCGGAAAGCGCCGCTTCAGCACGCTGACGATCTCCGCCGTATCGTCGACCGAAAGCGTCGTCTGCGTGATGTAGGCGAGCCGCGACGCATCGCGCGGCGCGAACTTCTCGACGTCCGCGACGGTCTCGACCAGCGTCACCGCGCCCGCCGGCAACTGCCCCATCGTGCCGATCACTTCCGGATGGCCCGTGTGCCCGATGAGCACGATCTCGCGCCCCGAATCATGGTGGCGTTCTGCTTCGACGTGCACTTTCGACACCAGCGGACAAGTTGCATCGAGCGCCATCAGATTCCGTTCGCGCGCATTCGCCGGCACCGATTTCGGTACGCCGTGGGCCGAGAAAACGACGGGCGCGCCTTCGGGCACGGCATCGAGTTCCTTCACGAACACCGCGCCCTTTTTCTCAAGCCCTTCAACGACAAAGCGGTTGTGGACAATTTCGTGACGGACATAGACGGGCGCGCCGTATTTCTCGAGCGCGCGCTCGACGATTTGGATTGCGCGGTCGACCCCCGCGCAAAACCCGCGCGGTGCAGCCAGAAGTATAGTCAGCTTCTTTTTTGACAATGTGAGGTCCATCACATAACGCTCGGCGCAAACATAGGGGGTCGTACGATGAAAGGCCACGTCGCGGGGCGCGCGCCGATTCCGGTCGATGTCGAGGGCGGGGCGGATTTACTGGTGGTGCGCCGGCGGGCGTTCGAAAAACCAGCCCTTCTGCGACGGCAGCCACAAAGGCTCGCCCTTCACCCCCATCCAATACGAAGCGACCCAATCACCCCCTGTGCGACGGCACGCACAACAAACTTCAGTAGGACGGAGGCGTCTATGTCCACTCGCTCGATAGTTCTTCTCGCGGCCCTCGCCGTGGGACTCGTTTCGTCGCAAGGCGCGTTCGCCAAGACCCAGGCGCGCGTGAAGACGGCGTCGTGTCCCTCGATCAGCATCCTGACCGACGCGACGCGCCTTACCCAGATGCAGAGCGGCCGCATCGATCTGAAGGCCGAGATCCGCGAACCCGCGCTCAGCTGCACTGTCGCCGGCAACAAGGCGAAATCGAGACTGAGCTTCTGGGTCAAGAGCGCAATCTCGCCGATGAGCGAAATCGGCCCGCGAGCCGTGCCCTATTTCGTCGCCGTCATTTCCGAAGGCCAAGTCATCGCAAAGCAAGTGTTCAACCTTGCGATCCCCTTCGCCGACGGCAAGCGCAAGCTGACGATCAAGGAAAACGTCGCCCGCATCGTGATCCCCATCGCCGCCGAGAAAAGCGCCGACGACTATTCGGTGACCATCGGCTTCCAGCTGACGCAAGCCCAAGTCGAATACAACCGCACCGCCAGCCGGTAGACGCAGCCACCCAAACGTCGTCATGGCCGGGCTTGACCCGGCCACCCAGCCGGCGCACGTCCGTGCGACGTAAAGACGTTCCTTTGAATAGTGCTCGCCGCCGCTCAGTCTCTCGGCCGCGCAGACGCGCGGCTACTGGGTGGCCGGGTCAAGCCCGGCCATGACGAATTGTTGTGGCGTGGGCCGGTTCACGCTACATCCCCGCCCGCAATGACCACGCTCACTCAAGAACTGACCGCGCTCGTCTCCGCCGCCTTCGCGGCCGAGGGCCTCGACCCCGCGCACGGCTACGTCGCGACCTCCGACCGGCCCGACCTCGCGCAATTTCAGTGCAACGGCGCGCTTGCCGCCGCGAAG
>JBGOVA010000053.1:0-21459 GCA_041477875.1 Micropepsaceae bacterium | reverse complement strand
CTCCTCGACGCGCTCAAGATCAAGCGCGCGCATGTCGTCGGCGTTTCGATGGGCGGCATGATCGCCCAGCTGATGACGGCGACCCATCCCGAGCGCGTGATCTCGCTGACCTCGATCATGTCGGGCACGTTGAACCCGCGCTTGCGCGGACCCAGCCCCCGCGTGACCGCGCCGCTGTTCCTAAGCCGCCCGAAAGGCAACTCGCGCGAGGACCTCATCGCGCGCGGGATTGCCATGTACAGCCTCATCCGCACGCAGGACCCCGACGACGACGGCCGCGACCTCCACGCCAAGATTGCGAACGGTTTCGACCGCAGCTATTACCCCGCCGGCGTCCGGCGACAGTTGGCCGCAATCATTGCAACCGGCGACCTGCGCCCTCATTTGCATAAGATCACGACGCCCGCGCTGGTCATCCACGGTTCCAAGGATCCGTTGGCGCCGGTCGAGGCGGGCATCGATTCCGCGCGCAACATCAAGGGCTCGCGCCTCGAGATCATCGAGGGCATGGCCCACGATTTGCCGAAGAAATTTCTACCCAAGATCACCTCGCTGATCGTCGCGCATGCGCGGGTCGCCGAGGAGAAGGCCGCCAAATCCCTGGCGGCATAACGCCTAAACCAACCAGTGAGAGCAGGAGACTTAAAGACAATGGCAAAAGCAAAGAAATCACGCAGCCACGCCAAGGCCGCACCGAAGGCAAACGGCGCCGCCCCCCGCGCGCAGGTCACCCACGTGATGTCGCGCGTCCAAGAAGGCTTCCGCGAAGCCGGCGACGCGCTGCGCGAAGCGCGCGAGACGCTGGGCGACGAAGGCCGCAAGGTCGCGTTGACGCTCGTCTCCCACGCGCAAGACAACGTCTTGAAGAGCTTCGAGACGCTGCGCGACACGATCCAGGCCGCAAGCTTCGCCGAAGCGGTGAAGATCCAGCAGCAGGCGATCACCGACATGTGGCGCCGCAACCTGCGCCAGATCCGCGAAGTGAGCGAGATCGTCGGCGAAAGCGGCAACAAGTCGCTCAAGCCCATCACCAAGCTCGTGTCGCATCTCCGCGACACCCGCAAGGCCGCCTAGTCCAGCTTCTCACTGGTTTCGATAAAACACTGTCATCCCGGCCAAGCGAAGCGCGAGCCGGGACCCAGGGCAACACGCTCAGGCTATCTTCCCTGGGTCCCGGGTCTCACTCGCTTCGCTCACTCGCCCGGGATGACAGAGTTGGATTAGCACCTTGCCCCGCGCCAAGAAAAAACCTTCAGCACCGAGAAAGCCCACGCTCGTCGGCGAGCGCAAACTCGGCCGCGTGCTCATCACCGGCGCCTCCGCCGGCATCGGCGCCGAACTCGCCCGTGAATTCGCCAAGCACGGCCACAGCCTCGTCCTCGTCGCGCGCAGCAAAGACAAGCTGACCGCCTTGGCCGCCGAACTGAGCGCCGCCCACGATACGGACGCACTCGTCATCGTCGAAGACCTCTCGCGCCCCGGCTGCCCGCGCGCGATCGCCGCCGAACTCGAAGAACGCGACATCGAAGTCGACATCCTCGTCAACAACGCGGGCGTCCTCGACGTCGGTCCCTTCGCCGACACGCCGACCGAGACTTACGAGAACATGGTCGCGCTCAACATCGCCGCCCTGACATCTCTGACGTCGCTCCTCTTGCCGCCGATGATCGAGCGCAAATTCGGCCGCATCCTGAACGTCGCCTCCCTCGCCGCCTTCCAGCCTGTCCCCTCGATGGCCGTCTACGCCGCGAGCAAAGCCTACGTCCTCTCGCTGACGGAATCGCTCTCCGAAGAACTGCGCGCGACCGGCGTCAAAATCACCGCCCTCTGCCCCGGCCTCACCGACACCGGCATGGTCGCCAACATGAAGGCGAAATCGACGACGGCGCAACGCACGCCCTCGATGCTGATCTCCGACCCCAAGGACGTCGCCAAACAAGCCTACAAAGCGACGATGTCCGGCCAAACCATCCTCGTCCCCGGCATCCCCAACCAAATGGCGGCAGCCTGGGCCCAAGTCACCCCCCGCTGGCTCACCCGCACCGTCACGGGATTCGCGAGCCGCCGCACAGATTGGATGAAGGCGAAGTGACAGCGCCATCTGCTAAGGTCGCGCATCAACGCGCGGGCGGCGATGTTCAAAAGATGGTTGGAATTCTTCAAGAGCCTAGCAAGACCCTACGACGGCTATGAGAGGCCTGCTGAACGTGCGCCGACGGGCGCGATCTACAGAGCGTACACCACCGAGTTCGACGTCATAGTTTCAGGTGCGGATCTGACACTTCGTTTTCCTGAAATCGTCGACGTGGATCACTCGACGCTTGATCCAACTGTCGCAATTGACCCCAATGCATTTGAGCAGACGCGACAGGCGTTGCTGAGAAATTGTGAGGTCTTGAACGCTCGCCTCAAAACGAGCCTTTCGAGCGAAGTGCGTGACGACACGGTGGTATCGCTCCTGCTCGACCATTCAGGATCGCTTCGCGGTGGGCGTATATTGCCGGTCGCCGAAACCGCGGAGGTACTTGCCGATGCGCTCACCGATGCAGGCATCGCGACGGACATTCTCGGTTTCACAACACCCCGTTGGAAGGGCGGGCGTTCGCGCGCGAAGTGGCTTAAGGCGTATCGACCGCCGTTTCCGGGCCGCCTCAATGATTTGCTGCACATAGTCCATCTCGACGCTAGCGAAGGTCCACGTCGAGGTCCGCATCAGTTTCCTGTGATGCGCAGTCCGTCTCTCCTCAAAGAGAACATTGATGGCGAAGCGTTGGAATGGGCGCATGCGCGCCTCGTTGCGCATCCTAGGAAAAGAAAAGCCCTGATCATTGTGTCAGACGGCGCGCCAGTAGACGACGCAACGTTGTTGGCCAACTGGTCGACGATTCTTGTCGACCACCTGCGCGAAGTCGTCGCACGCATCGAAGCTGACGGCACCGTTGCTCTCGGCGGCATTGGCATTGACTATGAAGTGGGCAGGTTCTACCGGAATACGGCCGTCGCAAAACCTGCGTTGGAGTTGGCGCAAGTCGCGCCCGATTTCGTCGAGCACATGATAAGACTGGCTCAAGCGCCAACAACCTAACGGCGCACCGGACCTCACTACCCGTTCCATCGATACTTGCGATAACTCGGGCTGCGATAGGGTTTGTTCATGCGACCGATCGTTCTGGTTCTCTTGGCTGCCAATACCGGCGTCTTCGTCCTGTGGCTCGTCCTCGGCGACAGCCCATTCATGATCGACAATTTCTTGGTGAGTTGGGACGCTTTGGCCGCTGGCCGTTATTGGACGCTGTTGACGTCCGAATTTTCGCACATCTTGTTCCTGCACTTTTTTCTGAACATGTACGTGCTGGCGAGTTTCGGGCCCATCGTCGAACAAACAATCGGATCTGGGCGGTTTGTCGGCTTCTACTTGGTCGCAGCGGTCGTCAGTTCGTTGAGCCACGCCGGCGTATCGGCCTTTCTCCTCGGCCGGCCGGAAATTCCCGCGCTCGGCGCGTCCGGAGCGATCTCGGGCGTCATCTTGTTGTTCGCGTTCCTGTACCCGCGCGCGCGAATTCTTCTATTTGGCTTGATTCCGCTTCCCGCGCTCATCGGCGTGCTGCTGTTCGTCGGCTTGGACATCCTGGGATTGATCGCGCAATCCGAAGGCGGCGGCCTGCCCATTGGCCACGGAGCGCATCTCGGCGGAGCGGCGACGGGAACGCTTTATTATCTGCTTGTGATCCGGCGTTTGCGCGTTCGGCGGACCGACCGCGTCGACTTCGCCGACGTCGCTACGTGGCGCAGGTTGATCGCGCAGCGCGGCAGCCCGAAGTCGGACGAAAGCGAAAAATAAGAGACCGGCCGATTGCTCGGCGCTCAGGCAATCGCGACGATCTCCGCCTCATGCCCGCCGACGCTCACCACGTCGCCCGCCTTCCGCCCCAACAACGCCTGCGCCATCGGTGAGATGTAGGAGAGCGTGCCCTTTGCGGGGTCGGCTTCGTCGAGGCCGACGATGCGGAAGGTTTGCCGCCTCCCGTCGTCGCGTTCGATCGTCACCCGCGCGCCGAACTTGACCTGCGCGTGATCGCTCGGCGGCGACACGAGTTGTGCGGTCGATCGTCTCGACGTCCAGTAGCGCTGATCCCGCTCGGCGCGCGCGACCGCATCGCGGTCGTCTCCCTCTTGCGCTGTGGCGACCGCCGCGTCGGCTTGCGCGAGCATGTCGTCGATCTGCGCCAAGCCTTCGACCGTCACGAGATTGGGATGCGGCGAGATTTCGCGATCGGGCAAGGCCTCGCCGGGTCCGCTGTTGTCATCGTCTTTGACGAAAGCTTTGTTCATGACGGTTTGAACGTTACCGCGCCTTGGGCGTTCCGACAATCGGACGGTCAGTCTTCGGGACTCCTGTTTAACGCCCGCTCAGCCCTTCCAAGAATTCGAGCGCACGCTATAGGTCTCGCCGCTCCGGTCCACCTGCCAAAGCGCGTCGTCATAAGTCAGATCACCAATGCGTTCGTGTTCTCCGGCAGCAAGCGCGGCCGCGAGCGGCAAAACCCAAGCAAAAGCGAGCGCGAGACTCGTCATCGCGCATGACCATCATGGCCCATCGTGGCCAAACTGAGACAGGCCCAACCTGTTCGCCCACAGGACGATGCGTTAGCCTGACGCGACCAGCATCGTAGGCGGGGCCGTTCATGGGAACATTCGTTCGCATCGCTGCAGCACTTGGCGCGCTGGTTCTCGCCGGCTGCGCCACGCCGAACGATTTCGACACCGGCACCACCATCCGATCGCTCAGCGACCCGTCCGGCGGCCAGCCGACGCCCAAGCTCGTCTACTTCGCGACCACGCGCTGCACCGACAGCCCGACGGCCGCGCCCGACACGCCGGAAGAGCTGTTCGGCAAGCGTTGCTGGGACGCCGCGCTGGGCCATGAGGAGGTCGTGCGCCTCGGCTTCGGCATGAGCGAAGGCGATAAAATCTCTTGCGGCTCGACAACGGTCTCCGTTGCGCCGGAGAGTGCCGGGGCAAAAGCCGCGACCACCGTCGGCACGCCCGCACTGCTCGACTGCACCAGTGGCTTCGCCGCCCTGCGCCAAGCGGTGGTCGCGACGGCCTGCCGTTGCGCGTTCATTTTCGTCCACGGCTACAACACGACATTCGCCTTCGGATTGAAGCGCACCGCGCAAATGGCGCTCGACCTGTCGTACCCGGGCGTGCCGATCGTCTTCAGCTTCGGCGCCGCCGGCCGCTTCAACGACTACGTCAACGACATCGAATCCGAGGAGCTGGCCGCCTCGGCCTTGCGCCGGTTCTTGCTCGAACTGTCGCGCGACGACGGCGCCGTCGCGCCGGACATCGACGTCATCGCGCAAAGCATGGGCAGCAGACTCACGTTGCGCGGCGCCACGGAAAGCGGCACTTCGCTGCGTTACGTCGTGCTCGCCGCGCCCGATATCGATCCGGCCGCGTTCTTGCGGCTTGCCGCCAAACTCACCGCAAGTACGCCGCCCAAGGCGCGCCGCGTCACCGTCTACACTGCGAAATACGACACCGCGCTGTCGGCCTCGAGCGCCCTGCACGACGGCCGGCCGCGCCTGGGCAGCGGCTTCGACCCCGCTTACGCGCGAGAACTTCCGCGAACCGACATTATCGACGCGACCAAAAGGGCGACCGATCCATACAGCCATTCCTACTTCGCGGAATCACAGCCGGTGTTGGACGACATCCGCGCGGCCTTGACCGGAACAGCGGCGGTGGACCGCAAGGACACGCTCGTCTGCTCCGAAAAGAAACCCTCCGTCGTCTCGTGCGAGATCCCCTGCCCCAAGGGCGCCAGTTGCGGCCCGACCTTTTATCAGCGCTTTATTCACTGGCATCACGACTAGGCAATAATGACCGCCAAGCTCCCCTCGCCGCGCATTCGCCTCGCCGCCGTGCTCGCCATCGCACTCAGCGCCGTCTTCGCGGCGGGCGTGCTCTGGTATCAGGGCCCAGCGCATTGGCTGCCGCGCACCGTGCTGGTCTCGGCCTGGCTGTCGCTCACCATCCTCTGCGCCGTGCGCTTCGTGCGCGAAGGCAGTACCCGCGCCCTCATCGTCTACGCCGTTCCCTTCGCGACGCTCGTCGTGTGGTTCGCGCTCATCGAGCCGCGCAACGACCGCATCTGGTCGCCCGAGATGGCGCGCACCCTCACCTACACGCGCGCAGGCGACACCATCGTCGTCTCGAACGTGCGCAACTTCAATTGGACCGGACCCGAAGCGGCCGACGAACACTGGGAGACCCGCCGCTACGACCTGGACGGACTCAAATCGGTCGACGTGCTCTCGCTCTATTGGAAGGGCCCGCGCGTCGCGCACACCTATTTCAGTTTCGTCTGGACGAGCGGCGAGACGCTCTCCCTCTCCGTCGAAATCCGCAAGGAAGAGGGCGAGGCCTATTCTCCGATCGGCGGCTTCTTCAAAGCCTTCGAGCTATCGATCCTTGGCGGTGACGAGCGCGACTTCTACGGCTGGCGCGTCTTCTACCCGAAGGAGGACATCCAGCTCTTCCACACCCGCGCGACGCCCGCCGAGGCGCGCACGCTGCTCTTGAAGCTGCTCGACCTCGCCAACGACGTCGCCAAGACGCCCGTCTTCTACAACACGCTGACCGACAACTGCACGACCGAGGTCTGGATGCTGACCGAGACCTTGGGTCGCGACCGCCCGAACGACTGGCGCATCTTCGCCTCGGGCTATCTGCCTGACTTTCTCTACGACCTGAAAATCCTCGACGCCTCGCGCCCGCTCGCCGCGCTGCGCGCGAAGGGCCACATCATGCCCGCCGCCCGCGCCGCCCTCGCTCGCGGTCTCACCGGCGCCGCATTCTCGAACGCGATCCGCAACGACGTGCCGCCGCTTGCGCCGGCACCCACCGCGCTCGGGCAGAAGTAGGAACGCGCGTCGCCCGTTCCGCTCTTCGACTTGCGCGCTCTCTCGACAGCGAGCCCACGGCCAAGAGTCGACCCAACCCATTCACAGTACACAACAAAATTATATTCGCAGTGCAAAGTCGCGCCTCGAACACACGCAGATGAAGTCAAAAGGACGGCGGAAGTTATCCAGTTAGTGCGGCCGCAATGTCACAACAGCTTTGTGTATCATTTCGCGAGCCTCCCAACTGTCGCGGCAAACCGCGCGCCCGAACGGGCGCCCGGCTGGAGCAAAGGGGCATCCGCACATGAGTTGCACTGATCGCCACCCCGGCTTGACCCGCAAATTTGCACGTGCGCTCGCGGTGTCTTTTGCGGTCGGCTTCCTCGCTTCTTGCGCCGCCGTCGATCCGCCGGTGACAACGGCGCTTCCGGCCGGCGACCCCTCTCAGCCGCGAACGTCGCCAAAACCTTACCGCGCCGGCTTGGTCCCCGCCCCAACAAATGACGGCGCATCCGGGAACTCAAAGGAGCTTCTTGTTCTTGTCGCGATTTCGGGCGGCGGGAAGCGCTCTGCGGCGTTTTCGTATGGCGTGCTCCAAACGCTGAGCGCCGCGACGGTTGACATCCGCGGTCTGCCGCATCCCGTCATGGACGAAGTCGACCTCATCTCCGGCGTGTCCGGCGGCGCCTTCACGGCGGCATACTACGCGCTTCACCGCGACGCCATGTTCGCAAAGCGCGATTTGGAATGCAGCTACGAGAACAGTTTTCTCTACGCCAATTTCGAATCCTACATCTGGGGCCTTTATCTGCTGCCGTGGCATTGGGGCTGGATGTTCGACGGCAGCTACGGCTCGAACGACGAAATGGCGCGCCACTATGCCGAGCACCTTTTCTCCGGCGCGAGGCCAACCGGCGATCAATGCATCGAGCCGAAGATAAAGCGCGCGCACGGCGTCACCTTCGGCGACCTCTACGACGTCGGCCCGCCGGTCCTGATGATCGGTGCGACCGATATCACGAAGGGATTCGTCTTCCCATTCAACCAGGACGGCTTCGATCTGCTGTGCGCCGACTTGAGCGACTATCCCCTCGCATGGGCCGTCGCGGCATCGAACGGCTTCCCGCCCGTCCTCTCTTCGATCAGTCTGGAGAACCATCACAACGGCGACTGCCGACCCGCCAACAAGTGGCTCCTCGACATCGACCTATCGCCGTCGCGGTCCGATTCGCGCGAACCGGACGTCGTGACGTTCGAACGAGACAAACTGCTCGAAGACGTCGCCCGCCAGTATCTCAAACCCGGAACGAGGAAGTTTGCCCACGCAATGGACGGCGGCATCACGGATAACTTGGCGCTGAGGGGGTTGTCCGATTGGATCACGATGCACAGCGACCAAATGGGTACTGTCCTCGGCCAGACGAAGCGCATCCTTCTCATCGTGATCGACGGCCAATCGACCCTCGATCCCAAAACCGCCGAAAGCGAAGCCGGCCCCCAGTTCTTCGACGCACTCAACGCCCTGATCTCGACGTCGATCGATCAGTACAATGTGGAGACCTTGGCGACCGCCAAGCGGGAATTGGACAAGATCGTCGGCAAGATCGCGGAAGCAAGACCGAACAACCGGCCGCCGACCGCCCAGATGGTGCATCTCACCATCCGCGAAGACTGCAACACCGTGCGCCGCGACAACCTTCTCGGCCTGGGAACCAGCCTCGGCCTCTCGTCGGACGACGTCGACGCACTGATCGAGGCCGGTCGCGAAATCGCCGACCGTCACATGGCCCGCATCACGTCGGCGCTCGACCTTGAACGCGAGACCCCACCCGTTCGCGTCACGTGCCCCGTCGAGGGACACAATTGAGCGCACGGACGGGTTGAGGCCGCGGTCATTCGCAACACGCGCACTGTGCCGCGAATCGAGAAATCCACCGCGCTAACCATCAGCAGGCGCTTGCACCCCTATTGCTTCCCGCGCTGATCGGCTAGAGGTCAGGCACGCGGCGTTTGCCGCGGCGTACGAATTTCATACTGACCGCCTATTTTCCCGGGGAGTGAAATGTTGTTCTATCCGCAAGAGAAGCTTGCCCTCTTTATCGACGGCGCCAATCTCTACTTGACCGCCCGCGCACTGGGCTTCGACATCGACTACAAGAAACTCCTGACCGAGTTTTCGAAAAAGGGCATCCTGGTGCGCGCCTACTACTACACGGCGCTGCTCGAGGATCGCGAGTTCTCGCCCTTGCGCCCGCTCGTCGACTGGCTCGACTACAACGGCTACACGCTCGTCACCAAGAACGCCCGCGAGTTCACCGACGCCGCCGGCCGGCGCAAGGTCAAAGGCAACATGGACATCGAAATCGCCGTCGACATGATGGAGATCGCGCCCAGCATCGATCACATCGTGCTCTTCTCCGGCGACGGCGACTTCCGCCGCCTGGTCGAATCGGTGCAGCGCCGCGGCCGCCGCGTCAGCGTGGTCTCCACCTTGCGCACCCAGCCCGCGATGGTCGCCGACGACCTGCGCCGCCAGGCCGACCACTTCATCGAGCTGGTCGAGATCCAGCCCCTGATCGCGCGCGAAGGCGCCAACCCGCGCCAAAGCAACACTCATCGGGACTATCCCCAGCAGAACTACGTGCCCCAGCCCGTCAGCCTCGACGGCGAATGACGCGCGGGTCCGTGCGCGCCGTCTACGCCGCCGCCATGACCGCGATGGAAGAGCCGGCCCACGACTGCCTGCTCTGCCCGCGCCTCAAGGCCTATCGCGACGACAATCGCGTGAAGCAACCGGCGTGGTTCAACGCCCCGGTGCCGAGCTTCGGCGAACGCAACGCGCGCCTCCTCATCGTGGGCCTCGCCCCCGGCGTGAGCGGGGCGAACCGCACCGGTCGCCCGTTCACCGGCGACTTCGCCGGCGAGCTGCTCTACGGCACGCTGCTCAAATACGGCTTTGCCAAAGGCAAATACGAAGCCCGCCCCGATGATGGACTGGAACTGGTCGACTGCCGCATCACCAACGCCGTGCGCTGCGCGCCGCCCGAAAACAAGCCGACGCCCGAGGAAGCCAAAACCTGCCGCATCTTCCTGCACGCAACGCTCGAAGGCATGACGAACTTGAAAGCGATCGTCGCCCTGGGCCGTATCGCGCACGACGCCACGCTGCGCGCCTTCGGCCAAAAGCTCTCGGCCTTCTCCTTCGCCCACGGCGCCAAGCACGCGATCGGCCGCGCAACGCTCTTCGACAGCTTCCACTGCTCCCGCTACAACACCAACACGGGAAAGCTGACACCCGCAATGTTCGAAGCCGTCTTCGCAGAGGTCAGGGGGACGCTAGCCTAGCGCGTTCGACATGCCGGGAAATCCAGCCCAGTCCGCGATCCGAACGGCATTGCTGACCGCCGTCGCCATGATGGCGTTCGCGGCGAACTCGCTCCTGTGTCGGCTGGCGCTTGGACACCATTCGATCGATGCTGCAACGTTCACCTCGGTCCGCGTGATCTCCGGTGCGGCGATGCTCACCGCGATCATGCTGCTGCGGGGAAACGCGCGCGTCGCAATGACGGTCGACCGGCGCGCCGCGGCGATGCTCTTCACCTATATGGTGTTCTTCTCATTCGCCTATCTCTCGCTGAGCGCCGGCACAGGCGCGCTGATCCTCTTCGGCGCGGTCCAACTGACGATGTTCTCCGTTGCACTGCGCAGCGGTGAGAGGTTCTCGTGGCCGTCGTGGGCCGGATTGGCGCTTGCGGTCGCGGGCCTGGTCTATCTGGTGTCGCCCGGCGTCACCGCGCCCGACCTCTTGGGCGCTGTGCTAATGGCCGTCGCCGGAATTGCGTGGGGCCTCTATTCGCTGTTGGGCCGGGCCGCCCGCGATCCGCTCGCCGCCACGGCCGGCGCATTCGTCTATTCGGTGCCTGCGGTGCTGGTCGTCAGCCTGCTTTTCGAGTTCGCGAGCGGTGCTCACGTGACCTCGCGCGGCTTGGCGCTGGCCGTCGCGTCGGGAGCAATCGCCTCCGGCTGCGGCTACGTCGTTTGGTACGCGGCCCTGCGCGGCCTCAGCGCAGCGCGCGCAGCGACCGTTCAACTCTCCGTCCCGGCGATCGCCGCCTTCGGCGGCGTGCTGATCCTCTCGGAAGAGGTGACGCTGCGCCTCCTCCTCGCCGCCGTCGCAACCCTCGGCGGCGTGATGATCGTTTTGATGCAACGCGCCAAAGCACGGTGACGCGGGCTCGGCAGGCTAGCCGTAGCGCTCCTCCGTCCACGGATCGCCTTCGTTGTGATAGCCGCGCACTTCCCAAAAGCCCGGCTGGTCGTCGCGGCGGAATTCGATGCGCTTGATCCATTTCGCGCTCTTCCAGAAATAGGAGCGCGGGATGACGATCCGCACCGGCCCGCCATGCTCGCGCGTCAACGCCTCGCCTTCCCATTCGTGCACGATCATCACGTCGTCGCCGGCAAAGACCTCGAACGTCACGTTCGTCGTGTAGCCGTCATGCGAGTGGAAAATCACGTGCCGCGCTTCGTCCTTCGGGCGCACGAGGGCGATCAGATCGCGTGACGCGACGCCCTTCCAGTGATTGTCGTAACGGCTCCATTGCGTCACGCAATGGATGTCCGACACGCGCCCGCTCTGCGGCAGTTTCAGCAAATCGTCGAACGACAGTGTCACCGGATTTGCGACAAGCCCGTCGACCGTGAGCTTCCATTCGGCCTTCGGCACGTCCGGCTGCAGACCCAGATCGAGCACCGGCCAGTTGATGACCTGCTTCTGCCCCGGCGGCAGACGGTTCGCATGCGCCTCGTCCGGCATGCCCGTCAGCAACCGCCCGTCCCGCGCCCACTTCTGCTTCGTGACGATCAGCTTGCCCTTGATCGCGCCTTCGTCCTTCTCATCGCTCATCGCCCGGCACCAACAGAAAGAAGATTGAAACACCAAGATCACCAAGACCACCAAGAAGGAAGAACGAAAGAGAGAGAGGACCGCTTCGCGGCCAAAATTTCCCGCGGCAAAACTGCGTCAAGCGATGAGATGCAAGAACCGGCGTCTTGGTGTTTCAACCTTCTTCCTTCCTCTACCCCTTCTCCCTGAGCAGCCGCCCCTTCTCGCGGTCCCAGTCGCGCTTCTTCTCCGTGTCGCGCTTGTCGTGCAGCTTCTTGCCGCGCGCAAGGCCGATCTCGACCTTCGCGCGGCCCTTGGCGTTGAACAGAATCTTGAGCGGGATCAGCGTCATCCCTTCCCGTTCGATCGCAACGGCGAGCTTCGCGATCTGGCGCTTGTGCAGCAGCAATTTGCGCGGCCGGCGCGGCTCGTGATTGAAGCGATTGCCTTCGGTGTATTCGGGGATATAGGCGTTGATCAGAAAGATCTCGCCGCCCTTCGACTGTGCGTACGACTCGCCGATCGTCGAATGCCCGCCGCGCAGCGACTTCACCTCCGTGCCCACGAGCTGGATCCCCGCTTCGAACACTTCGTCGATGAAGTAATTGTGCCGCGCCTTGCGGTTGTCCGCCACGACCTTCCCCGCGGCGTCCTTGTCTTTCTTCTTGGCCATCGCGTCAGTTCAGCAAACCGGCCTTCGTCATCGCCGCGCGCACGCGCGCCTTCGACGTTTCGCTCAAAGGCGCGAGCGGCAAACGGCACGTTTCTTCGCAGTGGCCCGTCAGGCTCGCGGCATACTTCACGGGCGCGGGGCTGGTCTCGCAGAACAGCACGTCATGCAGCGGCATCAGCCGGTCGTGCAGCTCGCGCGCGCTCGCATAGTCGCCCTTCGTGCAGGCGTTCTGGAATTCGGCGCAGAGGCGCGGCGCGACGTTCGCCGTCACCGAAATGCACCCGACGCCGCCATGCGCATTGAAGCCCAAGGCCGTCGCGTCCTCGCCCGAGATCTGCACGAAGCGCATCCCGCACGCCGCACGCTGTTGCGACACGCGCGCCATGTTGGCCGTCGCGTCCTTCACACCGACGATGTTGGAAATCTTCGCAAGCCGTCCCATCGTTTCGACCGACATGTCGACGGCCGAGCGCCCGGGAATGTTGTAGATCAGGATCGGCAAACGCGTCGCTTCGGCGATCGCTTGGTAGTGGAGGTAAAGCCCCTCCTGAGTCGGCCTGTTGTAATAAGGCGTCACGACAAGCGCCGCATCGGCCCCCAACTTCTGCGCGAGTTGCGTGAGCTCGATAGCATGAGCGGTTGAGTTCGATCCCGTCCCCGCGATGACCGGCACCCGACCCATGGCGACGCGCACCGCCGCGCCGACGACGGCCGCGAACTCGTCGTCGCTCAAAGTTGGCGATTCGCCCGTCGTCCCGCACGGCACCAAGCCGTGGGTTCCCTCGGCGATCTGCCAATCCAGGAAGGTTTCGAATGCCTTGATATCGACCCTCCCGTCGCGGAAGGGAGTGATCAGGGCCGGAATGGAGCCGCGGAGGCGCGCGATGTCGAGGGTCATGAGCTTTGGGTTAAGTCTGGGTTGAGGGGCGAAAAGTAGACCCTTGCCGACAATGGAACAAGGCAAGTTAACCCGGTGGTTCGCAGCCTTGTGTGATATTCGCGGCTTGGCCCCCTGTCGACCAGCGGTTAAGGTACTTTAACGCTTGGGGAACGAAGCGAATCTCTTCGGAAAGAGCGCACGTGGCAGCTAACAGTTTGAGAGTTTTGCGTCTGTGGAGCGCCGCATTGGCGCTTTGCGCGTTTGCGAGCCTGCCGTCGTCCGCGCAGATGGCGCCGGTCGACGACGACGGCGCGCGTCACGTCCGCTCGCATCCGCAGTCTCTATCGGCGAGCGATTTGTCGATGCTCGAGCAGGCGTTCGACGCCGCCGACCGCAAGCAATGGGACGTCGCGCGCAACTACGCGAGCCGCATATCGAGCCCCGCCGCGCGCGACCTCGTGCTGTGGCGCGCCTTCACGACCAAGGACAACGGCGGCGCCTTCAGTGACATCGATCGCTTCTTCCAAAGCCATCACGACTGGCCGAACCAGCGCGCGCTCCAGGCGCGCGCCGAAGAGGCGATGCCCGCCGACGCGATGCAGCCCGACCAAGTCGTCGCTTGGTTTCAAGGCCGCGATCCGGTTTCGGGCGAAGGCATGGTCAAGCTCGGCGACGCCTATCTGCGCAAGGGCCAAGACTCGAACGCCAAGATCTGGATCCGCCGCGCCTGGGTCGAGGGCAATTTCACCCTCGAGCGCATGGCCTCCATCTCCTCGCGCTATTCCGCTCATCTGACGAGCGACGACCATCGCGCCCGCGTCTCGCGCCTCGTCTGGGCCGGCGAATACGGCCAAGCCAACGCGATGACGAACTGGATCGGCAGCGACGTCGCCACGCTGATCTCCGCCCGCATTAAATTGCGCCAAATGGCGCGCGATGCCGACGCCGCTTACAGCCGCGTGCCCTCGAGCCTCCAGGACGATCCGGGCCTCTTGTTCGATCGCGCCCGCTGGCTGAGGAAGCGCGACCGCGATCCCGAAGCGCGCCCGCTTCTGATCCGCGCCTCGCAAAACCTGAACAGCCCGCCGCCGGAAATCGATGACTGGTGGGCCGAGCGTGCGTATCAGGCGCGCGAAGCGCTCGACGCCGGCAATCCGGCGCAAGCCTATCAAATCGCCGCCGGCCACGACCTGCGCAAGGAATCGGGCCTGCCTTATGCCGAGGCCGAATTCCTTTCGGGCTGGCTCGCGCTGCGCTTCCTGAACAAGCCCGACACGGCGTTCGACCACTTCATGCGCCTGCGCGACGCCGTCACCGCGCCGATCAGCGTCGCGCGCGCGCATTATTGGGCGGGACGCGCGGCGGAACGCGCCGGACGCACGTCCGACGCGCAGCGCCAGTATGAAACCGCCGCCGCCTACCCGATGACCTTCTACGGCCAACTGGCCGCCGCCGCCGCGAACCCCAGGAGCACGCTCTCTCTCCCGGTCTCGCGCGCGACCGCATCGTCGACGAAGCAAGCCTTCATGGACCAGAGCGTCATGCAGGCGATGCAGGCGCTCGCCGATCTGGGCGAGCAAGGCACGCTGCGCACCTTCGCGCTCTCGTCCGCCGACACCTTCACGGACCGCGATCAATTCGTCGTGCTGACGAGCTTCTTGCGCCAGCTGAACGAGCCGGCGATGGCGTTGCGCGTCGCCAAGCGCGGTCTGCAGAAGAACCTGCCCGTCTACGACATCGCCTATCCGACGATCGGCCTGCCGGTCTATCGCGGGAACAAGACCGCGCCCGAGAGCGCGCTCGTCTTGGGCCTCACGCGCCAAGAAAGCGAATTCGACGCCGAAGCAATGTCGAGCGCCGGCGCCCGCGGCCTGATGCAAATGATGCCGGCGACCGCCAAGCTGACGGCACGTGCGCACGGCCTCGACTATGACGGCAAGGGCGACCTGCTGTCGCCGTCGACCAACCTGCAGCTCGGCATGGCCCACGTCTCCGATCTGCTCGAAAACTTCGCCGGCTCCTACGTGCTCTCGATCGCCTCGTACAACGCGGGTGCCGGCCGCATCAATCAGTGGATTTCGACCTACGGCGACCCGCGCGCGACCAACGCCGACATCGTCGACTGGATCGAGCGCATCCCGTTCAACGAAACGCGCAACTACGTCCAGCGCGTGATGGAAAACACGCAGGTCTATCGCAACATCCTGGCCGGCCGCGACGCGCCGTTGATGATCGCCTCCGATCTGAAGCGCGGCGCCTACACGGCGATTGCCTCGGCCGAAGCGCAGTTCTCCTCATCGCCCGCACCCGTTCTGACGTCGACGCCGGTCCCCGACCCGGCCCCGGCGGCAACACCGATACCGCCCGGCGTGAGCCCCGTCTTCACCCCCGCCCCCGCCGGCGCGCAATTCGCCTCCGTCGTCGCATCGACCCCCGTCCCCGACGACCCGGAGCCGGTGGTCAAGCAGGCGAAGGGCAAAGGCAAGCACGCCAAGTTGACAAGAAAGAAGCATCGCGGCTCGACCGTCACCGCGTCGAATTCATCGTCGAAGAAGTGCAAAGGCACCTCCTCGCGCAGTTGCCGCAAGCGGAGCTAGCTCCCAACCAACGCCCTTGTGCGAAAATCTAATGCACCGTCGCTTCCGGATCGCGCCCGCCGATCAAGAGCTGCAGACGCGCTCCCGCATCGCCTTCGCCGAAACAGCGCGCGAGTGACTTCGGGCTCTGCTCGGCCGCCGCTTCGATACCGTGTTCGGCGGCGACCTTGAGCAGCTTCTTCGTTTCGCCAACCGCCGTCGGCGACAGCGTTGCCATATGCGCCGCCAGTTGATGGACCGAAGGCACGAACTCCTGCATCCCCGCGACGTTGGACACGAGCCCCAGCATGAACGCGCGCTCCGCCGTCACCACGCCGCCCGTGAGCGCCAGCGCCGCGGCCGAACCCATGCCCGAGACGCGCTGCAGGCGCCCGAGCGCGCCGCCGCCCGCGTTCATCCCGACATTGATGCCGGGCAGCCCGAAGCGCGCATCGGCACGCGCGATCCGCAGGTCCGCGTGGAGCGCAAGCTCGAACCCCGCACCCAGGCACGCGCCCTTGATCGCGGCGATGATCGGGATCTCGAGCGCCGCCATGCGGTCGTAGACGCCGCGCGCCCTGACCGCCACGAGCTCGATCTCGAGCGGTGAATAGCCTGCGATTTCGGCGATATCCATACCGACGGAAAAGGCATCCTCGCCGGCGCTCGTCAGCACGATCGCGCGCAAGTGCCGGTCGCCCGCCGCCTCGTCCAGCGCGCGCGTCAGCTCGTCGCGCAGCATGCTGTCGATCGAATTCGATGCGTCGGGCCCATTGATCGTGAGCGTGAGGACTTGGCCGTCCCGCTCGCCCAACAGAACCCCGCCTCGCGCCATCCGCGTTGTCGTCTTGCTCATCGGCGTCGATTATAGTGCATTTCGGCGCAAAAAAAGCGGACCGGCTTTCGCCGGCCCGCTCGCCCCGAAGATCCCCGCCGTTTTGCGTTTCCCGCCTTTGTAATCTTTAGTGTGCCGTTTCCTGCAGCCAAAGCCGTGCCAGGCGCTGGGCTTCGGCAATTTCGTTGGGCGCCATCTGCTGCGCCAATTCCGCCCGCCACAACCGCGCCTCGGCGACACCCTTCATCGCCGCGAGGTTGAAGTATTTGTGCGCGCGCACGAGATCGAGCGCCACGCCCTGACCCGTCGAATAGCAAAGCCCCAGCTGATAAAGCGCTTGCGGCTTCGCATTCTTCGCGTCCGTTTCGATGTCCGCGACGACATCCATGTCGATCACTGCCATCGTCGTTTTCTCCCCGGTCAAAGCGCTGCATTCGATTTGAATTGCAGCAGCAACGGTTCCGAGAATGACGAGGTTGCGCTGAATGGGGCGTTAATTCCCACGCTGATTTTTGTTTAAGAAAACCGCGCGATTTTCCGTTAAGTGCGAAAGCGCGGGCGCTCTAAAACCCGCATGAAATCTAGCACATAGGCGTTAAAGTGAATTTCGGGGCCACGTTAACGGCGTGCGGCCGTCACACTGAATCAATGAGAAAAATGCACGCGAAAACTACGACCGCGTGCGCGGTGCCGTATTGGGACGGCGCGGATCGACGTTCGATCTCAAATCGATGTCCTGGGTCTGGCGCAACTCGCGCCCGAGCGCGAAACCGCGCTGCACGGCGGGGCGCGCCGCCATGCGATCGAACCAGGATTTCAGATGTGGAAACTCGTCGAGGTTCTGCCCTTGCAGATTGTGGGACACAATCCAGCCCCACGAGGCGATGTCGGCGATCGAGTATTTGCCGGCGAGATATTCGCGGTCCGAAAGCCGGCGGTTCATCACGCCGTAAAGCCGATGCACCTCGTTCGTGTAGCGGTCGATCGCGTATTTGATCTGCTCGGCCGCGTAGTGGCGGAAGTGGTTCGCCTGCCCCGCCATCGGCCCGAGTCCCCCGACCTGCCAGAACAGCCATTGATCGACCTCGACCCGCTCGCGCTCCTTGTCGGGATAGAACTTGCCCGTCTTGCGCCCGAGATATTGCAGGATAGCCCCGGACTCGAAGATCGTGATCGGCTTCTCGCCGGGCCCGTCCGGGTCGACGATCGCGGGTATCCGATTGTTCGGCGCAATCTTGAGGAAGCCCGGCTCGAACTGCTGGCCCTTGCCGATATTCACCGGCCGCATCGTGTAGGGCAGCTCGCACTCCTCAAGCATGATGGAAATCTTCCATCCGTTGGGAGTCGGCCAATAGTAGAGATCGATCGGGCGCTGGGCCGCCTTGGGTTTCGGCGGCTTTAAATCGGCGGAGGCGGCGGCCCTAGATTTCGGGCCCGCTGCCCTCGCCGATGAGTGTGGCTTGGCGGCGGCTTTAAGTCCGATCCGGGTTGTGGATGCGGGCTGAGCCGCGGCCTTCGCCTTGACCATTTCGGTCTTGTCTTGTGGGTAAGCCTGCTCGAAAGCGGGCTGCCTACTTTCTCTTCGTCTTCTTCGCCGCCTTCGGTTTCGCCGCGGCCTTCGACACGGTCTTCTTCGCTTTTGCCTTCTTCTTCGCTGTCATCGGCATGAGTGAGTAACTCCTTCGCTACATCCGTATGGGCGCACCCCGCGCCCCCGAACGCCAACATATTGGGCAGTTTGGCCTTGAGGCGCAACACTTTGTGTTGCCGCATCCGGTGCCCGAAAGGCACGCGCGCGGAATCTGAGATAAAATCAGCGATTCAGAAGATCGTCCGCTCACGGATCAATCCGCGACTCACCCCCTCCACATCGGGAACCGACGTTCATTTTGTGCAGATCGCGCGAATCGCTCGGGATGCGCCCTCCATCGGTGTCACAAAAAAACTCGTCATGGCCGGGCTTGACCCGGCCACCCAGCACGCGCACGTCCGTGCGCGTCGGAGACTCCGAATGACAATGGTGTAATGCCTGGATCAAGGCGTTTTCCCGCCGCGTGGACACGCGGCGGCTGGGCGGCCGGGTCAAGCCCGGCTATGACGAGCATTTGGAGCTAAAGCCCCAGCTTCTTCTTCAAAACCTCGTTCACCGCCTGTGGATTGGCTTTCCCGCCGGTCGCCTGCATCACCTGGCCGACGAACCAGCCGATCATCGAAGGTTTCGCCTTCACCTGCTCGACCTTCTGCGGGTTCGCGGCGATCACCTTATCCACAGCCGCCTCGATCGCGCCGGCATCCGTCACCTGCCGCAAGCCGCGCTTCTCGACGATCGCCTGCGGATCCCCGCCTTCGCCCCAGGCGATCTCGAACACGTCCTTGGCGATCTTGCCGGAGATGGTGGCGTCGCTGATCATCGAAACGATCGCCCCCATGGCTGCGGCCGAAACCGGGCTTTCCGTGATCGAGAGCCCCTCCTTGTTCAGCCGCCCGAACAACTCGTTGATCACCCAATTGGCGGCGAGCTTCGCGTCGCGCCCCTTCGCCACATCCTCGAAGAACGCCGCACTCTCCCGCTCCGCGACCAAAACGCCCGCGTCATACAAGCTAAGCCCGTAATCGCGCATGAACCGGTCCTTCTTGTCGTCCGGCAGCTCCGGCAGCGACGACTTGATGCGCGCGACAAACGCGTCGTCGAATTCGAGCGGCAGCAGATCGGGGTCCGGGAAATAGCGATAGTCGTGCGCCTCTTCCTTGGAGCGCATGGAGCGCGTCTCACCCTTCTTGGAATCGAAGAGCCGCGTTTCCTGGCTGATCTTGCCGCCGCCCTCGATCACATCGATCTGGCGCCGGGCCTCATACTCCACCGCCGCCGCCACAAACCGCATCGAGTTGACGTTCTTGATCTCGCAGCGCGTGCCGAGTTCGCCCCCGGGCTTGCGTACCGACACATTCACGTCCGCGCGCATGGAACCTTCTTCCATGTTGCCGTCGCAGGTGCCGAGGTAACGCAAGATGGCGCGCAGCTTCTTCAGATAGGCCGCCGCTTCTTCCGACGACCGCAGATCAGGCCGCGACACGATTTCCATCAACGCCACGCCGGAACGGTTCAGATCGACGTAGGACTGGTCGGGGTGCTGATCGTGCAGCGACTTACCGGCATCCTGTTCAAGATGCAGCCGCTCGATTTCAACCGTGATCGACTTGCCGCCCGGCATGTCGACGATGACCACGCCCTCGCCCACGATCGGTTGTTTGTACTGCGATATCTGATACCCGGCCGGAAGATCGGGATAAAAGTAGTTCTTACGATCGAATGTCGACCGCTTATTGATCTTGGCCTTGAGACCGAGCCCAGTCTTCACCGCCTGCTCCACGCAAAAGCGGTTGATCACCGGCAGCATTCCAGGCATCGCCGCGTCGACGAAGCTCACATGCGCGTTCGGTTCCGCGCCGAATTCGGCCGAGGCGCCCGAAAACAGCTTCGCCTTCGACAGCACCTGCGCGTGCACTTCCATGCCGATGACGACTTCCCACTTGCCCGTGGCGCCGTCGATCAGGGGGCCGGTGTCGGTTCGCGATGTGATGAACGCTGTGTTCATGACCTAAACCTCCCACCACGCACTTGGCCGCGGCGTCGGCCCGGCGGCCTTTTCGATCACCTCGCCGACGCGGAACAACGTCGCTTCATCGAACGCCTTGCCGATCAGCTGGAGCCCGAGCGGCAGTCCTTCGCTGTTCAATCCCGCCGGCACCGAAATGCCCGGCAGTCCGGCGAGGTTCACCGTCACCGTGAACACGTCGTTCAGGTACATGGCGATCGGATCGTCCGTCTTCTCCGCGATGCCGAACGCCGGCCCCGGCGCCGTCGGCGTCAGCAGCACGTCGCATTTCTTGTAGGCCTCGTCGAAATCGCGTGCGATCAGCGTGCGCAACCTTTGCGCCTTGATGTAGTAGGCGTCGTAATACCCGGCCGACAGCACGTAGGTTCCGATCAAGATGCGCCGCTGCACCTCGCGCCCGAATCCCGCCGCGCGCGTGTTCTCGTACATCGAAGTGATGTCTTTGCCCGGCACGCGCAAGCCGAACCGCACGCCGTCATAGCGCGCGAGGTTCGACGACGCCTCCGCCGGCGCGACGATGTAGTAGGCCGGCAGCGCATATTTCGTGTGCGGTAGGCTGACGTCGACGATCTCGGCGCCGGCGGCCTTCAGCCACTCGATCCCCTTCTGCCACAGCGTCTCGATTTCCGCCGGCATGCCGTCGATGCGATATTCTTTCGGGATACCGACCCGCAGCCCGCGCACACTCCCAGTCATCGCCGCTTCGTAATCCGGCACCGGCGTATCGACGCTGGTCGAATCCATCGGATCGTGGCTCGCCATCACTTTCAGCATGATCGCACAGTCGCGCACCGTGCGCGCCATCGGCCCCGCCTGATCGAGCGACGACGCGAACGCGACGATCCCCCAGCGCGAACAACGCCCGTAAGTCGGCTTGATCCCCGCGATGCCGGTCACCGCCGCAGGCTGACGGATCGAGCCCCCGGTATCCGTGCCGGTCGCGCCCAAAACCAATCGCGCCGCGACCGACGCCGCCGATCCGCCCGACGAACCGCCCGGCACCAGCGGCGTGTTCGATCCCTTTCGACGCCACGGATTGATGACCGGTTTGTAGTAGCTCGTCTCGTTCGACGAACCCATCG
>JBGOVA010000040.1:0-22749 GCA_041477875.1 Micropepsaceae bacterium | reverse complement strand
GTGGCAAATCCTCGGGCAAAACTACCTGCTCGTCATCACCTTCGCCGTCGCCGCGATGCTGGCGTTCGCGGGCATCGCCTTCCGCCGCATGGAGCGCTCGTTCCTCAGCATCGCCGACGCCGACCTCTGCTGGGCAGTGGGCGAACGCACGCTCGGCATCTACGCCGGCGCCGCCGCGTTCGCTGTTATGGGCGTCGGCGGAAAAGCACTGGGGCTCTAGTGCATCGACAGCAAGCGCGGCCTGCGTAGACTACGGCTCCGCGCGCAGAAACTTGCCGGAGACGTACGGCTTGAAGCCCTGTCCGTCGGCATCGAGTTCGAAGAACTCGTGATATTCGTTCGGCGCGCGAAAAATATACGTGTAGCGCGCCTTCCAACCGACAGGCACGTTTTCCAGGTGCTCGGAAACGAGGACGAGCCGCCCCCCGGTGCTGGCGGCGCGATCCTGCACGTAGGTCGACACGAAGCCGAGACTGTCGAACTGTCTCATGACGATGAGATTGCGCAGTCGATCAAAGCTCCACAGATCGATCTGTGTGTGCACCTCGCCTGATTTGTTCTTCTCTTGCTTTGGATAGACCGATCGCCCTTCGACCATAATGAAGCGGTCGTTCTGCACGCGCTTTGCGTGACGCGTGGTTGCCGCAACGCCGGGGTCGCCTTCGCTGACCCCTGTCCAATCCCCCACGAGCCAGGCTACCGCGGCAAGCCGGTCGCTCTTGGTTTCGCGCGCAAAGCCAGGTGAAGCCGCGAGCGCCAGAACGATGATCGTCGGTACGATATACAGAAGCTTCATTTGGTTCCCCTCCGGTCCGGCATCGTCGTCTTCTAGCCGTGCGGCCCGACGCAGTCTTGCAAAAAGCGGACAGGTCGCGTCAGCCGCGCGACCCTTCGCAATAGACGATCGGCTCGGCACGAAACTGGGCCGGCGTCATGCCCACATAGTGCCGAAAGGCGTTCGTAAACGCGGCTTGATCGTTAAAGCCCATGCCGTGGCTCACCTCCACGATGGGCACCTCGCGTTCGTAGCGCAGCGATACGCAGGCGCGCAGTATCCGTCCCGACATCGACAGTTGCTTCGGCGAGAGGCCAGAATATTTCTCGCAATGCCGCCTCAAGGTTCGCATCGTGACGCCGATATCGTCGGCAAGGGCGGACACGGGCTCGCGGACGAAGCGCCAGAACAGTGCGTTTTGAAGCCGCAAGTGACGAGCTTGCTCCGCACCCCAATCGGTCAGTCGCGCTGTCAACCAGGACTCCAACAGCGCGCCCAGCGCGGGGATCGGGGTCGCCGCAATTCTGTCGACAAACTCATCCGCCGCTGGACCGATCAACGCCGACAGTGCGACGGGCCGGTCCCAACAGTCGTTCAACGATCGGCCGAGGATGACGGAGGCAACCGCGGCCGGCACACGAAACGCAAAAATCGTGTTGTCACCGGTTGGTCGTAAGCGTAGGACGCCGCGCCGCAGCGCAAAGATCATCGCCCGCGGCGACGGTCGGGCCTCAGCCGCGCCCGCCGCCAAAACCGCGCACGGCGAACCCGTTTGAAATACGAACTCCACGTGGGCGTCGGGCGCAATGACGCCCGGCAGAGGGTCCGACGTCGCCGCCGTGTACGACACGCTCCACGCCGAGCGGACCAAATCCCGCAAGGCGGGCGCAAGGGTGTACTCAACAAACGTCGGCATCATTCGCGCACACGGACCCCGGTCACACTACGAATGCTTTGTCTGCTCAATCAAGCGTGCAGAATTTCCCGGGGACATAAGGTTACCGAGGTAATGGGCGATGCCGCGCCTCACCTGTCCGCGAGGATCGCAAGGCGCGCCAAATGCGCCGTCGCGGTCCCCCGGATTGGCATCGAACGGCCGAACGAAAAATAGAGCCGCGCCCCTTTCGAAACGCGGGCTCGCAAATCAATGGTGCTGTTGGTGGGAATCGAACCCACGACCTACGCCTTACCAAGGCGTTGCGCTACCCCTACGCTACAACAGCAAAAACCAAGGCGGCCCCTATAGCGCAGGCGCGCGGCCCATGGAAGGGCCGGCCCGCCGTCCGGGCCGGAGCTTGCTACTTTGCAACGACGATGCGGTCGATTCCGCCGAAGCGACGGTCCGGGGACGCCTGGGTCAGCGTGAATATCAGCCTGTATGCGTCCGCCTGCCTGCACGGGGCGGAGAGCAGAATCTCTACCCTCTGGCGCCGCACGCTGGTGGCATAGCCGTCATGCGTGCGCGCCACCGTCTCGACCGGAACGTAGAAAGTGTAGGGCGGCGCGTGCTGCTTGTAGCACACGAGCGTGATTTTCATCAGGCCGTAGTCGGGCGCCGCGGTCAGATCGAGCGTGAGCCTCTTGCCGGCCGGCGCCTTGAAGTCCCACTTGAAACTGTGGGCCGCCGCAGGGTTCCAGAAAATCTGCTTGTTGCCGCTCCACGTGCTGCCGAACGACGTCATGTCTTGCACGCTGAGGCCGAGCGTGGGGATATCGCCCCAGTCCTCCGCCTCGAACACCGTATGCGTCATCGCGTAAAGCGTCGCCGAGAGATCGACTTGGCGCCCCGCCGCCGTGTATTGGTCGGCGGTGCGCGGAAGGAACGCGGTGTCGACGCGAGCGCGCGCCGATGTCGTCGCAGTCCCCGCGCTGGTCGCTTCGCGTGCTTGCCCATTGAGCGACGCCGACGCGATCGCCGCCGCGAATAGGGTGAGCGCGACCAAGAGACTTGTGTTGCGCGACATGAGTGCCTCTCGTTCTTCGCGAGGCGTTCGGCTTGCGAGCAAATCTCGGGCCGCGAAAGAGCCTCGATCGATCAAGCGTACGCCTCGCTCGAGGGGCCGGCCTGCGGCACGGCCGCGCACGCCAAACAAGCGTTTGATGCGTGCGCGTTTTCGCCTATTCCGCCGCTTTCACGCCGACCCCGATCGGACAGCTGACGCCGGTGCCGCCCAGGCCGCAGTAACCGCCCGGATTCTTGTCGAGATACTGCTGATGATAGTCCTCGGCGTAATAGAACGTGGGCGCGTCCAGAACCTCAGTGGTGATCTCGCCCATGCCCGACTTGGTCAGCGCCGCCTGATAGGCATCGCGCGAAGCGTCCGCCACCTTGCGCTGCGCGGGGTTCGTCGCATAGATGCCGGAGCGATACTGCGTGCCGACATCGTTGCCCTGGCGCATGCCCATTGTCGGATCGTGGCTCTCCCAAAAAAGCTTGAGCAGTGTCTCGTACGAGACCGCCTTCGGATCGAACACCACGCGCACGACCTCGTTGTGTCCGGTCATGCCGCTGCACACTTCCTCGTAAGTCGGATTCGGGGTCACGCCGGCGGCATAACCGACCGACGTCGAATAGACGCCCTTCGCCTGCCAGAACTTGCGCTCCGCGCCCCAGAAACAGCCGAGCCCGAACAATGCAAGCTCCATCCCCGCCGGGAACGGCGGCTTAAGCGGCGTGCCGAGCACGGTGTGTTTTGCGCCGACCGGCATCTCGGCCGCGCGCCCGGGCAGAGCCTCTTGGGCCGTCGGCATTTGCGTCTTTTTCTTCAGGCTGAACAGCGCCATATCGTTGCTCCTCGAAAGCGATCAGCGATCCTAAGCGATCAGAAAGGCACTCTGATCACTGATCGCTGACGACTGATTGCTGGTTGTGTTGGACCCACGATATAGCGTCGAATGCAATCCAGCCAATCACCCTGACGCCATGGTGATCCCGGGGTGATGGGCGCCAACGTAAACGTGACGGAAAATGAGTGAAGACAAGCGCGGCGTGCCCGGTTCGGCGCACGACAAAGGCAAGGCCAAGCGCCTTGAGGCGGCCCTGCGTGCGAATCTCAAGCGGCGCAAAACCCAAGCCCGCGCCCAAGCGACCGCTACCGCCCCTAAACCATCCCCAAAAACGGGCGGAAAATAGCGCATTTCCGCCCTTGCGCCGCCATTGTTTGGCCCCCATCCCTGGGCTAGAAGGCACCGCGGCAACCGCAGCGCGTTATTTCTGGGCGCTTGGGGCACAAATGCGCTGGATGGCGTATCCTTCCGCACGAATGTGATTTGCGGCCGGCATCGAGGGTGATTGCGTGGATCGAATACAAATTCGCGGGGGCCGGCGACTAAACGGCGAAATTCGGATTTCCGGTGCGAAGAACGCGGCGCTGCCTCTGATGGTGGCGAGCCTTCTGACCGATGAGCCGCTGACGCTCGCCTGCGTCCCCCATCTCACCGACATTTCCCAGCTTGCCGAAATCCTCGCCGGCCTCGGCGTCGAGATCACGATGAACGGCAACGGCCACGCCGAAGCCGAAGGCGGGCGCGTCCTGAAACTGAACGCCAAGACCATCACCTCGACCGAAGCGCCCTACGAACTCGTGCGCAAGATGCGCGCGAGCTTCCTCGTCATCGGTCCGCTCGTCGCGCGCTGTCACGAAGCGAAGGTGTCGCTGCCCGGCGGCTGCGCCATCGGCACGCGCCCCGTCGACCTGCACCTCAAAGGCCTTGAGGCGATGGGCGCGGAAATCGAATTGAAGGAAGGCTACGTCTACGCCCGCGCGCCCGGCGGCCTGCGCGGCGCGCACATTCAACTTCCGTTTGTGTCCGTCGGCGCAACGGAAAACCTGATGATGGCGGCGTGCCTCGCCAAAGGCACGACGATCATCGAAAACGCGGCCAGCGAACCCGAAGTCACCGACCTCGGCCATTGCCTGCAGGCGATGGGCGCGCAGATCGACGGCCTTGAAACGCGCACGCTGAAGATCGACGGCGTCGATCGCCTGAAGGGCGCGAACCACACGGTGCTGCCCGACCGCATCGAAACCGGTACCTACGCGATGGCCGTCGCCGCGACCGGCGGCGAAGTCGAACTCCTCGGCACGCGCGGCGATTTGATCGGCGCGGTGATCCCGCTCCTCGAAAGCGCCGGCGTCCACATTCAGTCGACCAATCGCGGGCTTCGCGTCTCGCGCAACGGCGCGCACTTCACCGGCGTCGACGTCACGACCGCGCCTTATCCCGGCTTCCCGACTGACCTTCAGGCCCAACTCATGGCGCTGATGGCGACGGCGAGCGGCGTCTCGCACATCAGCGAAACGATTTTCGAAAACCGTTTCATGCACGTGCCGGAACTCATGCGCATGGGCGCCGACATCACCATCGAGCATCAAACCGCAACCGTGCGCGGCGTCGAGCGCCTGCGCGGCGCGCCGGTGATGGCAACCGACCTGCGCGCCTCGGTGAGCCTGATCATCGCGGGCCTCGCGGCCGAAGGCGAAACGGTGGTCAATCGCGTCTATCATCTCGACCGCGGTTTCGAGCGTATCGAGGAGAAACTCTCCGCGCTCGGCGCCGACATCAAGCGCGTGAAGGGCTGATCGACGCATGACGTCTCTTCGACTGCGCGCTGTCGATCCGATCGACCTGAGCGTGATCTCCGCCCATTTGCAGGACGCGATCGCGCAAGTCGGCGACATGGCTTATCAGCCGGCCAAACGCCGCTTCGCGCTGATGCTCAACCGCTTCATGTGGGAAGACCTCGACGCCGCCGCGAAGAAGGGTGCGAGGGCCGACAAGAACGCGCCCTATCGCCGCGTGCGTTCTGCCATGCATTTCGACGCCGTCGAGCGCGTGCAGCACCACGGCCTGAAACTCGGCCGCAAAGACGCCGTCGCCGAATTGTTGACCTTGGCCTTCGAGGTGAAGAACGAACCGGCGGGCGTGATCAAGATGACTTTTGCCGGCGGCGGTGTCATTAAGCTCGACGTCGAATGCCTCGACGCCTGGCTGACCGATGTGAGCGCTCCGTGGCCCACGCCCCATCGCCCCGGCCACGGCCCGGACGCCGACGAACCCCTGGGCTGATCGCGATAGAACGTCCATGCCCTTCTGGCTCGATCAAGCAAAGCAAGGCTTTGCCGAAGAGTTCGACCGCCTTCTGGCGCTGAAGCGCGAGACGGCGGCGGACGTCGGCGCCGCCGTCGCGGGGATCATCGCCGACGTGCAGGCGCGCGGCGACGACGCGCTCTTCGCGCTCACCCGCCGCTTCGATCGCTTCGAACTCAGCGCGGCGAACCTGCGCATCGCCCCGCAAGAGATCGCCGACGCCAAGAAAAGCGTGCCCCCGCCGACGCTGAAGGCGCTCGAATTCGCCGCCGCGCGCATCGAAGCCTTCCACGCGCGTCAGAAGCCGAAAGACGATCTGTACACGGACGACAAAGGCGTGACGCTCGGCCTGCGCTGGACGCCGGTCGACGCCGCGGGCCTCTACGTCCCCGGCGGCCTCGCGGCCTATCCCTCCAGCGTCTTGATGAACGCGATCCCCGCCCGCATCGCCGGCGTCAAGCGCATGGTCGCGGTGACGCCCGCGCCAGACGGCAAGCTCAATCCGCTCGTCCTCGTCGCCGCCGACCTCGCCGGCATCCACGAAATCTACCGCATCGGCGGCGCCCAAGCAGTCGCCGCCCTCGCCTACGGCACGAAGACCGTCGCCGCCGTCGACAAGATCGTCGGTCCCGGCAATGCCTATGTCGCGGCGGCCAAGCGTCAGGTCTTCGGCCAAGTCGGCATCGACTCGATTGCGGGCCCCTCCGAAGTCCTGATCATCGCCGACAAGGCGAACGACCCCGCCTGGATCGCGGCCGACCTGCTCGCGCAAGCCGAACACGACGAAGCCGCGCAAAGCATCCTGATCGCGAACGACGAAGCCTTCGGCCGCGCCGTCATGCAGGAAGTCGATCGCCAACTTGCCGTCCTGCCGCGCGCCGCCATCGCGCGCGCGAGCTGGCAGAAGCACGGCGCGATCGTCCTCGTGCGCGATCTGGCCTCGGCGCCTGCGCTCGCCGACCGCATCGCGCCCGAACATCTGCAGATCTGCCTCGCCGACCCGAAACCGATCGCCGACCGCGTGCGCCACGCCGGCGCGATCTTCTTGGGCGCGCACACGCCGGAGGCCATCGGCGACTACGTCGGCGGCCCGAACCACGTGCTGCCGACCGCGCGCTCGGCGCGTTTCTCGTCGGGCCTCGGCGTCGTCGACTTCATGAAGCGCACGACGATCCTGGGCTGCACGCGCGAGGCACTCACCGCCCTCGGTCCCAACGCCGCGACGCTCGCCGATGCCGAAGGCCTCGACGCGCACGCGCGCTCGATCCGCATCCGGCTGAACAAATGAAAGGCGAGGGCGACGCACCGCCGACCGCACGCCTGATTGCCGTCGATCTCGATGAGGCGAGCATCGCGCCCCGCGGCCCCGACGTCGAACACGAACGCCGCATCGCGATTTTCGACCTGCTCGAAGCGAACTATTTCGAGCCCGCGGACGCAAAGGGCGGCCCCTATCGCCTGCGCCTCGCCGTCCGGGAAAACCGCTTGGTGCTCGAGATCGGCCTCGAAGGCGGCGTGACGCATGCGACGCATGTGCTGTCGCTGACGCCGTTGAAGCGCGTCATCCGCGACTATTTCGTCGTTTGCGAAACCTACTATCAGGCGATCCGCACGGCCTCGCCCTCGCAGATCGAGGCGATCGACATGGGCCGCCGCGGCCTCCACGATGAAGGCTCGCAGATCCTGAAAGAGCGCCTGACGGGCAAAGTCACCATCGACCACGACACCGCGCGCCGCCTCTTCACGCTCATCTGCGCGCTGCACGTGAAGGTCTAGGTCGATGGCGCGCGGGCCAAACGGCGAAGACCTGCCCGACGCCGTGCTGTTTTCCTGCACGCACAACGCGATCCGCTCGCCGATGGCGGCAGCCCTCATGCGCCACCTTTTCGGCACGCGCGTCTACATCGAATCCTGCGGCGTGCGCGGCGGCGTGCTCGATCCGCTCGCGGTCGAGGTGATGGAGGAACTCGGCATCGACCTGTCGCACTTGCACCCGAAATCGTTCGAGATGCTGGCCGACACCTCGTTCGATTTGATCGTCACGCTAAGCCCGCAGGCGCGCCACAAGGCGCTCGAACTCACGCGCACCATGGCGGTCGAGGTCGAATATTGGAAAGTGCCGGACCCCAGCGCCTATGACGGTTCGCGCGAACAGCGCTTGGCCGCCTACCGTCAAACGCGCGACACGATCTTCAATTTTCTGAAGGAACGCTTTGCGGCGAGGCCCGCCCCTGAGCCGTAAGCCGAGCCTTAAACCTTATGCCACCTTGATTTATTGGATTTCGCTGCCATTCTCCCGCGCAAATTCGAGGCATACCGTATGGCGAAAGAAGAACTGCTGAATTTCGAAGGCACCGTGGTTGAGCTCCTGCCCAACGCGACGTTCCGCGTGAAGCTCGACAACGATCACATCGTGATCGCGCACACGGCAGGCAAGATGCGCAAGAACCGTATCCGCGTCCTGGCGGGCGACAAAGTCACCGTCGAGATGACGCCCTACGATCTGACCAAGGGTCGGATCGTCTATCGCAGCAAATAGCACGAGCAAGCGGCGCGCGCCGCCGCGCCACGCATGACCATTGAGCGACCCGATCTTGTCTTGGCGAGCGCGAGCCCGCGCCGTTTGGCTCTGCTGGAGCAAATCGGCATCAAGCCCGATCGCGTTGTCCCGGCCGACATCGACGAAGACGTCTTGCCGAGAGAATTGCCGCGTGCCCACGCGCTGCGCATCGCGACCGAGAAGGCGAAGGCGGTTCACGCACGACTCGCTTCGAGCGATCGCGCGGCGATTTTGGCCGCCGACACGGTCGTTGCCTGCGGACGCCGCATTCTCCCCAAGGCAGAAAATGACGCTACCGTCACGAAATGCCTCGCGCTCTTGTCCGGGCGCAGGCATCAGGTGATCACCGCCGTCGCCGTCATCGACACGGCGGGGACGCTTCGCACCCGCATCGTCGAAACGAAAGTTGCGTTCCGCCGCTTGGAATCGAACGAAATCGCACATTATGTGAAAATGGGCGAGGGGCTGGGCAAGGCCGGCGGCTATGCGATCCAAGGGCGGGCCGCGGTCTTCGCGCGATCGATTAACGGCTCGTATTCGAATGTTGTCGGATTGCCGCTCACCGAAACCTTTCACCTTCTAAAAGCGTGCGGCATCGAATGAACCTGCTAGACTGCGCGCCAATCGCAACTGCTTTTGTCGAGCCTTGAGTATAGATGGCGTCTGAAGTTTTGATCAATGTCGGCCCGGCCGAAACCCGGGTCGCCGTCGTCGAACAATCCCGCCTGAGCGAAATCTTCCTTGAACGGACGATCGAGCCCGGCGACGGCGCGCGCGCCGGTCGCGGCGGTCATCGCCTGCTCGGCAACATCATGCTCGGCCGCGTCCAGCGCGTGCTCCCCGGCATGCAAGCGGCCTTCGTCGATCTCGGTTTGGAGAAGGCGGGCTTCCTCGCCGCGCGCGAAGCGCGTTGCCTGGCCGACTTGCCGAGCTTCATGGACCAACCTTGCATCTCGAAATGCGTGCGCGAAGGCGAAGCCGTCGTCGTTCAGGTGATCAAGGACCCGATCAGCGAGAAAGGCGCGCGCCTTTCGGCGAACGTCACACTGCCCGGCCGCTTGGTCGTGCTCGTGCCCAACCAGTCCGGCGTCGCCCTCTCGCGCCGCATCGAGTGCGAGACGGAACGTGGGCGCCTGACCGAGATCGTCACCGACATCACGACGAACGATCCGCGCGCGGCCGCCGGCGCCGGCTACATCGTGCGCACCGCGGCACTCTCGGCGACCAAGGACGACATAGCTTCCGACATCGCGCGTTTGGGCGACGAGTGGCGTACGATCCAGGCGCGCCGCAACATGGCCAAGGTCCCGGCGACGCTCTACCACGACCTCGATCCGGTCGAACGCACGATGCGCGACGGCGTCGACGACGACACGACGCGCGTTCTCATCGACAATGCCGACGCCTTTGCGCAGGCACGCGCTTACACCGCGCGCGCCATGCCCGAGGCGCTCGACAAGATCCAGCTTTTCAACGGCCCCGGCGAACTCTTCGATCTCTACAACGTCGAAGCCGAGATCGAAGCGCTGCTCGGGCCGCGCGTGCGCCTGCCGTCCGGCGGTTGGATCACGCTCGAGGCGACGGAGGCGCTGACCTCGATCGACGTGAACTCGGGCAGCTACACCGAAGCCACGGGCCTCGAACAAACCTCGCTCAAAACCAATCTCGAAGCCGCCGCCGAAATCGGGCGTCAGCTGCGCCTGCGCGGTATCGGCGGCCTCATCGTCATCGATTTCATCCACCTGAACGAGCCCGAAAACATCGCGCAGGTTCTGACCGTCCTCGCCGAAAGCGTTGCCAAAGACCGCACGCCGACCCAGATCCTTCCCATGTCCGCCTTCGGTCTTGTCGAAATGACGCGCAAACGCGTGCGTGAACCGCTGATGAAGCTGTTCACGGAAGTCTGCGACCCCTGCCACGGCCTCGGCCGCGTGAAGACGGTGGTCTCGGCCGCGGCCGAACTGCTGCGCCGCATCGCGCGCGAGGCGAAGGCGCGTCCCGGCACGAAACTCGTCGCCTATGCGGCGCCCGAAGTCGTGCGCTGGATCGAGGCGCAGGGCGAAGACATGGCCCAAGCGATGCGTCGGCACGCGGTCGCTGGCCTGCGCTTTGAAGCGCGCACGAACTTCGCGCGCGCCGAATTCGACGTGGGCGCGGATCAATGATCGAAGCCGTCAAGGTCTGCGTCATCTGCGGCAAGCCGCAAGATGAGCGCTTCCGCCCCTTCTGTTCGAAGCGTTGCGCGGACGTCGATCTCTCGCGTTGGCTCAAGGGCAATTACGCCATCCCCGCCGACGAAAAAGTCCCCGACGTAACCGAGGACGATCAGTGAACCCAGGTTCAGGGCTGAAAGCGCGCCTCGAAAAAGGCGTGCTCGTCGCGCCCGGCGCCTACGACGCGCTCTCCGCCCGCATTGCCGCACAAGCGGGCGCGGAGGCGGTCTATATGACCGGCTTCGGCGTTGCCGGATCGTTGCTCGGCGTTCCGGACATCGGCCTGGTGACTGCCACCGAAATGACGGATCGCGTGCGCGCCCTGAGCGCGGCTGCATCGCCCGTGCCGCTCATCGCCGACGGCGACAACGGCCACGGCGGCGTTCTGAATGTCGAGCGCCTGGTCCACGAATACGAACGCGCGGGCGCCGCCTGCATTCAGCTCGAAGATCAAGTCCTGCCCAAACGCTGCGGCCATATGGACGGCAAGGAAGTCGTTCCGCTCGACGAAGGCGCGGCGAAGATCAAAGCCGCCACGGCCGCGCGCACCTCGCGCGATTTCCTGATCATCGCCCGCACCGATGCGCGAAGCGTGGCCGGCCTTGACGAGGCCTTGCGCCGTGCCGACGCCTATCTCAAGGCCGGCGCCGATTTGTTGTTCGTCGAAGCGCCGCAATCCGAGAGCGAACTGCGCGCGATCGCCGAGCGATTCAAGGGCGTGCCGCTCGTCGCCAACATGGTCGAAGACGGCAAGACCCCGTTACTCGCTGCGTCCGTGTTGGGGCAGATGGGATATCGGCTCATCCTCTTCCCGATTTCAACGCTCCTCGCGACGGCAAGAACAGCGCAGCGCGTCTATGCCGATATCCTGTCGAGGGGAATGAACGCGGCGGGCGAACGTCTGTCGTTCGACGACTATTGCGACGTCGTAGGCCTCAAGGACCATCTCGCGCGCGCCGAAACGCGGCGTTGAAAAAACGAGGGCGGAGAACTCGTCCCCGCCCTCGCGTTGCTTGATGGTTACCGCCTACCAGCGACGGTCGCGGTCGCGCCGGTCGTGGTGACGGTCCCGATCACGCCATCCGTCGTGCCGACGGTGGTAGCGATAGTCATAGCGATAGGACCGGTGCCCGTAGTATCCGGAATTGTATCCGGAGTATCCGGGATAGTACCTGCTGTACCCGCATTGATACGGATGATGGTAGCGATACCATCTGTCCCAGCAGCGGCGGTGACCGTACCGGCCATAGTTGTCGACTTGGATGGCAAATCCGTTCGAGCCGGCATAAACGCCGACGTTGTTTGCCGCCGCCGGCGCCACGGTCGCGAAGTTTGCGGTCACCAAAGCCAATGCGCCGAAAGCAAGAGTAGTCAGTGCTCTCATAGGAAGCCTCCTTATTAGTGCCTCCCCAAGGTCGTGCGGAAATTCTGTCTGGAATCGTCTGAACTGAAGATGAATAGTACGTTCAGGCTGAGCGCCCGCGCGCTTCGATCGGCCAGATGTCGACAACCGTATCGCCGTCGACAACGTGATACACGTCGTAGAGGTTCACGGTCGGGTCGCAGTGCGGTGCGGTGCACAACACGATGCTGGCGGGTTCCAACCGTTTCTCGGCGGAACCGAGCATGATCCCGCCCTGTTCGTCGCCGAAGAAGAAATAGCTCGCGCCCTCCGGGGCGCCCGCATGGATCACCGGGGAACCGGCTTCCGTTGCAAACGATTTAAGCCCCGCATCCGTCGTGGCAAGCCCCGGCATGTTGGCGCTGATGACGGTCGTTTGCACGAACAGCGAACTCTCGAACGGCATCGGCGCCGCGTTCGCGATCTTCACCTCGCAATACTGCTTGTCCATGAAAACGTACGAACCCGCTTGCAGTTCCGTGAAAACGCGCGCTTCCGCGTCGATGTTGTAGGTGCCGGTTCCTCCACCCGAAACGATGGGGCAGGGAATGCCGTTGGCGACGATCGTATCGCGCGTTGCGCCGAGGTCCTTCAATGCCGCCAGCGACTTCGTGCGGCGCTCTTCGAACTCGCCGATGTGCTGGATCTGCCCCGCATAGCCCTGAAGCCCGATGAACTGCAGGTGCGGCGAAGCGGCAATCCGCTTCGCAAGACCCAATGCCGGCTCGCCCGGAAGGATCCCCGTGCGATGCAGCCCGATGTCGACATCGACCAAAACCTTGAGCCGCTTGCCGCTCTCTTGGCCCGCCCGCGCATAACCGTCGACGGCGACCGCGCTGTCGGCCACGACCATGAAATCGTTGAGTTTCGCATTCAGCTTTGCGATGCGTGCGAAACCCTGTGCGGTGACCACGGGCGACGTGACGAGCAATCCGTCGATCCCGCCTTCAGCCAGTGCCTCAGCCTCGCCCAACTTCGCGCAGCACTGACCGACCGCGCCTGCCTGCAGCTGCTTGCGCGCGATCGTCACCGATTTGTGCGTTTTCGCGTGCGGCCGGAGCTTCAAGCCGGCCCGATTGCAGTGTTCCTGCATGGCCGCGACGTTGCGCTCGAATGGCTTGAGATCGACCACGAGCGCCGGCGTCGCGAGCTCGCGCCGGCCGTTCGTTTTGCCGATTGCCTTGGCGTTCAAGAATTCGCGTTGGGACATCTGACTCTCGGAAAAAAACGGGGGTGTCACGCGTCAGCGAACAATATGTCGGCAAAGCTCGCAAGCTTGAAATAGCCGATCCGCTGATAAATCCGGTTGGTGAGCGGGTTTGCAGCATCCGCAAAGAGGCAGCACCACGCGCCGCTGTCGAGCACTTTCTGCGACAGCGCGGCCGTCAGCGCGGAGGCATACCCATGCCCGCGCAACGCCGGTGGCGTGTAGACGCCCGCCACCCGCGCGCCGACATCCACGATCCGCCGCAAACGCGCGGTCGACACAGGTATGCCGTCGAACTCCCAGCAGGCAAACGTGCCGTCTGCAAGCCCCTCGTCCACCAACCGCTCGACAAACGCGTGCTCACGCTCGGTCGCCGGCAAGCCTGCGTCTTCGGCAAACCCGATCTGCCACGCCACGAGCAAATCGCGCTCGCCCGCGCGCGGCGATCGCATGGCTCCTGCAACGCTGGGATGCTCAACGCGCGTGACTTGATAGAGATTCTGCCGGTGACCATGACCCGGCGTACGCTGTCGCCCGCGTAGCGCACACCAGGCTTCGGCAAAACGCTCTGCCAACCGGTCCCCGCCCATGAACCCGGGCACCCCGATATCGTGCTCGGCCAGATACGCGGCCAAAGTGGATATGGCATGTTCGCCGCTGCCGAGGTCCGCGAGGTTCAGCCGGAACGGCGGCGTCCGCAACGCGCCCAGCACGACATGCCCATCGTCAAAAACGCCGAACCGCAACAGGTCCCTCGACGCATCGGCGCGAATGCGATTGGCGACGCCGACAAATACGTTGTTGCACAAGGCGCGCGCGCTCAACGGTTCGGCAACCTCGCGCCAAAACCTTTCGCCGTCGTCATAGGCACGCACCGTCGGCATCGCCGTGTCTTCGATTAGGGTGTAGACTGCCCAGGCCAAGTTATTTCGAGCATGGGAGAATTGCCATGGAATATGTCCGCCTTGGCCGCACCGGCCTCAAAGTGTCGCGCATCTGTCTCGGCTGCATGACCTACGGCAGCTCCAAATGGCGCGAGTGGATTCTCGACGAAACCGCGTCGCGCCCCTTCTTCAAGCAGGCCCTAGATCTCGGCATCAATTTCTTCGACACCGCCGATGTCTATTCTCTGGGCGCCAGCGAAGAGGTGACGGGCCGCGCGCTGAAGGAGATGGCCAAACGCGATCAAATCGTCATCGCGACCAAAGTGTGCTCGCCGATGGGCAAAGGCGCCAACGACCGCGGCCTGTCGCGCAAGCACATCATGGAATCGATCGACGCCAGCCTCGACCGGCTCGGCACCGACTATGTCGACCTCTATCAAATCCATCGCTGGGACTACGACACGCCGATCGAGGAGACGGTCGAAGCGCTCAACGACGTCGTCAAAGCCGGCAAGGCGCTTTACATCGGCGCCTCGTCGATGTTCGCCTGGCAGTTCATGAAGGCGCTGGGGCATCAGCGCGCGAACGGCCTCTCGCCCTTCGTCTCGATGCAGAACCACTACAATCTCGCCTACCGCGAGGAAGAACGCGAGATGCTGCCGCTTTGCGTGTCGGAAGGCATCGGCGTCATTCCGTGGAGCCCGCTCGCCCGCGGCTTTCTCACCGGCAACCGCAAGCCCGGCGACAATCCGAAGAAGAGCGGCGGCGCGCCCGCCAACGCCGAAACCGCGCGCGCCGGCAGCGATGAATTCGCGCACGCGCTCTACTACAGGGATCAGGACTTCGAGGTCGTGGAGCGCGTCTCGTCGCTCGCGAAGAAGCATGGCCGCCCGATGGCGCAAGTGGCGCTCGCGTGGCTGCTCGCGAAACCCGGCGTCACCGCGCCGATCGTCGGCGCCTCAAAACCGGGCCATCTCGAAGACGCGGTCGCCGCGGTTTCGCTCAAGCTCGACGCCGAGGATGTGAAGACGTTGGAAGAGCCGTACAAGCCCAAACGTGTGATGGGGCATACGTGAAAAGGACGAAACAGAAATGCGACTACTTGGCGACCTTGACCAGGCCGCTGATTTCACCGTCGTGATATTTGTTCGTGTGAATGTTGAGGACGACCTCGCCTGATTTCATGGCTGCGAGGAAACCGTCGAATGTGACGTTCGACTCCAAGATCTTCGCGCCTTCGGCGTACGGATAGTCCTTGACCGTCAGCGTAAACCCTTCCTTCGTTTCCGCATAAGAGGGGCCCATCGGAAACGGCATAAGCAGCGTCACGTTGCCGTCCGCCGCGTAGTGGTGGAGATGCATGGGTCCGACCGGCGCGTGGGCCAGGTGATCATAGAAATCGGCAAACGAGATACCGGTGACTTTCAACGCGACGTCGACCGTCTGCGTATCGGTGTCGACCGTAATCGTCGCGTCCCCTTTCGCGGTCGAGTCGGTATTGGTCGGCGCCGCGTCGCCGCGCAGGGCCGCGGTGAACACGACCTCCGCGCTGGATGCGGGCGCCGCAGCGAATGCGACCGCGATGGAAAACGCGCAGGCGGAGATGGCGTGACGGAAGTTCATAATGTCCCCCTAACGTGGCGACAGTCCTATCGCCACGCCGCGTTCGAATTGCCAATCACCTTCTATTGATTGTGCGCCGCCTGGCCGCTCATTCGGCCTTACGGTTCTTGCCCAAGAATCCGTAGAGGTGGCCGGCGACGTTGCGCATCTGGATCTGCTCCGATCCCTCCGTGATGCGATAGCGCCGGTGGTGGCGATAGATGTGCTCGAACGGCTTGTGGCGCGAATAGCCCATGCCGCCGTGCACCTGCATCGCCCAATCGGCGGCCTCGCAGCAGAAGCGGTTTGCCCAGTAATTGCACATCGAAACCTTGTCGGAGAGATAGATCTGGATCTCCGGACCCGTCATCTGGTCCATCTCCCACGCCGTTTTTTGGATGAGGAGACGCAGCATCTCCGCCTGCGTCATCAATTCGACGGTCGGAAACTGGATCGCCTGATTGGCGGCAAGCGGCTTGCCGAACGGCTTGCGCGCGCGCGCATAGTCGACGGACTCGTTGAGGCAATAGACGCCGGCGCCGAGTGACGACGCCGCCTGCCGGATGCGGTTCTCGTGCACGAAATGGCGCGCGAGGACGAGCCCGTTGTCGACCGGCCCGAACACCGCGTTCTCGGGCACGAACACGTTCTTGAACGTCACATGCGCATGGTCCGTCGGCATGTTGAACGTCCAGTAATAGAACTCGATCTTCACGCCCTCCGCTTTCATCGGCACGAGGAAACAGGTGATGCCCTTCGCGTCGCCGTCGTTGCCGCTCGTACGTGCGAACACCATGTCGTGCGAAGCGGTGTGCACGCCCGTGTTCCAAAACTTCTCGCCGTTGATGCGCCAGCCGTTGCCTTCTTTGACCGCGCGCGTCTCCATCCAGGTCGCATCCGACCCGTGCTTGGGCTCGGTCAAGCCGAACGCCGGCCGATGCGTGCCTTTGAGCATGCCCTGGATGAATTCGTCCTTCTGCGCCGGTGTGCCGAAGTCGCGGAACATCAGAACCTGCGGAAAATTGCCGACGATCGAACTCTCGTTCTGCAGATCGTTGTGAAGCCCGAGCCCCTTCGCCGCCAAATGCTCGCGGATGATCGCCATCGCGAGATTGCCGATGTTCTGTCCCCCGTATTCCTTCGGCAGCGCGAGCCGCAAGTAGCCTGCTTTGTCCGCAAGCTTGCGCATCTCGCGCAACAAATCTTCCCACTCCTTGCGCGGCAGGCCGTCATTGTCCCAATCCGTGCGCGCATGCTCGCGCCGATGGTCGAAGAAGCGGATGTTGTCGTCCTGGTTCTCGAGCGGCTTGATCTCGCGCGCGATGAAGTCGTCCAACTTCGCCAGCAAATCCTTGATGTCCTTGGGGATCGTGAAGTCCATGGGCTCTCTCCCGAAATGAATGTTGTGGTGGCGCCACTTTAGCAGGTTCGGCGCCGCCGCCGCGGCGCACCCTTCGAACAAAATTGCGCGCCCCCGCTTGACGCGGCGATTTCGTGAGAGTAGAAGCCGCGTCCCTTGCGCGAGGGCTCTCGCGCGAACAACGGAACTTGAGCGGCGAATGCATTCAGGATCGAAAAATCGACTGAGCGATCTTAACGCCGGCGGCTTTACGCCGTGCGTCGACGCGCGCGCCGTTCGCGGAGGAGCCTTCTGACGGAAGGCCTCACGGTCCGAATCTTGGACCCCTCCCGAGCCGCAAGCTCCGGAGGGGTTTTTCATGTCCCCTCCGGCACGTGCCGTGCCGTGCAGGCTTGGAGCGCGAGCCCTGAGCGCAGGAGACCCGGATCCTGGGGACACGATTACGCACATTCGTGTGATCGCCTTAAAGCGCGGGGCCTGCCGGAGGGAACGGCGCAAGAAACCTTGCGGAATCCACCAATGGTAGGGCAGGCGTCACAGGCCTGCTTGGTGGCGTGCGATTTCTCACAGATGCGCCGCGACAGAATCGATTTATCTATGCATCGACGACTGGCCGAAGATTTTTCGGCCGCAGAATTCCAGGTGGTGAAGAAGCCGGATACTTCGCTGAAAACGATGCTCCCTCATTGGGGGCCATTCCGACTTCGAACCGTTCCCCTGGAAGCCATACTTTCGCCCTAGAGTCAGGGCACACGTGAATCCGGTGGTGGAGAGATCGCGCGATTGCCGCCCGGCGCGGACGGAGGTTCGAGTCCTCCCAGGGTGGGCAACCGACCTGTAGCTCAGCGGCACGAGCGGGCAGGCGGCAATCGGGCGACTCTCGCCACCGGTTATTTCTCCAATCGCAAATATGAGTGCGGGCACAAGCGCGCTGGCGCACTCGCGCCCAAACGAAAGCTGGTGGTGAAGAGATCTGTTACTTCGTTAATCCGTGGGCCACGGGGTTCGAGTCCCCGCCGCAACGCGCGTTGCGTAGCTCAGCGGTAGAGCAACGGAAGCCCGAGAGGGCGGTACAGTCTCGCCCGTTCCCCAGCCTGAATTCCGGTGGTGAAGAGATTTGCTACTTCGGCCAGCTGTGAGGCAGAGGGTTCGATTCCCTCCACGCGAAAGCGTGTAGCTCAACGGTAGAGCGCACGGAGCCCTAACGGGCGTACAAATCTCGACTGTTCCCCGGGTTGCTTGCGACGGCTTGCCAAGCCGTAGCTTGCGGAGTTTCGTCCGCCTTCGCCCAAGTGGGCTACGGCGCGGCAGCCTTCGCATGCTTCGCAAGCGAAGGCTGGTGGTGAAGACATCTGTTACTTCGCATTCCAAGCGGCAGGACGCGGGTTCGAATCCCGCCGGGTCCAACACTTGCGGGCCCGTAGCTCAGTGGAAGAGCAGCTCGGGGGAAACCCCGGTACAGTGTCGAACGTTCCCCGCTTTATCTTCTGGCGAAGACCGGCGACAGTCGCTCAAGGTCCTACGGGGCGACTGTCGCCGGCACGCATTCCCGCATCAACACGCAACACCGAGGGGAGCCTTCGATGGCCAAGCTCAACATCTTCAAGCGCCCGAAGAAAGCGCGCACGCACGAAGGAGCGCCCGCGCGCACTTTCGGGCCCGAGGCGCAGCTCCGCCGTTCGGTGATGAACTGCATGCTATGGGAGGACCAGTTCTACGAGGACGACGTCGCGATCGCCGACCGCATCCAGGCGCTCGTGCCCAAGGTCGACCCTGAAGCCGTCGCACAAATCGCAGTCGACGCGCGCGAAAAGATGAAGCTGCGCCACGCGCCGCTTCTCATCGTGCGTGCGATGGCGGCCTCCGAAAGGCATCGCCCGCTCGTCGCCGCAACGCTCGAACGCGTGATCCAACGCCCGGACGAGATGACGGAGTTCCTCGCCGTCTATTGGTCCGATGTCATCGGCCTTCAGCAGCAGCGCAAGAAGCGCCCCGTGCCGGCCCAGGTGAAAAAGGGCCTCGCGAAGGCCTTCGCGAAATTCGACGCCTATCAGCTCGCGAAGTACGACCGCGACGGACCGGTGCGCCTGCGCGACGTGCTCTTCATCACCCACGCCAAACCCGCCAACGCGGACCAGGCGAACGTGTGGAAGCAACTCGTCGACGGCACGCTCGCCTCGCCCGACACGTGGGAGGTCAATCTCTCCGGCGGCGCCGGCAAGAAGGAAACGTTCGAACGCCTGATCGCCGACAAGAAGCTCGGCGCGCTGGCGCTCCTGCGCAACCTTCGCGGCATGCTCGGCGCCGGTGTCGCGAAGAAAACGATCGCGGGCGCGCTCGACGAGATGCGCACCGATCGCGTTCTGCCCTACCGCTTCGTCGCGGCCGCGCGCTATGCGCCCGACTTCGAGCCGGAGCTCGAAAAGGCGATGTTCCGTTCGCTCGAGGCCCATGAAAAGCTGCCGGGCCGCACGCGCATCCTGATCGACGTTTCGGGATCGATGGACGCGCCGATGTCGGCGCGCTCGGAGATGATGCGCGTCGATGCCGCCTGCGGCCTCGCCGTCCTCCTACGCGAGATCGGCAACGAGGTCGAGGTCTTCACCTTTTCCGACGAGGTGAAGAAGGTCCCGCCGCGCCGCGGCTTCGCCCTGCGCGACGCGATCGTCCAGAGCCAGCCGCATCGCAGCACCTATCTGGGCAAAGCGGTGACCGAGGTCCAGGAGAAAGGCACGCGCCTGATCGTCATCACCGACGAACAGTCGCACGACGCGGTGCCTGCGCCCAAAGGCAGAGGCTACATGATCAACGTCGCCTCCTACCGCAACGGCGTAGGCGCCGGCGACTGGACCCGCGTCGACGGCTTCTCAGAGGCGGTGATCGACTGGATCATCGCGCAGGAGAAGGACTAATCGCGAAGGGCTCCCTCCGCCTCGCTTCCCCCCGCGCGCGGCGGGACCGCGAAGCGGTGGAGGAGGCCCGACGCACCAATACACGACCGCTCGACTTCGCTGCGCTCACTCTCGCTGGCCTTCCCACAAGGAGGCAGTCATTTCACTACGGTCGCGCGGCGTCGACGATCAGAAGCAACGGTCGCCCAACATACTTCACCGCCCACGGAATTTCGGCGACGAGCGCCTCATCGACCACGTAGTCGCGCGCGCGCACGTCGCAAAACCCCGCGTCGTCCATGCGGTTGAGGTAGTCGTCGACGGAATGCGGCTCGGCGCCGAGCCGATACTCGACGCCTTCCTGCTCGAAATTCGCTTCGACGCCGCCGAGCGCGATCTCCGGATGAAACGCCGAGAACACGAACCGCCCGCCGCGCCGCAAGACAGCGAAGGTTTCAGCGAAGAATGTCGATAGATTCGTCAAATGCTCCGACACGAGCGAGCAGAGTAGGGCGTCAAACGCCGATCGCTTCAGCGGAAACTCGTTGTTGAGATCGGCTTGCGCCAACATCGCGCTGGGTGCCGCGTGCTTGGCGCTTCGCAACATGCCCATGGAGAAGTCGAGTCCCACGGTCACGGCGCCCGCTTCTACGATCGAACGCAAGTTTGCGCCCGTGCCGCAGCCCGCGTCGAGTACGCACTCGCCGGCTCGCGGACGGAGATGTGCAACCGCATGCCGACGATCGAGCGCCACCAAGGGATTGGGCGTACGGTCGTAGGTTTCCGCCCAAAGGTCATAGCCTTTGCGCACGCCAGGTCTTTCGACTCTCTTCGTCATTGCTCCAGAAATATCATGGCCCGCCCGTTCAGTGCAGAGCGTCGTTTCTGCGTCACAGATTGGCAGCGTCGCTCGCCCCGCATACCTGCCATGCCTTGACTTCGGATTTGCCCGCTTGTACCACCCTGGCAATCGCGCGAGGCATGGAGCTTCGCGTTCGTTCTCTTTGCGAGCCACAGAACTGATGAACACGGCTGTTTTCATCATGTCCGCTCAGCGGCGTGTCGGGTATCCGGCGCCGCGTTGCGGGATTTTCGCGGCTCGCGAGGGAGCCATGGATTAGCGCCACACGCCGATAGGCTGAAGCGTTTGCCACCCCTCCGAGCCCGCTCTGGAGGGGTTTTGTTTTGCCCGCGATCCTTCCGAATCAAAGAGCGGACTTCGACGGGCAAGACAGACGAGCTGATCCATGTTGAAGACCATGACCACGTATTTTGATCCAACGAAAATCGACGAAGCCCGGCGGCGGCGCGAAATGCTGAAACCCTGGATCGACGAAGCACGCGCGTTGTTGACCCTCGCCGCGCCCTTGATCGCCATGCAACTCGCCCAGATGGGCGGCATCACGGCCGACATCATCATGGTCGGCGAACTCGGCACGGACGCGATCGCCGCGACGGGCATCGGCGCGTTCCTCTATTACCTGGCGTGGCTCATCGGCTATGGCCCGGTCGCAGCGGTGTCGCCCGTCGTCGCGCAAATCCTAGGCGCGCATCCCAACGACCGGGCGCGAACGCGCGCAGCCGTGCGCATGGGCCTTTGGATGGTGGCGTTGGTTTCGCTTCCGCTCATGAGCGTTCTGATCTGGGCAAAACCTATTCTGCTCTTCCTCGGCCAAGATCCAAAGATCGTGACCTTGGCGGAGCCTTGGGTTCACACCATCGCGTTCGCATTGCCGTTTTCATTGGGCTTCGGCGTTTTGCGCAACTTTGCCGCCGCGGTCGGACGTCAGCACGCCGTGCTGGCGATCGCCATCGGGAACGTGTTGGTCAACATTGCCGGCAACTACGTGCTGATTTACGGCCATTTCGGAGCGCCCGCGTTCGGCATCCAAGGCTCGGCGATCGCGAGCACGATCGCTTACGGCTTTTCGTTCTTTGCCATGCTCGGCCTCGTTCTCCTGGCGCCGTCGTTCGGCAAGTATCGTCTGCTGCATCGATTTTGGCGTCCGGATTGGGCGAAGTTCACAGAGATCTCGAGCCTCGGCGCCATGATGGGCATGTCGATGATCTTCGAGGCGATGCTGTTCAACGCGGCGACCTTGATGATGGGAACGATCGGCGCAGCCTCGCTGGCGGCGCATCAAATCGCGCTCAATGTCGGTTCGGTCACCTTCATGGTGCCGCTCGGCATCGGTTTGGCGGCGACGGTCCGGGTTGGTCTCTTCGCTGGCGCCAAGAACGCCGAAGGCGTGCGCCGTGCGGGCTACACCGCGATCGCGTTCGGGGCAGGCTTCATGTTGCTCTGCGCGGTGGTGATTGCGCTCATCCCCGAAGCGTTGGTCGACATCTATGTCGCGATCGGCGATCCGGTGAACGCCGAAGTGGTCAAGATCGCCGTCCCGTTCCTCTACGTCGCGGCGGTGTTCCAGCTTTTCGACGCGCTGCAGGTGACGGGGCAGATGAGCTTGCGGGGTCTGAAGGACGCGCAGGCGCCGATGTGGATCGCGGGCCTGAGCTACTGGCTCGTCGGCTTCACGCTCTCCTACACGCTGGCCTTCTATGCCGGCTTACAGGGCCTGGGCGTGTGGATCGGCCTCGCCGCCGGCCTCGCGGTCGCTGGCGCCGGCATGGTCTGGCGCTTCGAAATCCTCTCGCGGCGCTCTCTTTAAGTGTGTCGGGCGGTTCGCGGTGACGCGGGCCGCCCGCAAACCCTTGCTTTTGTGCGGGAGTTCGGGCTATTTCCCGCCCCTCACCGAACGGCCGG
>JBGOVA010000268.1:0-4912 GCA_041477875.1 Micropepsaceae bacterium | reverse complement strand
GTTTGCATCGGCTCGCAGACGGGTTGCCTCTGGGCGACGCCCGGAGCGAGAATCTCGACGGGGCGGCGATGCTTGGTGGCGATGGGACCTTTGCCGTCGAGCGGGTTGCCGAGCGGATCGACGACGCGGCCCAACAGCCCCTTGCCCACCGGAACGTCGACGATGGCGCCGGTGCGCTTGACCGTGTCGCCTTCCTTGATGTCGCGATCGGTGCCGAAGATCACGACGCCGACATTGTCGGCCTCGAGGTTCAGCGCCATGCCTTTGATGCCGCCCGGGAACTCGACCATCTCGCCGGCCTGCACTTTGTCCAGGCCGTGGATGCGCGCGATGCCGTCGCCGACCGAAAGCACCTGGCCGATCTCGCTGACCTCGGCTTCAGCGCCGAAGTTCTTGATCTGCTGTTTCAGGATCGCGGAAATTTCTGCGGCTTGGATATCCATAGGTGTTTCAAGTGCCTCTCATCGCGCGTTCGAGACGCACGAGCTTTGATCGGATGGAGGAATCGATTTGGCGCGACCCGACCTTCACGACGAGACCGCCGAGAAGCGAAGGATCGACGCGCTGCGCGACGCGGACTTCGCGCTTGAATGCGTCTTTGAGCGTGCCGGCGAGCGCGGTGAGCTGTTCGGGCTTCAGCGTTTGGGCACTGACGACTTCGGCGGAGAGTTCGCCGCGCAATCTCGCGACGAGCGCTTCGAACGCGGCGACGATGCCGGTGAGCGCGAAGAGGCGGCGCTTGGCCGCCAGGAGGCCGATGAAATTCTTGGTGAGCGGATCGACGCCGAGGCGCGAGAGGATCGCGTCCATCGCCCGACCCTGTTCGTCGCGCGAGAAGACGGGCGAGCGGACGAGACGCGTGAGATCGGCGCTGCCCGCGATGAGAGATTGAAGGCGGCTCAGGTCGCTCGCGACCGCGTCGAGCGACTTCGATTCCTGGGCGAGTTCGAACAACGCGGTCGCGTAGCGGCCCGACAGACCCGAGACTGAAACGTCTTCGCTTGCCACGACTGCAGCACTCCAGACAAAGGGTCGCTCAAGCCCCAACAACGCCGCGAGCCCGGCGAGGCTTAAGCTTTTGATATTGCGACAATTTTTGCTTGTGGGACGGGCGCGAATTCCGCCCCTTGCGACGCCGCGCGCGGGGTCTAGCATAGCCCCCATTGCAGCGCAACATGACGGAAAAGCGCGGCTGCGGACGGCGTGTGTCAGGTGTCGTCAGCGCGCATCCGTTCACCTGGCGCAGTTCATTGGCGGTTCATTTCACCGGCCCTATTACCGACCGCGCAGCATTCCAAAAGCCTGAGAGGGGTCCCATCATGTTTCGAGTCCTATGTCTGTTTGCCGGCCTTGCCGCAGCGGTCGTGCTTGCGACGGGGAGCGTGTCGGCTGCGCCGCAATACTCGCGCGTCGCCAACTACAATCAGGGACAGTATGGTTGGGACTACGACTGGCGCCAGGGCGACCCGAACCGCCGTGTCTGCTGCCAGCGCCAGTACCGCGGCGGCTATCAGGATTGGTGGTCGAGCGCAATCGATTGCCAGCGCGCCGGCGGCTATGCGACGGCGAACAAAGTCTGCCGCAAACACAAGAGCGATCCGCCGCCGTACGGCAACTACCAGCAGCAATACCAATACAATCAGTACAACAATGGGCAATACAACAACGGGCAATACAACAACGGGCAGTACAACAACGGGTACGGTGGGTTCGTCGATCCGTACGGCAATCCTGACCGGCGCGTGTGCTGCTATCGCGACGGGAGGGCGTGGTGGTCGAGCTGGATCGATTGCCGCCGCGCGTGGGGGCAGGACACGGCGAACAAAGTTTGCCGCCACTAGGCTTTTCGCGCGGCGTTACAAGAAACTCTGCGGGTCGACGTCGATGGTCATCGAGACAGCGCCCGGCAATTTCACCGGATCAAGCCAGGCGCGGAGATAAGCCTGCAGATTGACGCTGCGGTCGGCGTGGACGGCGAGGCGCAATCTTGTTTGGCCACGGATCACGGCGAGCGGGGCGGGTGCCGGACCCCAGACCTGGACACCTTTTGCGTTCGGCGCGGATGCGGCGAGAGCCTCGCCTGCTTCGTGGACGAGCGCTTCTTTGCGGCCGGAGAGGATGAGGGCCGCGAGGCGGCCGAAGGGCGGCAGGCCGGCGGCTTCGCGCTTGCCCCACTCGACGGCGTAGAAGGCGTCGCGATCGCCGGATGCGATCGCCTTCAGCACGGGGTGCGAGGGGTCGCTGGTTTGGATCAGTACGCGGCCGGGCCGATCGGCGCGGCCGGCGCGACCTGATACTTGATGCAGCAGCTGGAACGTTCGTTCGCGCGCGCGCGGGTCGGCGCCTTCCAGCCCCAGATCAGCGTCGACGACACCGACGAGGGTCAGCATGGGGAAGTTGTGGCCCTTCGCGACGATCTGGGTGCCGATCAGGATGTCGACCTCATGATTGGCGACGGCTTCGATCGCGAGTTGGATCTGGCGCGGGCCCTGCATCGTGTCGCTTGATGCAATGTTCGTGCGCGCTTGGGGGAATTTCACCGCGACTTCTTCGGCGACGCGCTCGACGCCCGGACCGCAAGCGATGAAGGCGCCCGCTGTCTTGCATTCGGGGCATGCGGGCGGAATGTTGCGATCGTAGCCGCAATGGTGGCAGACGAGTTTTCGCCTGTAGCGATGTTCGACGAGCCACGACGTGCAGCGCGGGCAACCCATTTTGTGGCCGCACGCCTTGCACAGCGTGAGCGGCGCGAAGCCGCGGCGGTTCAGGAACAGCATCGCCTGTTCACCCTGCGCCAAGGTTTCGAGCACCGCGTTCGTCAGGGTGGGCGAGAGGAAATCGCCGGCCGGCGTTTCCTCGCGACGCATGTCGATGAGGGTTGCTTCGGGCAGCGTGGCGCGGCCGTGGCGTTCGGGCAGATGCAGGCGGGCGTAGCGGCCCGTTTCGGCGTTGATCCAAGTCTCGAGCGAAGGCGTCGCCGAGCTCAAGACGATCGGGCAGTTCTCATGGCGCGCGCGGACGACCGCCATGTCGCGCGCGTGGTAGATGAGGCCCTCTTCCTGTTTGAAGGCGCTGTCGTGTTCTTCGTCGACGATGATGAGGCCGAGTTCCTTGAACGGCAGGAACAGCGCGGACCGCGCACCGACGACGACGCGGGCATCGCCCATCATGACTGCCCGCCACGTGCGGCGGCGCTTGGCTTGTGTGAGATCGGAGTGCCATTCCGCCGGCCTCGCGCCGAAGCGTTTCGCGAAACGATCGAGGAATTGAACGGTGAGCGCGATTTCGGGCAGCAGGATCAGCGCCTGCTTGCCCGCCTGCAATGCGGCGGCGACGGCTTCGAAATAGGCTTCGGTCTTGCCCGAACCGGTGACGCCGTCGAGAAGCGAGGCCGCGAACTTGTGCGCGTGCACCGCCTTGATCATGTGTGCGGCGGCCTTCGATTGCGCCGCCGACAACGTGGGGCCCGCGAATGCCGGATCGGGCTGACGACCCGGGAGAAACGGCGGAAGCGTGACTTCCTCAAGCGCGCGCAATTTGACAAGGCCCTTCACGACCTGCGTCGTGACGCCCGCGGCTTCCGCGAGCTCGCTCAGCTTGCGCGCAAGACCGTCAGCGGCCACCTCGAGAACGCGCGCGCGCGCGGGCGTCGGCTTTGCGAGTTCGTGCGGACCGATGCGGATTGCTTTGCGCTCGCGTTCGGGTTCCAGCGCATCGGGCACGCGCAGCACCAAGTTGACGACGTCGCCGATCGGGGCCACGACGTAGTTCGCGACCCAGGCGATGAAACTCAGCAGTTCCTCCTTGAGCGGCGGGACGTCGAAGCGCTGTTCCACCGTTTTGAGGCGCGCGCGCTCGAACGTTCCCTCGCCCGGTCCCCACACCACGCCGAGCGAGCGGTCGCCGCCGCGGCCCAGCGGAACCACGACAATGTCGCCGCGCGCGAGGCGCATGCCGTCCGGCACACGGTAGTCGAGCGCGCCTTTCAGCGGCCGCAGCACGACCACGCCGACCGTTTCGCCTTCCACAGGCGCGGGGGCGATTTGATGTTCCGCTTCGTGAACCATGGGGTATGGTTCGGCCTTATCACGATCACAAGGTCAAGCGCATCATGAAGTTCTTCATCGATTCGGCCGATGTCGGCGAGATCAAAAATCTGGCGGCGGTGGGCCTGGTCGACGGGGTGACAACGAACCCGTCATTGGTGGCGAAATCGGGGCGGAATTTCACCGACGTGCTGCGCGAGATCTGCGACCTCGTCGAGGGCCCGGTGAGCGCCGAAGTGACGGCGACGGACGCCGAGGGCATGATCGCGGAGGGCCGCGCGCTCGCCAAGATCGCCGACAACATCACCGTCAAGGTGCCGCTGACGTGGGCGGGACTGCGCGCCTGCAAGACGCTCTCCGACGAAGACACGATGGTCAATGTCACGCTGTGCTTTTCGGCCAACCAGGCGCTGCTGGCGGCGAAGGCCGGTGCGACATTCGTGTCGCCGTTCGTCGGGCGGCTCGACGATGTGGGCCAAGACGGGATGGAGCTGATCCGCGATATCCGGCTGATCTACGACAATTATCCGGACCTCGAGACCGAGATTCTGGTGGCGTCGATCCGCCATCCGATCCACGTGACGCAAGCCGCGAAAGCCCGCGCCGACGTCGCGACGGTGCCGCCCAACGTGTTCAAGCAGCTGATCGAGCACCCGCTGACGGACAAGGGGCTTGCCGCGTTCCTGGCCGATTGGGCGAAGACGGGACAAACGGTTCCGCGGAAGTAATCGCGCCTCCTTCGTATACAGATTCGTCATGGCCGGGCTTGACCCGGCCACCCAGCATTTCGCGCGACAGCGCGATGGAAATGCAGCCTAACCACGAAGGCACAAAGGCACGAAGAGTATTGAGCCTTCTTCGTGTCT
>JBGOVA010000185.1:0-8704 GCA_041477875.1 Micropepsaceae bacterium | reverse complement strand
GAAATATGCCGCGCGCAATCCCGCCCAAGTCGCGCAAGACGGCGAGCGTATTCCGCGCCTGGCCGACGTCATCTGGCTGATCAATCGCTCGGGCGGGTCGGAGCGATTGTGGATCGAGCTCAAGACGAACTTCATCGACCGCACGCGCAGCGCATCGCCCGACGTGATGGCGAAAACCGTCATGCGCGTCCTGAAGCGCGAGAAGTTCGTCGATCGCGCCATCCTGGTCGGGTTCGATTGGCCGGCGTTGATCGCGGCGAAGAAGATCGAGCCCAAGGTGCAATGCTGGTTCACGACTTTGCCGCAGAGTTGGTTCGGCGATGCGCCGCCGCCCGCGGAACATGGGCCGCCGCCAAAGGCCGAGCTTGAGGCCCTGCGCGCGGCGGAACGCAACGCCGCGCCGTGGACCGGCGGGTTCGATCGGCCGAAATATGGCTCTGTCATCAAGGCGGCGAAGGAGGCGGGCGCCGACGGCTGGTTCCCCTATTACGCCGACATCAATCGCGCGAGTTTGACGGAAGCCCGCGATCTGGGCTTGCAAGTGGGCGCGTGGACGGTGAACGAGGCGAACGATCTCGCGCGGCTGGCGGATTTGGGCGTCGACGGGCTTTGCACGGACTATCCCGACCGGCTCAGCACCGTATTGAAAGGACTGTGACGGGCGTACCCCGCGCCCGCGGGCGGGCAAATTGCCTTCGCGGGCGAATGCCGCCACAATGGCAGGAGAGCCCCTTCTAGCCTGAGAGTTTCCTCGATGCGCCGCGTCGACGTTTTGCGCTTCAGCCTGATCGCGTTGGTCGTAGCTCCGCTCGCGGCGTGCGCGAGCTGGGGCATCTTGCCCTCGACGGTCGAGACGACCGAATCGCCGTTCAAAAACTATCAGAGCGCGGAGGATGCCTATAACCGCGTCACGCCGTTCGTCACCTCGGTGAAGGAGTTGAAGGCGCACGGGTTCAATCCCTACACGACGCCCAACATCAAGGTTTTGAACTATCTCGACCTGGTGCCTCGCTTCCTGCCGCAACAGTCGATGCGGCAGGACGATCTCGATCCCGCGGTGCAGGCGTGCCTGACGGCGCGCGACCGCTGCGCGGGCTGGCTTGCCGAGCCGTCGACATCGTCGAAGGACCGCACGGGCAACGTCGCGCTCGACGTGCTGGGATTCGAGCGCGAGACGACGTCGACCGGATGGAAGGCCTCGATGCTGCTCCTCATCCAAGACGGCGTCGTCGTGTACAAATTGTGGTCGGGGACGCCCACGATCCTCGAGGTCAAGACGGAAACGAAGCCGCTCGGGCCGCTGCAAGATCTTTCGGGACCGGCGGCCGCCGCCATTTCGGGCGCGGTCAAGCCCTGACGCCGGCAAGGCGCGTCGCCGTCGTCGGCGGCGCCGGCGCATTCGGGCGGCATCTCGTTCAAGGCCTGCTCGCGACGACCGATTGCCACGTGATCGTGTGCGGGCGCTCGCTCGGCAAGGCGGAAGCGTTCGTCGACACGCTGGCCGCCGGGCCCGACCGTGTGTCGGCGGCGGCGCTCGATCGCGACACGGCCGCCGCCCCGGACATTGCGGCGTTGCGCGCCTTCTGCGTCGCCGACGCGGCGGGGCCGTTTCAAGGACAGGAACCGAAGTTTGCCCGCGCCGCGATCGAGGCAGGCGCGCACTACGTGGACTTGGCCGATGCGCGCGACTTCGTGGCGGCATTTGCCACACTCGACGAGGTTGCCACGGCGCGCGGCGTGCTCGCCGTCACGGGCGCGAGCTCGACGCCGGCGCTGTCGCATGCGGTGCTCGACGATCTTACGCGCGGCTGGACGCGCATCGACAACGTCGAGATCGGAATCTCGCCGGGCAATCGCGCGCCGCTCGGGCTCGCGGTGATCAAATCGATCCTGAGCTATGTCGGCCGGGCCGTGCGCGTTTGGCGGCACGGGCGATGGACGAGCGCGCCGGGCTGGGGCTTGACCGTGCGACGGCCTCTCGGCGATTTGGGGCCGCGCTTCCTGTCGCTGTGCGAGACGCCCGATCTCGACTTGGTGCGCGAGCGATTTCCGCGCGTGCGCAGTGCAATCTTTCGCGCGGGGCTCGAGGTTTCGTTTCTGCACCTTGCGATTTTGGCGTTGAGCCTGCCGGTGCGTGCGGGATGGATCAAAAGCCTCGCGCCGCTCGCCGAGCCGTTGCGCGATGCGGCCGCGTTCTTCCGGCGGCTCGGCGGCGATTGCGGCGGCATGCTGGTCGAGGTGACGGGCGTTTACGGCGACGGCACGTATCTTCACGTCACGTGGACGTTGATCGCGGAGGCGGGCGACGGGCCGCAGATTCCGGCGCTGCCGGCGCTGTGCGTGATCCAAGCGCTGATCGACGGAAGTCTTTCGCGGCGCGGCGCGGCGGCGTGCGTCGGGCTCGTCGATCTCGCCGCGATGGAGCGGCAGTTCAAACGCTTTGCGATTCACACGAGCCGCGACACACGCGTGCTCGAACGAACGGCGCTGTTTCAGCGCGTGGTCGGCGGGTTCGACGATATGCCCGCGCCCGTCCGCGCGGCGCATTCGCCGGATCCGGCCTGCGATCTCGAGGGCGAAGTGGACATCGACGGCGCGGAACATTGGACGGGGCGCCTGATCGCGCGCGTGTTCGGCTTTCCGCGCGCCGGGAATGCTCTGCCAGCTTCGGTCACCATCGAGCGCGAGGGCGACGGCGAGATTTGGATTCGCCGCTTCGGCAACACGGAATTCTGCAGCCATGTGAGTACGGGCGAAGGCGCGAACCGTTTGCGTGAGCGCTTTGGCGCTTTGACGTTCGATCTCGACGCGCACGCGAGCGCGCAGGGTTTCGAGCTTTCGATCCGCGCCGCGCGAGTCCTGGGCGTGCCCCTGCCCCGCTTTCTTGCGCCGAGGACGCGCGCGAACGCCGGCGTGGACGAGCGCGGCCGCTATCGCTTCGACGTGCTGATCACGCTGCCGGCGATCGGCAGGCTGGTGCGCTATCGCGGTTGGCTGCTGCGGTGCAGCGCCAGTTGCAAATGAGAATGGGACCCCCCTCTCAATGCGTAACAGCGTAACATCGGCTGATTTGCGCCATTTCTGACGTAACGCAGCCGTCACATTGTTACGCGTTGGCGTGGAGCGCCCGTGCTGCGCGTGGTGTTGGAACGTCATTCGATGAAGCATCGCACGAGGGTTTTGAGACGGAGCTAAAGTCTAGAACAAATCGCGAACATTTTCAAGCTCACGCGCGCGAAAGACTCCCATTTCGGACAAGCGTCTGTACTCAGGGCGCCGCCAGCGTTCTGGACCGCGACGGCAAGACGATCGGCAGCATCGCCGCCACGCTCGGCGTCAGCCACGTCGAGAAGTCGAAATACGACATCACCATCCGCTGCACCAAGGACGGCTTCAACGAGGCGGTCGTGGTCGACGAATCCGGAACGGCCGCGGCCTCCGCCGGCCGCTTCGTCGCCGACGTGCTGATCACGGAAGGCGCGCTCGGCGCGGTGGACTCGATTTCCGGTGCGGACAACAAGTACGACAGCCCGGTCGACATCACGCTCGTCGCCAAGGTGAGCACGAACCCGAAGACGGTGCTGATGCCCGCGAGGCCGTGAGGTGGGCGTGCGGCGCTGGCGTTGCTCGGGCGAGTTGATGAGTTGATCTATCGCCCGGGGGAGCCTGACTCTTCTGGCGCGTAGACCAACCGCTCGGGCTGGAACCGACGCTCATTGCCGTACACGTCCCTGCATATTGGCCTGACTTCCGTCATGGCCCAACGCTTTCCTTGGCGCACGCTCGCTTGAGTGCCGATGCTGCCTGCCGTCTGCGTCTCGTTCCACTGCATCGGAATACTTTTGTTTGCGCTCACCACATAGCGCTGCGCTTGCATCATCAACTAGGTCCGCGCCGCCCTGTTCGCGCGAAGTTAGAAAGCTAGCCCTCGCCCCCCAACTCTTTCAGAAGCTCTTCCGCCTTTTGTCGGCCAACGCCCCGGAGTTTAAGGTCTCCTTCGTCGTCGTCAAAAAGGGCTCTCATGCGGCTTATAGCCATGACTGCCGCAGCCTCGGTTGCCCCGTGCCGGACAACGGCCTCGGTCAACTCACGGCGTGTCATTCGCTTCGGATAAACGGAGTACAGCAACAAGAGGGCATAGTCGGGCGCGCTCAGGTTTGAAACGTTCACATACGCACGCCCGTCAATATCTTCAAAGTACGGATAGACCTTTCTCGTGACTTCCTCGATCAGTGCAGCTGCATCATCCGCGTTGCCTGCCGTGCTGCAATAGCGAACCAGTTCGGCTAGCACCCATGAGACTAGCGGATGAATTGCCGTTGCATCCATCGCGTTAGCATCGATATCGCCCGGGTCATGGCGACCACCGCGATTGTTGACGATCTCATAGGCGAAAATACACGCTTTCGGGATCACAATGCGAACGGTGTCCGAGTGTAGCGTTTTATCAAGTTGCTCAAGTGCCTTTAGTTCGGCACCTGCCTTGAAGTTGCGTGGCGCTGGCAGCGTCTTACCGCAATGGATCATAAGAGCTTTTGTTACTGCTTCCACAAACTTACCGACCTTGAGCGCGACTCCGTCCCAATCCCGAGCGGCGAATTTCTCTTGCACAGCAACGAAGTGCTTCAGGCAGGAGTCCACGTGCTTGGTCGGAAACTTCGTTACAAGCAATGCCTTGACTGCATCACGCGACATTAGAGGCGGTCCTTCCAGCCCGGTCGCAGCAGATAAAGGCCCTCTTTGGAGTCAACCAAATCGGCTTCGCGCGCGCGAAGTGCATGGACATTATTGTATGACCCCAGCAGCGCGGTCATCGTTTTCCACTCTCTGACAATCTCATCAAGAGCCACAGCTTTCTTGCCGTCGCCCTTTGCGAGATACGCCAGCAAGAGCGTGAACTTCTGCGCGCCACTCTTGCCGCTTTTGTGCTTCTTCACGAACGCGCGGAGGCCCATCGAAAAATCCAATGCCGCTGAAGACGACGAGTCGCCCCCGCTTTTCTTCGCACGCGCGCGCTTTGGCGGCTTGGCGGGGGCAACTCCGCCTTTGACCAAGCTAAGAATCTTGTTCAGCGTCGCCTGCGCTTCCTCAATCTGGCGAACCAATTCCGGGTCGGGCTCGCTATTTCCTTTTGACATAGACCTTTTTCCCTCCATCCCTGAGGCTGACCAAGGGGCCACCCACTTTCGAGAGGCGGCTCAGTGGCGTCTGAATTGCTTGCTTGCTGTAGTGGTAGCCCTGTTTGTTAAGCTCGGTCTCGATCTCGTTGAAGAAACACCTACGATCAAAAAACCCCTTGGAGATCATCAGGCGAAGGCCGCCGGTTGCCCCTTTGAAATCTTCCTCCGTCGTCGTTTTCTTCGGCTTGCCGCCGCTGCTACTGTTGCCAAAGACTGCGCGTTCAAGTTTTTCGACGCGCCGCAAAATGTCCGTTAGAGATGCATGGCCACTCATGTGATCTACCCCACGTACAGCCATCGATTTTTGTCCTTGATACGCCGCAACTGCCGCCGTCGGACAAGCCGCAGCAATAGTGGTGACAACGTCGTCACCGGGTAAAAATGTCCTTGCTCCTCGAGTGTCAGCTTTATCGCGCCAAGTTCCTTTGGCTTCTTGAAGAACCCCCCATCTATCAATTCGAGAATCAGGTTCGAGGGACTGGCGATGGCGCGAGCCTTCGTTTTCGGCCGCTCAGATTTCTCGGCGCGCGCGGCGCGCTGCATCGTGGCCGCTTCGCCGCCTTCAAAGTGCGCGATCATTGCGGCAACCTCTTCGGCTGTGCCTTCGATTGTGAGCTTCGTGCCGCTCTTGGTGGTGATATGCGCCTTTGGCATATTCAAGTATTCTCCATAATTTCACGCTGAATAACGGAATAGCGATTCGCGGTCAATGCCAAAACTCGCGGCTTTCCACAACTCAATGCACAGGATTCTCCACAGGAAATACCCGGTCACGGATGGCGCGTGCGAATTCGCACAGCGACAAACTGTGTGCAAAGCGCGGCGCTTAGAATTTGAGAATTTGGAGAGTGGATTTTCGCGGTGTCTGCCTGCCACGCAAGGATGTCCGGCCAGCACCCGCGATAACAAACGCCGGCTGAGTCTACTCTGGCCCTATTTTTATGCGTCCCTTGCGGACGCCGACGTTGACCGAAATCGCATTTGGATGATGCGCATTCTCTCTCAGCCCTTGCGACTGATCGCCCTCGTTCGTCTCTGTGTAATTCAGCGACAGCCGGATCGGTGAGGCAGGTGAACTGTTGAAAAGCAAGCGGCGGTTGCGATCGCGACCGACAAATCTATCTACGTTCGCGCGATAGTTCAGAAGCTGCGCGTGATTAGGCAAGGGGCCGAAGCGTTGCATTTCTAGCCAAACTCGGATGGAGTTGATTAAGGATCACGTCCGCAAAGAGACAACCCGCATGACGATAGAAGCTGATACCGCGCAACTCACGGACAAGTTCGGCAAAGTCGCGCGAGGGTTGTTTGAAATTACGGGCAAGTACCAAACAATCTACGAACTGGGAACCTACGGTTGCGCCATCGCGAAGCCAACAAAGCGAATGAAAAATGCCCTTGGCGTTGATCGCGAGATTCTCGTGGTTGTATCGACGTTTGCCGATCAGCAACAACGGACCATCAAGTTTCTGAAGAGAGAAATCGAGGGCTCCGAGGGCCGTCTCGAGAACACAGTCGCGATTGTCATACACAAGGATACCGAAGGTAATATCAAATTGAAGAACTGGGGGAGGGATCAGGGCATATCGATACTCCCTGTTTTTTGGTCCGCGCAAATCGCATCCGCCGAAGATCTCGAGCGCAGGCTATGCGTGGAGTTGTACTCACATGATCCCTTCGATGTGACAGGCCCTGTCTCAGATGATGCAAATTTTTATGGCCGCAGGGATGAAGCGATCGATTTGGCAAGGAAGCTCCAAAAGGGGCAGATTAGGTCCTGTCTAGGAATTCGCAAGATCGGCAAGACGTCGATAATAAATCGGATTCTCAAGGAGATACGCGCGAACTACACCTGCACGTGCGTAATGGTGGATTGTTCTCGCGATGACATTTGGGGGTTGGATGCAGCCCAACTGCTCAACTCGTTGCAGCAAACCATACTCCATGCTCGCGGGGCGAATGATCGCTACGCCAGCCTTGTCGCGAAAGATGCGCCTGCAGAACTCAATGCAGCTCGCAATCTGCTCGAACGGAGCGTACTGGGCTGTGACCAGCCGCTGGTTCTGATATTCGATGAGATCGACTACATAACTGCTGGAAGTCCGACGCGACCGGCCTGGCGGTCAGAATTCAATCCGTTTTGGAGAAATTTGAGATCCGTGTACCAGGAATGCGGCCGCCAGGGTCAAACCATGTCGATCCTAGTTGGTGGAGTATCGACGTACTGGTTCACGATCGAATCGATCGACGGTGTCGAGAACGCTGCCCTTTCGTTTATTCCCGAGGAGTATCTGAGTCCGTTACCCGAAGGCGCGACCATTGCCATGCTTCGGCGTCTTGGCCGCATCGCCGGGCTTCAACTGGATGACGAGGCGGCCCAAATTGTAGCCAAGGCTACAGGCAACGTACCATACTGGTCGCGTAAGTGCTGTTCCTACGTTCATCGCCAAGTTCCAGTTTCCGAGCGTCCGTGTATTGTGGATGCTCGACGCATCGAGCCGTTGGTTGCAGCGTTTGTTGCTGAGGAAGGTGCCGCAATTTCGGAGGTTGCCCTTCGCCACCTGTTTAGAGTTCATCCGCTGCTGCGAGACGCTACTCAAAAGTGCTATCGCGGCGCGTCTGCTAGCGTACCTGAGACGTTGCGCAGGGTGTTGCGTCGATATGGGGTACTCTCTGCGACGGACGAATTGTCCGGAACCATGTTGTCTCAAGCGTTTGCGTCGATCGTAACTGAGATTGAAACCGCGGCTGGTCCGGTTGACGTTGAAGAGGGCAAGCGTGCGAACGAGATCGGTGAGTGGGCTGAGGAATTGGCTGCGCTTGGCAAGCGTAGGAACATATTGGAACGAAAACTTCGGGACATAGTGGTGAATTTCATTCGTGTTGACGCGCTCGCTGCGGGTAAGGCAGCCAGCATAAAGGATCGCGTCCTGTCAGCTCTTCCTGGCGGAGCTCGGGACACATATCGGCATTTGGCCGTTGAAGAAGCACTCTCCAAATTTAATTGGCTAGATTTGGTGAAGCTAATTGCGAAAGAATGGCGACTCTTCGAGCGGTTGCTAGGTGACAGAGCGCAGTTCACTCAGAACGCCGAGCTCATAAACGACAGGTTTGACGCGCATGCCAAGAAGGCGGATGCCGCCGATTTCGCCCTCTACCGTCGAGCGCTAGTTCACATCGAGGACCAATTGGCAAAGATTCAATAATCGACACCACGAACGTGCCTACATGGCGCCGTCCGATGTCGCCATCCGCGGCCCGGGCAATTGGGCGCGCGTCCCCAGAATTGGTCTTTGACCATCCCGGCGCGGGCGTCGATCAGCCCCCACGCGCCGAGAGCGCATCGGCCTTTCTCAAGAACGGAATGACGGTCTCCAGCACCGTGTCCGTCTCGCCGAACGTGAGGGCATGTCCCTTGCCCGCCAACGGTACGAGCGTCATCTGCGGCACGCGGGCGCGAAGATCGAGAGCGCGCTGGAGGCGTTGGCAGGCGTTATCGTGCCGGTGGACGTGCATATCTTGTGGCG
>JBGOVA010000135.1:0-12787 GCA_041477875.1 Micropepsaceae bacterium | reverse complement strand
GCTCTCGCTCCGCAAGGGCACGACGCTGACGAAGGAGATGTTCCTGAACCATCTCTACGGCGGCATGGACGAGCCCGAGCTCAAGATCATCGACGTCTTCATCTGCAAACTGCGCAAGAAGCTGCAGGCCGCCGCCGGCCAGCACTACATCGAAACGGTGTGGGGCCGCGGCTACGTCCTGCGCGACCCGCTGGAAGACAAAGCCGCCTGAAGTTTGAGGGCCTGAGGGGGTCTGGCAAGGGCGTTGCGGCCAACCGCGGCGCCCTTTGCATTTTTAACATGGAATTCACGGCCCTCCTGCAAAATCGCGGTTCATCGGCGTTGGAGCAGTGGGCGGCAACCACACGTCGTGGCTCTTGGAAAAGCAACGGGGAAGGGGATGCGTTTGATTCGTACCTTTGATTTTTCCTCTATCACCGTTTTGATCCATGCCGAGTCCGAATTCGCGCGTCAGCTTTTGACGGACATGTGTCGCGCGTTGCGCTTTCAGGCCGTCGTCTCCAAGCGCGACTTCAACACCAGCTGGCAGGCCTTCAGATCGAATCCGATCGACATCGTTATCGGCGACATCGCGAACGACGAAGGCCATCGCTTCCTGAAGGCGGTGCGAAACATCGAACAATCGCCGAACGCATTGATCCCCTTCATCGCCACATCGATCGCGAGTTCGATCGACTGCGTCGCCCGCGCGCGCGACTCGGGCGCGACCGAGTTTCTGAAGCTGCCGCTGTCAGCAGTCACGCTGATCGAGCGAATCATCTACGTGATCGAGCATCCGCGCGTCTTTGTGCGCGCGCAGAATTATTTGGGACCAGACCGCCGCCGCAAGGAGCGCCCGTTCGACGGACCCGACAGACGCAAGACAGTACCCACGGCCGCCGGCGAAACATCGTCCGCACAGCCGCTTGAAACGCCGGGTGACCAAAGGAGAGTCGGCACGTGAGTTCGCCCCCAACCTTCATGAAAGTGATGAACACGCTGAAGCGTCGCGTCGCGCGCGGCACGCAAGGCGTGAGCATCGAAGAGATGCAGCAGGCGGCGGGCCAAGTGCTCGCCGATCACACGACGAAGTTGCGCGATGGCATGCTCGCCGCGATCGACGACTCGCGGGAAATGATCGTCCGTTGGAAGGCGAGCGGCGACGTCGGTGCGTTGCTGGCAAAACTTACCGTGATGGCAAGCCAAGCCGAAGAGCAAGGTCGCATCTACGGCAACGCGCTCCTCACCGAGGTGGGCGCGAGGCTCAGCACTTTCATGACACTGCTGAAGGCAGCATCGTCAGCCAAGCCGAACGCAAAAGCAATCATCGCGATCGAACTGCACCTCGACGCGATGATTGTCGCTCTCGATCAGGCTGCGAGCGACAAAGTCGACGAACCGGGTCGGTTGCTGCTCAAGAATCTTGAGCTGACCCAGCGCATCATCGGCTAGCCGCGGCCGCGTGTCGATCGGCCGTTGTCCGGTGGGGAATGCACACGCTGTGCGTCCGGAATCTAAGCTGACTGCGCCCCAACGGCCTTTGCGGCCAACGCGACGGGCTTCGCGGCATTGACCTTCATGTTGATGCCGCGCGCCTTCTCGATCGGCCACAGCGCGTTCGAGACGCCCACGACCGTTTCGGCGAACTTTAGCGCGAAGTGGCAATTCGTTCGCGAAACGACTGGGCCTCGCGCACGCTCAAACGTTGAACCGCGCGTGAAAACTCCGCGTCCCGCTCGGCTTCGCTGCGGTCCAGGCTCAAAAGTGCATGAAGCGTGTTTGCATAGACGCCGGCATGCGTCAGCGCGTCGATCACGCCCTCGCCGCGCTGGATCGAAACCACGGCATGGGCCAGCGACACGGCCGCGGACGCAGCCTCGCGCGACTGCGACGCCTGAAGCCTATCTTGCAGCAGTCGGGAGAATACGGACATCGGCTCCATGTACTTCTCGAGCGGATTGCCCTCGTTGGCGGCCCTCAGAGCGAAATGGGCCAGCAACCGCATTTGCAACGCCGTGCCTTGGAGGCGCAATTCGCCGAGCTTCGCCTGAGCCTCGCGCACAAGCGCCATGATGTCTTTGGCCTCGGGGCCATACTCTTCCGGCCGCGCCTTGATGCGCAGGGTGTTCGGCACGTCGAGGAGCTTGACGTCGCCGCTCCGCGCCGCGGCCTTCCGCCGGTCGGGGCCGACATACTCGGCTGTGACCACAAACCCCTTGCGCGCCTCGACAAGCGTGTGCACGCGCTCGGCCAGAAAGGACACCGAATAGGGGCGGAGCAAAATATCGTCCGCGCCGCTGCCCATGACTTTGCTGAGCGTATCTTCGCGCAATGCCCATGCCGTGAAGATAACCACGAGAAACGGATTGGGACCGACATCGCCCTGCCGCACTTCGCGCACCAATTGGCACATCCGCTCGGAGTCCATCGCCAGGTCGGCGACCAGCACGTCGAACGGCTTTTGCGCGATGCTGTGCGCGACTTCGTCGGCATCCGACGTCGCGACGATCCGTTTGAACCCCAGCATGCCGAGCGCGCTGCGCGTCGTGCCTCTGTGCGGCGGACTGCCGTCGAACAGAAGCACTTCGGCCGAGGAGTACTGTGCCCCTTCACGAACCAAGTCCCGCATAGGCGAAGCCTTCCCACCGGCTGCGCCGCGGCGCCGCACGTGGGCCGAAGTCTGGCTTGAATGCATTGACGGACGCTTTCAGCGCCCTGACAGGCTTGGCAAGGTGTCCCGTTCCGGCACAAGGATTGCCGCGCTAGGCGCAAGTGGAAAGAACCCGCTCGCTCTTCCTTTACCCACGGCCGCAAAAGACAGTCAGACCGGTCAAGCCTTGCGTTCGAACCGCACGTCGAAGCGCACGAGTTCCGTGTCGGTCGAATAGGTGATCTCGCCGCCGATCTTCCGGGCGAGAAGCGCGGTCACGAACGGCGCGATGGTGCGCCCGGTCAAATCCTCGCGCGGGATCTTCAGCGCCAACCCCTCCTTGATGTCGGGCGCCAGGTTGGCCTTCACCCCTTTGGCTGTGACCGAGGCGATGAACGCGTTCCTCCCCTGCTCCGCCTTCACCGTCAGCATGCCGCCGCGCGGGATGCAATCGGCGCCCATCGCCGCCACATTGAGCAGCACACGGACGATTTCCTTGTCGACCGCGATCGACGCCGCCTGCCAGTCGAGCTTGGCCTTGCCGGTCTTGAAGAACTCCGCCGCCACCTCGCCCGCTTCGCTCAGTTCGATCTCCGCCCCCGCCGATCCCATGGCGCCGAAGGCGAGCCGCGCGAACAGGAGACGCGCCTTGGCCTGACCCACGCTGTGCTCGATCAGGCGCATCGCGTGCGCCCGCATCTCGGCATCCTGCTCGTCCGCCAGAATCTCGAGCCCGTTCGAGATCGCGGCGACCGGACTGATCAGATCGTGACACACGCGCGAGACGAGCAACGCGCCGAGATCGAGTTCATTCATGGCATTGGTCTGGCATTTCGCTGGCGATCCGCAATTGTCCGCGTCAGAATGGCTTGTATTCTCAAGGAGCTGGGCCGACATCACCCTAGACCAGCGCCATGTCGCTTAAGAAACGCTTAAGCGCGAAATCCACAAGGTACGGAATATTGCGGCAAGCGACCCCTCGATGAAAACACATGCAGAAGGAGAATCCATCGCTGCCGCATTGGAACCCGGCCAATATGTGAGGCTGGCGGCCGCGCCCGAATGGGGCTTGGGCCAGATTCAGTCGGTGGCGGGCGACCGGGTAACCGTCAATTTCGAAAACGCGGGAAAGCGCCTGATCAACGTCAAGAATGCCGCACTCAGCATCGTCGATCCAACCGAGCCCGCGCGATGACGCCGAAATTCACGAACGAATCCCGCGCGGCGTTGCTGGCCAAGATGGTCGAGATAGCGCGCGAGGCCGGCGCACTGATCATGCGCCACTACGCGGGCGAGGTCGTGCGCCGCCAAAAGGCGGACAAGTCGCCCGTGACCGTCGCCGACGAAGAAGCCGAACACCTGATCGTGGCGCGCCTCGCGGGCGTCGCGCCGAGCATCCCCGTCATTGCCGAAGAAAGCGCCGCCGCCGGAGTGCTTCCCGACATCGGCAAGGGCGTATTCTTTCTCGTCGATCCGCTTGACGGCACGAAAGAGTTTTTGAACCGCAACGGCGAGTTCACGGTCAACATCGCGCTGGTCGAGCATGGCGCGCCGACGGCCGGCGTGGTCTACGCGCCCGCCGTCGATCGGCTGTTCTGGGGAAGCGACGGCAAGGCTTTCGAGCAACAGGCCGGCGCCGCTGCCGCGAAGCCGATCACCACGCGCGCGGCCCCGAAGGAAGGCATGATCGCCATCGCGAGTCGCAGCCATCGCGATAAGTTCACGGAGGAACTGCTGGCGTTCTATCCGATCGCGAAGCTCATCGCCGCGGGTTCGTCACTGAAGTTCTGCGTCATTGCGGCGGGCGAAGCGGACATCTATCCGCGCCACGGACCGACGATGGAATGGGACACGGCAGCAGGTGACGCGGTCTTGCGTGCGGCAGGCGGCGTCGTCACGCGCCTCGACGGCAAGACGCCTCTGACTTACGGCAACGCCGCCGAGAAATTCGCCAACCCAAGCTTCGTCGCCTGGGGCCGCCAGCGCTAGTCCGTGCGCTTGACCTTCAAGCCCGGGGTGACGGTCTACTCCTGTCTTTTCACCTTCAATAGCGTGCTTTCGGCGGCGACGATTTCGACGCGCGTCCCGGCCACGAGATCGCCGCCGTCGACCGATTGCGCCGACCAGCGCGTGTCGCCGACGGTTACCGAGCCCTGACCGTTGCGAAAGTCCTCGGCAACGGTCGCGGTGCGTCCGATCATTTGATCCGTGCGCTGATTAAGCGCGCGCGGGGCGCCGGCATCGACCGCCGCCTTCGGCCAGTAGTGCGACGCGGCCACCAACACGATCGACAGCACGGCGAAGATGGCAACCTGCGTCGGCCACCCGAGAGGCATGAGGAAGGCCGCAAGACCCGTCACCGCGGCGGCGATCCCCGGCCACACCAGATACTGCGTCGGCATCACCATCTCGATCCCGATCAACAGCGCCGCAAGCGCCAGCCAATGAAACGGGCCGACGTTCAACAACCAATCGCCGAAGATTTCCATGCGTTCACTCCCCGCTTAACGCCGCAAGCGCAAGTCTATCCGATTTCACCGCGTTTGCGGGACTGAGCCGGCGCGCCCCGAAGCGGTGGCGGCCCCGGCCCCTCGCTCGCCCGCAAGCTTTGCCAACTCGCCGATACCGGCAATCGACCCCAAAAGCCCGGCCGATTCCATCGGCACGATGACGAATTTCTGGTTGGGCGCGTTGGCCAGATCCCTGAACGCCTCGATGTATTTCTGGCCCAAGAAGTAGTTCACCGCTTGCACATCGCCTCTGGCGATGGCCTCCGAAACCATCGTCGTCGCCTTCGCTTCCGCTTCGGCCGAACGCTCGCGCGCTTCGGCATCGCGATAGGCCGCTTCGCGCCGGCCCTCGGCTTCGAGGATCGCCGACTGTTTCGAACCCTCGGCGCGCAAGATCGCCGCCTGCTTCTGGCCGTCGGCGGTCAGCACTTCGGCGCGCCGTTCGCGTTCGGCCTTCATCTGGCGCGCCATCGATTCGGTGATGTCCGCTGGCGGCGACAAATCCTTGATCTCGATGCGCGTCGCCTTCACGCCCCATGGCTGCGTCGCCGCGTCGATGATGCGCAACAGCTTCACGTTGATGTCGTCGCGCTTCGACAGCACCTCGTCGAGATCCATCGAACCGATGACGGTGCGCACATTGGTCAGCGCGAGGTTTGCAATCGCGCGGTTCAGGTCCTGGACCTCATAGGCCGCTCGCGCCACGTCCACCACCTGAATGAAGGCGATTGCATCGACCGTCACTTGCGCGTTGTCCTTGGTGATCACTTCTTGGCTGGGGATATCGAGCACCATCTCCATCATCGAGATCTTGCGGCCGATTCGCTCGAAGAGAGGATTGATCAGCCCCAGCCCCGGCTTCAGCGTTCGCATGTATTGTCCGAAGCGCTCAACCGTCCAGCCAAAGCCCTGAGGCACGAACTTGATCGCCCGGAAGACAACGATGATGGCGGCGAAAACGAAGACGAGAACGAAGGTTGTGGCAAAATCGCCGAGCATGACGGCCCCCTCATGAAGTTGACGGGGCATGCATCCAGCCGCCCCGAATCACCGGGAATCATAGCTATCCGCCGGAATCATAGCGAAGCTCACAACCGACCGCCTTGCACGGGCCTTCGCAGATGACATGTGGCCAGGCTAGACTTGCCCTTCAAGGGACCTGGGATTTGGAGAACCACATGACCGACAAGAAGAAGCTTACCCGCCGCGAGGCGTTTACCCACGGCGCCGGCGGCGCCCTGTCTCTTGCGGCCGCCATGGCCGTGCTCAACGAAACGGCGTCGGCTGACGACACCTATTCGAGGGGAGAGATTATCGACGCCGCGTCCGACTTTTTCGGCATGACGAGCGCGGCGGTCGCCAAAGCCATCGAGCACATCTTCGCCGATCTCGGACGTCCCAACGCCTACATCACGGGCGAGGAAGTGTCGGGCGCCATCGCGGTCGGCCTGCGCTACGGCGACGGCTACATGCACCGCAAAGGCTTCAGGAACATGAAGGTCTACTGGCAAGGACCTTCGATCGGCTTCGACATCGGCGCCAACGCGTCGAAGTGCTTCACGCTCGTCTATCAAATTCGTCGCCAGGAAGAGATCTTCCAGCGTTATCCGGGCCTCGAAGGCACGTACTACTTTATCGCCGGTATCGGCGTGAACTATCAGCGCAGCGGCCGCATCTCGCTTGCCCCCATGCGCACAGGCATCGGCGTGCGCGCCGGCGTCAACGCGGGTTACTTGAGCTACTCGCGCGAACGCAACATCCTGCCGTTCTAAGGAGCGCAACCAGGTCGTCGTGGCGCGAATTGATTGGACATTGCAGGCGTTGCGCACGTTCCCCGCAACGCTTGCTCGCGCGCTCGACGACGTTCCGCATGACGCTCTCGATTGGCGCCCCGCGTCTTGGGACGGCATCCCGAGCGAATCGCTCACCATTAGGCAGCAGATTTGCCATCTGCGCGACATCGAGGCCGACGGCTATCTCGTCCGCCTCCGGCGCGTGCTGACGCAAACCGATCCGCAGCTCGAATCGCTCGACACCTACGCCCTCGTCGAAAGCCGCTCCTACGATCGAAGCGACCTGCGCCAAAGTCTCGAGAGCTTCACGGACGCGCGCGCACAGACGATGCGATTGCTCGACGCCGTGAAACCCGCCGACCTGTCGCGCCGCGGCGAATTCGAAGGCTACGGGCCGGTGACGTTGCTCGGGCTGATCCACTATCTCTGCAGCCACGACCAGCAGCATTTGGCGGGCATTCAGTGGCTGCTCGGCCAGCACGCGGCAATCCGCGCGGCATAGTTCTAAGCCGACATTCGCTCGCCGCGGGCAACCCCGTGGCCAAAAGGTCAGCCGCGCAGAACGCGGCTGACCCGTTCGGTGATCAACTCACGGCGTCACTCGGACAGCCAATAGTTCAGCTTTGCGCCGCCCGATGCGCGTGACACCCAGCACTGCCGGTTGAGATTGTAGTGGCGCACGACCTCTTCCGCCTGACGCGCTTCGGCCTCGTTCGAGCCGAAGCTCAGCATCCAATGGCCGCCGTCGACGAGTTTCCACTCGCCGCCGACCCACTGCGCATGCGTCGTATCGGGATTGTTGTTGACGCAGTCTTCGCCCGCGTAACTGCCCGACGGCACGCCGTCGCCGCGTTTCCAATACGACATCGACGGATTCGGCCGGCCGATATAGCACTGCTGGTTGAAGCGATAGTGCTGAATGACCTCGGCCGCGCGCTCCGCGCCAGCCTCGTCCGCGCCATAGTAGAGCATCGACCTCGGACCCGACACGACGCGCCAGCCGCCGCTGTTCTGCGCAACGACCGTGTGCCAGTCGAAGGTGATGCAATCTTCGCCGAAGCTCAGATCACCGCCGCCGGGGCCGCCCGGACCGCCGGGTCCACCTGGACCGCCGGGCCCACCAGGTCCACCTGGCCCACCTGGACCACCAGGTCCGCCCGGAGGCCAACCGCCCGGACCACCAGGTCCTCCCGGAGGCCAGCCGCCCGGTCCACCGGGTCCGCCCGGCGGCCATCCCGGCCAACCGCCGATCTGTTTGCGCAGCGTACCGCGCGCGACGTAGGGCCTGCGGCCCGATCCGTCCGTGAAGCGCGTGTAGATCGCATACGAAAGCCGATCGCCCGGACGATCCGTCAGGATGAGCGTCGTTTGCGCGAAGCCCGGATTGAACGTCGCGATAACATCGGTCGCGCTCGACGCCGGATTCGCGGCGGGACTATACGAATAGCCGACGCCCACCACCGTGCCCCAATCGCAATCGCTCGGGTGACATTGACCCCACGCGCGAACGCTGAGCCCGCCGCCACTCGCGGTAACGCGCAGCCGCGTCAGATCGCGTGTTCCGGAATCGTCGTTTCGCCAATTTCCGGTGAATTCACCGTACCCTGCCGCGAAGGCCGGTCCGGCACTAAGCGCCGCAGCCGCGGCTATGAGCGCTATCCAGCGCATGTTTCTCTCCTTGGTTCGTTTCCGACGTGAGTCCCAAAACCCCTCTCGGATGGCGCGGAATGTAGGCCCCCACCGCGTCTGTACTAAGAAACCATCATCACACACGAACCCGTTGTCCACCATTCATGTTCGCCGGCTTTCGCGCCCGCGCGCGCGTAATTCAATTGACGCGGGACGCGGAATCGCCGATGAAGCGCGCGGGACACGTCCCCCCAACGGGATGCGCCCATTCTGAGAGGAATGGAACCATGACTGCGAAGCCTGCCCAACGGCCATTGCGGCCGCACTTTTCTTCTGGCCCCTGCGCAAAGCGCCCCGGCTGGACCCCCGAAGCTCTCAATCAAGCGCTTGTCGGACGTTCGCACCGGTCGAAGCCCGGCAAAGCGAAACTCGAGCAAGCGATCGAGCGCACGCGCAAACTGCTCGGCGTGCCCGCCGACTATCGCATCGCGATCGTCCCCGCCTCCGACACCGGCGCGGTCGAGATCGCGTTGTGGTCGATACTTGGTCCAAAGCCCGTCGACGTCCTCGTGTGGGAAAGCTTCGGCAACGACTGGGCGACCGACATAACGAAGCAGCTGAAGCTGCCGAACGTCCGTGTACTGAAGGCAGGCTACGGCGATCTGCCCGACCTCGCCCAAGTGAATCCCGCGCACGACGTGATCTTCACCTGGAACGGCACGACCTCCGGCGTGCGCGTGCCCGACGGCGCATGGATTTCCGCTGCGCGCGAGGGCGTCACGATCTGCGATGCGACATCAGCCGCCTTCGCCCAGGACCTGCCGTGGCCGAAGCTCGATGTCGTCACGTTTTCCTGGCAGAAAGCGCTGGGCGGCGAGGCTGCGCACGGCATGCTCATTCTCTCGCCGCGCGCCGTCGCACGCATCGAAAGCCACAAGCCGGCCTGGCCGCTGCCGAAGATTTTCCGCCTCACCAAGGACGGCAAGCTCAACGAAGGCATCTTCAAGGGTGAAACGATCAACACGCCCTCGATGCTCTGCGTCGAGGATTATCTCGACGCGCTCACCTGGGCCGAAGGTGCCGGCGGTCTGAAGGCGCTGATGGCGCGTGCCGACGAAAACTTGCACGTCATCGACCGTTGGACGAAGACCTCGGGCTGGTGCGATTTCCTCGCACGCGTGCCGGCGACGCGCTCGAACACGTCGGTGTGCTTGAAGATCGTCGATCCGTGGTTCACAGCAAAGGACGCCGACGGCCAAGCCGCGGCCGCGAAGAAGGTCGCCGACCTCCTCGACAAGGAGGGCGTCGCCTTCGACATCGCCGCCTATCGCGACGCTCCGCCGGGCTTGCGCATCTGGTCGGGTGCGACCGTCGAAAACGCCGACATGAAGGCACTGATGCCCTGGCTCGATTGGGCGTGGGCGCAAGTCAAAGCGTCCTGACGCCGGCAAAGCAAGGCAATTTCATTCGTATACGGAGCATCACCATGCCCAAAGTCCTGATCTCGGATCAGCTGTCGCCTGCCGCCGTGCAGATCTTCAAGGATCGCGGCATCGACGTTGACGTGAAACCCGGCCTGTCGAAGGAAGAGCTCAAGACGATCATCGGCCGCTACGACGGCTTGGCGATCCGCTCGGCGACGAAAGTCACCGCCGATCTGCTCTCGGCCGCGACCCACCTCAAGGTGATCGGCCGCGCCGGCATCGGCGTCGACAACGTCGACATCAACGCCGCGACCGCACGCGGCATCGTCGTCATGAACACGCCTTACGGCAACTCGATCACCACGGCCGAGCACGCGATCGCGCTCATGTTCGCCCTCGCCCGCGAGATTCCCGCGGCGAACGCCTCGACCCACGCCGGCAAGTGGGAAAAGAACCGCTTTATGGGCGTCGAGCTGACCGGCAAGACGCTGGGCGTCATCGGCTGCGGCAACATCGGCTCGATCGTCGCCGAGCGCGCCAAGGGCCTGCGCATGAAGGTGGCCGCCTTCGACCCGTATTTGAGCGAAGAGCGCGCGGCCGAGCTCGGCGTCGAAAAGGTCGATCTCGATGACCTGCTGCACCGCGCCGACATCATCACGCTGCACACGCCCTTGACCGACAAGACGCGCAACATCCTCGACGCCAAGGCGTTCGCGAAGACCAAGAAAGGCGTACGCATCATCAACTGCGCGCGCGGCGGCCTCATCGATGAAGCGGCGTTGAAGGAAGCGCTCGCCTCGGGCCACGTCGCGGGCGCCGCACTCGACGTGTTCGAGATCGAGCCCGCGAAGGACAACGCCCTTTTCGGCTCGGACAAAGTCGTCGCCACGCCCCACCTCGGCGCCGCGACGACGGAGGCGCAGGAGAACGTCGCGTTGCAAGTCGCCGAGCAAATGTCTGACTACCTGCTGACCGGCGCGATCCAGAACGCGATCAACATGCCTTCCATCACCGCTGATCAGGCGACGAAGATGCGGCCGTGGATCAAGCTCGCCGAACAGCTCGGCGCGTTCGCCGGACAGCTGACGGAATCGAGCATTAAAGGCGTCGAGTTGATCTTCGAAGGCACGGCCGCGGACTTGAACACGAGGGCGCTGACCCAAGCGGCCCTCGCCGGACTGCTCAAGCCCAACCTCACCGAAGTCAACATGGTCAACGCGCCCATCGTGGCAAAGGAGCGCGGCATTCAGGTGAGCGAGGTCCGCCGCACGCAGCATGGCGCCTACGAAGGCTATCTGATGCTGAAGGTGACGTCGGAGCACCAAACACGCGAGGTTGCCGGCACCGTGTTCTCGAACGGCATCCCGCGCCTTATCCAGATCAAGGGCATCGACATGGACGCGCAGTTCTCGCCGCACATGATCTATGTGACGAACGAGGACAAGCCCGGTTTCATCGGCAAGCTCGGCACGCTTCTCGGCGACGCGAAGGTCAACATCGCCTCGTTCAATCTGGGCCGCACCGCGGCCGGCGGCGACGCGATCGCCCTCGTCGAGGTCGACGGTCCCGTGCCCGATGCCGTGATCGGCGGCCTGCGCAAACTGCCGATGGTGAAGCAGGCGAAAGCGCTGGTGTTCTAACGGGAGCCGTCGATGGCCAACGTTGCAGTGATCGGCGCCCAATGGGGCGATGAAGGCAAGGGCAAGATCGTCGACTGGCTCTGCGAGCGCGCCGACATCGTCGTGCGCTTCCAGGGCGGCCACAACGCCGGCCACACGCTGGTCATCAACGGCAAGACCTACAAGTTCTCGCTGCTGCCGTCGGGCATCGCGCGCTCGAACAAGCTCTCGGTCATCGGCAACGGCGTCGTCGTCGACCCCTGGGCGCTCATCGATGAGATCGAGCGCATGCGCGCGCAGGGGCTGACGATCACGCCGCAAAACCTGCTCGTCGCCGAAAACGCGCCGCTCATCCTGCCGCTGCACCGCGAACTCGACACCGCGCGCGAAACATCGAACTCCGGCACCCGCATCGGCACGACGAAGCGCGGCATCGGCCCGGCTTACGAGGACAAAGTCGGCCGCCGGGCCTTGCGCACCATCGACCTCACCGATCCGAAATCGCTGAAGGAGAAAGTCGAAAGCCTGCTCGTCCACCACAACGCGCTGCGCCGCGGCCTCAACCAAACCGAGATCAAACCCGACGCGTTGGTTGCGCAGCTGAAAGAGATCGCACCGAAAGTCGTGCCGTTCTTAGGTCCCGTTTGGCAGCGCTTGCATCAAGCGCGAATGGCGGGCGAGCGCATCCTGTTCGAAGGCGCGCAAGGTGCGCTGCTCGACATCGATCACGGCACCTACCCTTACGTAACGTCGTCGAACACGGTCGCTGGCCAAGCCGCGGCGGGCGCCGGCGTCGCGCCGCGCGCGATTTCTTACGTGCTGGGCATCACGAAGGCTTACACTACCCGCGTCGGCGAGGGCCCCTTTCCCGCCGAACTGACCGATGAGATCGGCGCGCGCCTCGGAGAGCGCGGCCATGAGTTCGGCACGGTGACGGGCCGCAAGCGCCGCTGCGGCTGGTTCGACGCCGTGCTTGTGCGTCAAACCGTGATCACCGGCGGCATCGACGGCATCGCCTTCACCAAGCTCGACGTCTTGGACGGCCTGAAGGAAATCAAGATCGCCGTCGCCTACGACCTCGACGGCAAGCGCATCGATCACCTGCCCGCCGCGGCCGACGCGCAAAAGCGCTGCAAGCCGATCTTTGAGACCATGGAAGGCTGGAGCGAATCGACCCACGGCG
>JBGOVA010000298.1:0-3732 GCA_041477875.1 Micropepsaceae bacterium | reverse complement strand
GAAATGCGCGGCAGGATCTGGTCGCCCGAGATCATCAGCTTCAGTTCCGGGCACCAGAGGCACGCGTGCTCGGGCGCGTGGCCGCGGCCGACGACGATGCGCCAGCGGTGCTTGCCGATGGTCAGTTCCTGGCCCTCGATCAAGCGGCGATAGGATTGCGGCATGCGATGGACGCCCATGCCGAAACCGCCGAAGCGTTTTCTGTAGATCTCGAGCGCGTCGTCGGGGAAACCGGCTGCCTTGTAGAACAGGACGCCCTCCTCCGGGGCGGGCTGGCCCGTGTCCATCACCAGCGTACGGCAGAGCAGGTAGTCCGTGCGCGACATGTAGAGAGGCACGTCGAACTTCTCCGCGAGCCAGCCGGCAAGGCCGACGTGGTCGGGGTGCAAATGGGTCACGATCACGCGCGTCACCGGCCTGCCGCCGAGGTGGGCGAACACCTGCTCCCACAGGTCCTTGGTCGTGTTCGAGTTGATGCCGGTATCGACCAGGGCCCAACCCTTGCCGTCCTCGATCAACCAGACGTTGATGTGGTTGAGCTGAAACGGCAGCGGCAAGCGGATCCAGTGGATGCCGGGGACGACTTCGACGGTCTTGCCGGGCTGCGGCCGCTCGGGGAACGGGTATTTGAGACCGTCGCGCTCGCGCGGTGGCGCCGCGTCTTCTCGACCGTCTAGGGTGATCGTCATGAGGGACTCGATTCCTGAAATAGCTGTACCCGCCAGGCTATGCTGCAGTGCGAAATAGAGCAAATAGCCAAGGGGCCAGTCCGACAGCCGCGCAATCCGCTGTTTTCTGCCGCGGATGAATGCCCGGCTGATGTCATCTGGGCTTGGAAAACGGGCGGCGTCGTTGAGCGGGCCACCAAGCCCGCCTTGAGGAGACTCGGGCATGGGCAAGGGCCGGATGGAAACATTCAGCGACGGCGTGATCGCGATCATCATCACGATCATGGTGCTGGAGATGAAGGTGCCGCGCGGGACCGACTTTTCGGCGCTCGAGCCGCTCATCCCCATTTTCGCCAGCTATGTGCTGAGTTTCGCGAATGTGGGGATCTATTGGAACAACCATCATCATCTGTTGGCCGCCGCGCACAGCATCAATGGGCCGATCTTGTGGGCCAATCTGCATGTGTTGTTTTGGTTATCGCTCTTTCCGTTCGTGACGGGGTGGATGGGCGAGAACCACTTCGCGGCGCAGACCGTCGCGCTTTACGGCGTCGTGCTGTTCATGGCGGCGGTCGCGTACACGATCCTCGTGCAGCTCCTGATCGCGCATCACGGACGGGACTCGACGCTCGCCAAGGCAATCGGCAGCGACTTCAAGGGCAATATTTCGCTGATCATTTACGCGGCGGCGATACTGCTCTCGTTCTTCCTCAATTGGGCGGCCGTCGCGCTCTACTTTCTGGTCGCCGCGATCTGGTTCGTTCCGGACCGCCGGATCGAAAAGCGGGTTGGGAAGAGCTAGGCCCGCGGCGGCTTCGATTTGTAGCCGGGTTTCAACCATCGCAATTCCGTCGGGCCAACGGAGGCTTTGTCCCACACGAACCACGCATAAGCCGTGGTGCCGGTGCCGGCCGGCTTTACGCCCTTCATGTAGAACGTGATGCGTTCGCTGAAGACCCAGACGCGGGCCGGCGGGTGTTTCAAGAAGATCGTGTTCGCGCGATTGGCGCCTTCGAGGAAAGCCAAGCGCAACAGGAGCGCTACCTTGCGGCGCGCCAGTTTCAAACCATGAGCAACGAACGCCTCCGCGCAGTTGTACGGCGGATTGGTGACGATGTTGTCGGTGCGTCGATCGGTGTTCAGAAAGTCGATCCCCTCCTTGCCGTAGCCGCGCGCGTAAAGATCGGTTGCGACGGCTGCGTGCCCTGCCCTCTCCAACTCGCGCGCCATCGCGCCGTCGCCGCAGGCGCATTCCCAGATCTCGCCCTCGAAGCGCTCGTTGTCGACAAGCGCGCGCGTCGCCCATTCGGGTGTCGGAAAGAAGTCCGGGCCGTCGAGATCGGCGCGGCGTTTCGGGGTGGGTTTGAAACCTCCGTTCAGGTGATAGGTCGGGTCGGTCAAGGATTGCTCCAGGTGATCAAAGGGTAGGTGCGAAAGCCAAGCGGCCCACAATATCTGCCATGAAAGATCGGCAAAACTGCGCCGCGATTGGTGGCGCCGGGGCAACAACGCGCAACCTTAGGGGGTGCTACCATCCTTGCGGGGAACGGGCCCGTCGAGGGCCCGAGTATGGGTGGGGATCATGTTCGGAAGATCGTTGGCGCTCAGCGCCGTCGTGCTGCTTTCGCTTGGCATAGGCGCGGCAAGTGCGAACGGCTGGGCCGGTTACTACATCGGGCTCAACGCGGGCGAAGGCCGCAGCGAAACGGACACGACGCGGACGATCACCGGCGCCGGCTATTTCTTGGCATCCAGCATTCCAGCCGTCGAAAGCGCGAGCGCAATGGCTCTCGAAGAGGAAACATTCACCGGCGGCGCGCAGATCGGGGTCAACTGGCCCGTAAGCGAGCACTTCGTGATCGGCGTCGAGTTCGATGCCGCGGGTTACGGCAACGACACTTCGGGTTCTGCGACCGTTACCTATCCTTGCTGTGTGACCCAGTTCACGACAACGAACAGCTTGGAGCAGACATGGCTCGCCACGGGCCGGCTTAGACTGGGCCTTACAATGGACTTCGCCATGATCTATGCGACCGGCGGTTATGCTGGCGCGGACATGAAGTTCACGCAGACATTCTCCGACAATGACGGGCCGATTGCGCTGCAGACGATCGAGAATTCGGAATTCCGCAGCGGCTACAGCGTCGGTGGCGGTATGGAATTCTTGATCGAGTCGGGGGCCAGCATAAAGGTCGAGTATCTTTATCTCGATCTCGGCGAGATAGAGGCGACCGGCCCGATCGCCGTCGCCACGAGAACCAGTAACGGACGCGCCGAAGTTACCGATCAGCTCGTGCGCGCCGGCATCAATTTCCAGTTGAATTGACGCGTTTCGACACTTCCGCAGGGTCGCTGCGCGCTCGCATTGGGCGCCCTTTTTGCCCACGGCGTCACTCCATTCCATCGGCATCTAGCGCGAGCACAGGCCCCGCCGCGCGGCCTGAGGGTTACGAAAATCCTGCTCGGTCGGCGGCGCCGTGGACGGTGATCTTTTCGCCCGAAACGTAGGTGTTGCGGTCCGAGACAAGGAAGCGCACGACGTTCGCGATGTCTTCGGGTTGGCAGACGTGGCCGAAGGGCATCGTCTTGTCGAGATCGCGGATGGAAGCGGCGCCGCGCGCCTTCGCGAGGCGCTGGCCCATGTCGGTGTCGGTCAGGGGCGGCGCCACGACATTGACGCGAATGCCGTTCGGGCGTTCCTCCTTCGCCAACGTGAAAGCCAGAGCTTCGAGGGCAGCCTTGCCCATGCTGTAGGGTGCACCGCGCGCGGCGAAGGTCAGCGTCGCGACGCTTGAAATCATGATGATGTCGCCGCGCTTGGTTCCGCGCATCTGAGGCAGCACAAGCTTCGATAGATAGAACGGCGCGAAGGCGTGGACGGCGACGACGCGCGCCATCTCGAGCGGGTCGGTGTCGGCGACCGTGTTGCCGCGGCTCGCGATGCCCGCATTGTTGACGAGGATCGAAATGGGGCCGAGTTCGTTCTTCACGCGCTCGACCATCGCGGCGTCGTCTTCGATGACGTCGACGGAGGCCTTGAACGGCGCGGCGCGGCGGCCCAGCG
>JBGOVA010000239.1:0-5806 GCA_041477875.1 Micropepsaceae bacterium | reverse complement strand
GGCGGACGTCTATGCGCGCTATCAGCGTGCGCGCGGGCGCGACACGCTCTTCATTTGCGCCACCGACGAGCACGGCACGCCGGCCGAGCTCGCCGCGCTTGAGGAAGGGCTGCCCGTCGCCGAGTACTGCGCGAAATGGTGGGCGATCCAGAAGAAGCTGTCCGAGGGCTTCGGCCTGTCGTTCGACTATTTCGGCCGCTCGTCGAGCCCGCAAAATCGCGAGCTGACGCAGCACTTCGCCAAGGTCCTTTGGGAGCGCGGCCACATCGAAGAGCGCACGACGCGCCAAGTCTACTCCAAGGCCGACGGACGTTTTTTGCCCGACCGCTATGTCATCGGCACGTGTCCGCATTGCGGCTACGAGAACGCGCGCGGCGATCAATGCGAAAATTGCACGCGCGTGCTCGATCCGGCGGACCTCATAAATCCACGCTCGGCCGTGTCCGGTTCGACCGAGATCGAACTGCGCGACAGCAAGCATTTGTTCCTGAAGCAGTCGAAATTCTCGGACGAGCTGCGTAAATGGATCGGCACGCGCACCGAATGGCCCAATTTGGTTTCGTCCATCGCGCTCAAATGGCTCGACGAGGGCCTGCAGGATCGCGGTATCACCCGCGATCTCTCGTGGGGCGTTCCGTTGAATGCGGAGACCTGGGGGCCGAATCCGAATGGACAGCGCCCCGATGTCGAAGGGCTCAAGGGCAAGGTCTTCTACGTCTGGTTCGACGCGCCGATCGAATACATCGGCGCGACCAAGGAATGGGCCGATGCGGTGCCGCCGCCGAATCCGCGCAATTGGAAGTCGTGGTGGTTCGGCGATGAAGCGCAGCGCAACGTCCGCTATGTCGAATTCATGGGCAAGGACAACGTCCCGTTCCACACCGTCGGCTTTCCCGTAACGATCTTGGGCTCGCGCGAACCGTGGAAACTCGTCGACCAGATCAAGGGCTTCAACTGGCTCAACTACTATGGCGGAAAATTCTCGACGAGCCAGAAGCGCGGCATCTTCATGGACGCGGCGCTTGAGATTCTGCCGCCCGACTATTGGCGTTGGTATCTGACGGCGAACGCGCCCGAAAGTGCGGACTCGTCCTTCACGTGGCAGCACTTTGCCGACACGGTGAACAAGGATCTGGCCGACGTGCTCGGCAATTTCGTCAACCGCACGCTGAAATTCACCGACAGCAAATTCGGCGCAGGCATTCCCGACGGCGGCACGCCGGGCGCGAAAGAGACGAAGCTTGCCGAAGAGCTCGAACGCCGCTTCGGCATCTACACGGTGCATCTCGAAGAGGCCCAGCTTCGCAAAGCGGCCGGCGAACTGCGCGCGATCTGGGTGCAGGGCAACGAGTACTTGGCCGACGCCGCGCCGTGGACGGCGATCCGCACGGACAAGAACGCAGCCGCCGTCAGCATCCGTACGGCGTTCAATCTCATCCGGCTATTTGCCTGTCTCGCCGCGCCGATCATTCCCTTCTCGGCGGACGCGATGGCCAAGGCCCTGAAGCTCGATACGAAATCGTTGCGCTGGCCGAAGGGCCGCATCGTGGATGAGTTGACGGTGCTCAAAGCGGGCCACGGCTTCAACGTGCCGGGGCAGGGCGACGTCTTGTTCGCGAAGATCGCGCCCGAACAAATCGCCGCATGGGAGCAACGCTTCGGCGGCGCCGGCGCGTGACCGGCATCCGTATTCGCGTGCTGGGGCCCGACGATGCGGTCGCCGTGCGCGATGTGCGCCTCGAAGGATTGCGCCTGTTCCCGCAGAACTTCGGCACTGCGTGGGAAGAAGAGGCGATCCAACCGCTGCAATTCTGGCGCGAAAGATTGGCCGCGGCCCACTCGCTAGGTGCCGAGATCGACGGCGACCTCGCGGGCATCACCGTTGTGTCCCTGAAATCCCGAATGAAGCGCGCGCACGTCGCGGAAATCGGCAGCGTCTATGTGCGCGAGCGCTTTCACCGGCGAGGGGTTGCGAATGCGCTCATGCAATCTGCGATGGAGTACCTGAAAAATCGCGCCCTCTATGCAACTCTCACAGTGGGTGCGGACAACGATGCAGCGCGCCGGTTGTACGAAAGCTTCGGCTTCGCCGTCTGTGGACAACTTGAGCGTGAGTTAAACGTAGATGGCAGGTTCCACGACGAACTGTTGATGCGCGCACGATTTTTGTGACCTTACCCTTTTGGGTAATTGCATCGGCTCGCGAACTGTTTCAACTTAGAAATATGGAAGGGGTCGGCTGATGGGGATCAGGACCGGCGCGGGGAAGTCGAGTTGGGGGCTTTCATGCCGCGTCACAAGGCACTCGCTGCTTTGGCATTTTTTGGCGTTCTGATCTCCGCTGGTAGTGTTGGTAGCCAAGACCCTTTCCTAGCGCGTTCCGAAGCGGAGTCGGCGGCGTCCGCGACGCCGATCGCCGCGCCGCAAGACGCCTCGTTCGGGCGGGACTACAACGCGAACGACGCCTTCCGATCTCCGGTCGATATCGTGCCTGCACCGGTTGCGGTCCCGGCGCCGCCGGCGGTCGAACCCGAGAATCACGTGGCACCTGCACCCAACAAGCCGGGCCCGGTGCCGCTCGCGACGGCACCGCAGTCGTTTGAACTCGCGTTGGCGGCCACGGCATCGCACGCGTCCGCCGCCACCGTTCCCGTCACGCCCGCGCCGGCGGCTGTGATCAGACCTGCCGCCGAAAGCGTGGTGGCAGCCCTGCCTGCCGACAGCCTCACATCCGGCGCCGGTGCGCAATTTGCGCAAGCAGAGGACGAAACCGCGCCGCAGTTCGGCACTGCTGAACGTCGGCTGCTGGCGACTGTCCCGGACGAGATCGAAGGCTATTTCGATCTCTTCATGTACGTCAGCAAATCGAACCGCGGCCCGCTGGCCCAGCACATGTACGTGTTCCAGCGTGATGTCGACGGAAAGATCATTCCTTACGCGGAGTGGCGCGTGTCGACGGGCCGCGAGAAGATCGAGCTGCACCACGACCGCAAGATCCGCACGACCACGCCCGAGGGGATGTTCGCCCTCGACCCCGATCGCTTCTACCGCCGTTACTGGTCGAAGGCGTGGGATGGCGCGCCGATGCACTATGCGATGTTCTACGACCTCATGAACAACGGGAACCAATCGGGCCTCGCGATCCACGCCGTGGAAGGTGCGGACAAGATCCGCCGCCTGGGGCGCAGGGATTCCGCCGGCTGCATCCGCCTGGCGCCGAAGAGCGCCAAGGAGCTCTTCTACAAAATCCGCAACACGACCCAGGGCCGTGTGCCCGCATTCGCCCTGAACGAGCATGGCTCGACCGACCGATGGGGCCGCGTCCAGCATGACGAGACTGGGGCGATGATGCTGCAAGACGGCTATCGGGCGGTCTTGTTTGTCGAAAACTACGATGGCCGGGACGAAATCATGGGCCCGGTCATCGCCTACACCCACTAGCCCTATGCCGGGCGTGTGCGTCAGGCCGTATCAGATGTCGCAGCGTTGCAGAAAGGTTGCAACCACTGAGGGTTACGCCGCGTTCCTGCAACACCGTATTGAGCATTTCCACGCCGCCGTTAAACTGAACGACGGGGGAATTTGGGGAATTCGATGGCTTCGTGGCTCAAAGGTCTGAGCGCCGCCTTGGTTGTGGCGGGCGCAGGTGGCGGCGCGTACATGCTGCTTCAGAGCAGGGACACGGCCGCAATCGACGGGTTCGTGGGCCAGGGCAAAGTCGCCTTGCAGACCCTGATCGACACCGCAGCCCGCGCCAATTCGGTGCGTTACCACGACCCGAAGCCGGAAATCGACCAGGCGAAGCTGCCGTTTATCGTCATCGAGCCGCGCGACTTCGCGGCGCCCACGATCAAACTGCCGCCGACTGCGGTGCCGCACGTTCCGCCCCCACAGCCGTCTGAGTTGCGCCTCACGCAAAGCCCGGACCAATTGCCGCTGGATCTGGAGCCGGTCGAGGCGCGATTGCGCGCGCGCGTCCCCGCCGAACTGATCGGCTACTTCGACCTGTTCCTCTACGTGAGCAAATCCACGAGGGAGAAGGGCGACTGGGCGCAGCGCATGTTCGTGCTCGCGAAACAGCAAGGCCAGGTCTTCAACCTTCTCTACGATTGGCCGGTCTCGACGGGCTTGGAAGAAACGATTCCCGCGCCGTCCGGTGCAATGCTTGCGACCGACACGCCCACGGGCATTTTCAAACTTGATCGCGGCCGCTTCTACGAAGATTACACATCGAACCAGTGGGAATCGGCGATGCCCCACGCGATGTTCTTCGACTGGCAGACCCGGGGTCGCACATCCGGCCTTGCCATCCACGGCACCGACGAGGAAGGCGTGAAAACGCTGGGCGAACGCGCGTCACACGGCTGCATTCGCTTGTCGCCCGGCAACGCGCGCGTGCTGTTCGAGTTGATCCAAGGCAACTATCGCGGTCGCGTTCCGGCATTCCAAGTCAATCCCGACAGCGGCACGATGAGCACGGCCGGCGCCCTCGTGCGCGACGAAGACGGCAACGTCAAAATGATATCGGGCTACAAAGTGCTGGTTTTCATTGAAGATTACGGTGGACCGTCCGTCGACACGATCGCGGCGCTCTATTGATTCCTCAAGCCGTGGCACACGCATAGAGCGCGACCGCCGCCGCGTTCGACACGTTCAAGCTGGGCATTTCCGGCCGCGTCGGCAGGCGCACCGCGACGTCGCACTTTTCGCGCGTCAACCGCCGCAGCCCTTCGCCTTCCGCGCCCAATGCCAGGACGACGTCGCGCTTCAAGTCGATCGTCTCGATCGGCTCCGCCGCTTCGTCGGCAAAGGCAACGCGCAAGAAACCCAACTCGCCGAGTTCGTCGAGCGTCCGCGCGATGTTCACGACGCGAACCAAGGGCACCATCTCAATGGCGCCGCTCGCGGCCTTGGCCAGCACGCCCGTGACAGGCGGCGAATTCCGGTCTTGCACGACGACGCCGCAAGCGCCGAACGCCGCGGCGGACCGCAAAATCGCGCCGAGGTTGTGAGGGTCCGTCACTTGGTCAAGCAGCAAAAGCCGGCGCGGGGCGGGTGCCGAATCGATGGCGTCGTGAATGTCGAGTTCCTCAAGCGGGTCTGCAAGCAGTGCGACCCCCTGGTGAACGGCATCGCGGGGCAGGGCGCGGGCCAACCCGTGCGCGTCGACGGTTTCGACCGGAACCTTGGCCCTTGCCGCCAGCGCCTGGATGGCCGGGTCCACACTCCCGACGACCATCAGTTTTCGGCAGCGGCGCTTGGGGTTTGCCAGCGCCGCGCGGACCGCGTGGGTGCCCCAAAGCCAGTGAGAGTCCTCATCCCGCCTGTGGTCTTGCGGACCCCGGCCGTGGCCTTTGTTTCGCCTGGTCATTCTGCCGCTCCATCCGGGCGGGGAAGATCTGGTTTAAGGTGTTGACAAATCAGGTGCGATTTCGCCATAAGCCCCGTTCCCGTGCCCAGACGGTTGTGGGCGCGTGCGGGCGCCATCCCAAAAGATAGGACGAAATTCATAACCGGCTGGAGCAAACGCGCACACGGCACGAGCGGACGCATGTCCATTTTGGAGGAGTGTCCCGAGTGGCAAAGGGGGCGGACTGTAAATCCGCTGGCTGACGCCTTCGTAGGTTCGAGTCCTACCTCCTCCACCAGCCTTCGCTCGCGGAGCGAGAGAAGGCTGTCACGCCGAAGCCCGAAGGGCGAAGGCGGACGGTGGCACCAGCGAGCTACGGCTTGGCAAGCATTGGATGAAGACCACGAAGGAAAGTTGACCCCAAACGGGGAAGGAGATCGGCGGGTGTAGCTCAAT
>JBGOVA010000036.1:0-23321 GCA_041477875.1 Micropepsaceae bacterium | reverse complement strand
GCCCACGACGACGAGCCCGACCATGCCCATCCCGAAATGCGGCGCGCATCTGTAGAGATAAATGCCGGGCTTCTCGAACTTGTAGGTGACTTCCTTCTGAATCGGCGAGGTGAACAGCTCGACGCCGACCGGGATGCCGCCTTGAACGAAGGCAACGTTGTGCCCGGGATTCGTCGCGACCCACTTCACCGTGTCGCCCTTGTTCACGCGGATGAGACCCGGCTTGAACACGTTCGATATGTTCGTCGCCTTGTCGCGGTTGAGCATCTCGACCGTCACTTCAGCCGCTGGCGCAGCGTGCGCGGCGAACGTAGAGAGGATGACCAGGCTGAGGGTCCGAAGAAAACGCATGGCAGAAGACCTTACGTGGGTGGCGATGGAGCGGCGCTTCTCGGGCAATCACCTATGTGAGCCGGCAAGTGTGCTCAAGCCCTGTGACGAATTGACGGCGCCGTTGCGCTACGATTTCCGACGTCACGCCGGCGTGGCACGAGAGCGCACCCATTGGGCGACAAGCGTCTCGAGCACCGGCAAGGGGACCGCGCCGTTCTCGAGCACCGTGTCGTGATAGGCGTGGATGTCGAAGCGCGGGCCCAAGGCCGTCTTCGATCTTTCACGCAACTCAAGAATCTTGTTCTTGCCGATCTGATAGGCGCAAGCCTGGCCCGGATAGACGAAATAGCGGTCGATCTCGCGCACGATGTTGTCGTGTGTGAGCGCGGTGTTGGCGAGGAAGTAGTCGACGGATTTCTTGCGGCTCCAACCCATGGCGTGGATTCCGGTGTCGACGACGAGGCGGCAAGCGCGCCAAAGCTCCATCGTCGTGCGGCCGATTTTATCGAGCGTGTCCTTGTAGAGGCCCATCTCCTTGGCGAGATATTCCGTATAGAGCGCCCAGCCTTCGACGTAGGAGGTGAAGAACGTGTACTTCCGAAAATCGGGAATATTCTTTGTTTCCTGCGCGATCGCGATTTGCAGATGGTGGCCAGGGATGCCCTCGTGGAACGCGAGTGCAGCCATCTGCCATTTGGGCAGCGCCGCCATCGAGGCAAGGTTGTAGAAAACGAAGCCCGGGCGCGAACCGTCGGGCGTGCCTTGATTGTAGAACGCGATCGTCTGACCGCTTTCGAGGAAGGGCTCCATTCGCTTCACGCCGACGTCGGCCTTGGGCAAGGTGCCGAAGGCTTGGGGCAGCGCGGCGCGCGACTCGTGCAAGAGATCGAGGGCGCGCGCGAGGTAGTCGGCGCGGCCTTTGTCGGTATTGGGATAGAGGTAACGCGGGTTCGTGCGTAGGTCGGCATAGAAGGCCTTGAGCGGCCCGCGAAAGCCGAGGTCCTTCTGCAACCCTTTCATTTCAACGGACAGGCGCGCGACCTCCGATAACCCCAACTTGTGGATGGCGGCGGCGGGCATCTTCAATGTCGTATGATTTGCCGTGCGTTCATCATAGTAGGCAGCGCCATCCGGCAACGTGCCGACGCCGTGATCGGTCTTCGCGGTCGCCGCAATCTCCTCGCCGGCGGCGATGAAGCGGGCATAGGCCGGGCCCAAGTTTTGCGTCAACGCTTTTTCCGCGTCGGCTTTCAGTTTGGCTTTGATCGTGTCGGCGACCTGGAGTTTGTCGACCTTGGCGTTGAAGTCGGCGAAGATGTTGCTTTCACCCTTGCCAGCGAACGGCGCACCCAGCGCAACTTTGCGCGCGTCGTCGAGCATCAGGCCGTAGGAGAAACGCGGCAGGGTCACACCTTTCGCCTTTTGCTCGCGCATGAAGGCGATGTTCTGATCCATCAGCTTGTCGGTTGCGGCGATGCGGGCGATGTAGGCCTCGGCGTCCGACGCGTCGTCGATGCGGTGCTGGTTGATCAGGAGATTGGGGATGGCCTGCTGTGGCCCGCCGAAATGCGAGACGTCGTAATTGTGGAAGCGGAAGGGGTAATTTGCCACGCGCTGTTCGTTGCGGAACAGGAAGACGTCGTAGGAGACGCGCATCGGCTCGCTCAACGCCGCGCGATCGATCTTCGTTTTCATGAAGTCGGTGTCGGCGACCGTGTTGCGGTGGGCGTGCTCGGCGTATTCGTCGGAATAATCGTTCCATTCGCCGTAGCGCTTCTTCATGCCGAGCTGGGTCATGAACTCGGGGGCTTCGTCGAGTTCGCGGGTGAAGCTCTGGGAGAAGAAGGCGAGGAGCCTTGCGTCCTCCCCCGCGGTCGGGGCCGCCGTCGGCGTATCCGCTTTGACCAGGTCGTCGACACAGCCGCCGAGGGCCAAGGCCGCGGCCGCCGCCGACATCTTCAAGAACGCGCGGCGCGCGAGCCCCAGCGATTCGTATTCGTGCATTGTTGGTCCCCTGCTATGTTGGGCGGCGAGAGTAGTGAGGCTCGCGTACGGGCGCCAGGTTGACTTGCGTCGCGCCTCAACACAAACCCGCGAGGCTCATGCGAAAACCCGCGAAGTATCCGTTTCTGGAGCATCAAGGCGTCCTCGCCTTCGCGCATCGCGGCGGCGCGCGCGAAGCGCCCGAGAACACGATGCGCGCGTTCGAGTATGCGGTCGGCCTCGGCTATCGCTTCTTGGAGACGGACGCCTATGCGACGCGCGACGGGGTGCTGATCTCGTTCCACGACGACAAGCTCGACCGCGTCACCGATTCGAAAGGCAAGATCGACGAGCTGACGTGGGGGGAACTCAAATCGGCGCGAATCGGCGGCGTTGAGCCCATACCGCTCATGGAAGATTTGCTGTCGCGCTGGCCTGACGTGCGGATCAACATCGACCCGAAGCACGATGCGGCCGTCGCGCCCCTGATCGCGCTGATCAAGCGCCTGGGCGTCGAGGAGCGCGTGTGCATCGGTTCGTTTTCGGGCAAGCGCATCCGCAGCGTGCAGGACGCGTTCGATGGCCGGGTCTGTACCTCGCTTGGGCCGACCGGCGTCTTGAAGCTGAAATCGACGTCGGCGGGCATGCCGTTCCGGCGCTTTCGCGAAGGTTGTGCACAGGTGCCGGTCAAGGCGAACAACGTCACGATCGTCACGCGGCGCTTCGTCGAGGCGGCCGAACGCAAGGGGATGCAGGTCCACGTGTGGACGGTCGATGAAGAGGTCGAAATGCGCCGGCTCATCGACCTGGGCGTTCATGGGCTGATGACGGATCGGCCGGCGCTGCTGAAGGACGTGCTGATCTCGAAGGGTCTGTGGTCCTGATTACGTCCGGCGTTCGAGGCCGTGCTTCCCCAAACGCCAAAGAAGCGCGTCGATGCGGTCTTGGCCGAAGAACGGTTCGCCGTTGAAGGCGAATGTTGGCACGCCCCAATGGCCGGCTTTGCGGTGCGCGGCTTCGTTCTGTTTGATGAGCGCTTCGAAACGATCGGGATCGCGCGTGATGGCGGCATCGAGTTCGGCGAGATCGAGGCCTGCGCGCGCCGCAGCTTCGCTCAAGTGATTCCCTTCGTGCCAGTCTTGAACGCGCCCGCCATAGAGCGTCGTCGCGACTTCGTAGATGAAGGGAAGACCGCGTCCCTTCTCCGCCGCGGCGACGCCCAATCGCGTGAGGCGATGAATGTAGGGCTGCTCCTTCGACACTTCGACGGTCGCCAAATCCATCAGAATCGGATCGGGGCGCGGCCACATGAACGGCGTGTCGTGACGCTCGGCTTCGCGCATCACGTCGCGCACGAGATAAGGCAACCACATCGGGTTTGCGTTCTTGAACCAACCGTCGAGGCGCACCGCGATCGGATAAACGGGCCGCACGATAAATTTAATGTTCCACTCTCTTTCGAGTGCAACCATGCGCGGCGTCGCAAGATAGGAATAGGGCGAGCGAAACGACCAAAATACTTCGACTTGCAACGTCATCTTTTTTTCCCTTTTCGCCGCGCCGGGGAATTCGTCCACATGTGCAAAGGCGTTTCTTAGTTAAGTCACCCAAGCTACGACCACAAATTGCAAAGCGCTGCAACTCACGGTCCGAAGGCGCCTGTGAATTGCTAGTTCCGCGTGCGCGCGCGGAGGTTGACGCAGTTCGCGTGAACTGTGCGAAACCTCCGCTAACACCTCGATTTGGACACGATTTTCAGATGTGGTCGGCTTGACTCATGTTTGGCGTCTGGCGCTCAATGCTTAAGAGTGTTCGATCGTCAGCCTGCGAAAGGATCACGGTCAGCATGGTCTACCTGGGTTTGTATCACCGACGTCAGTTGGGGGGACTCATGCATCCGAAGCGCGTGTCAAGTGAACAGGGTTCGCGGTCCGCCGGACGCCGCCTATCCGCCTTCGCGCGCACGTCACTCATCGCGGCGATGAGCGTGTGTTCGATCTCGGCATTCGTTCCCGCGCGCGCCGATGTCGCCGAGTGCGAGCGCGCCTACCAACACGGACGCAAGGACGAAGCGATTCGCCTGTGCCGCCGCGCGGCGTGGCAGGACAACGATTTCTTCGCGCAGATCAAACTCGGCGACATCTATTCGGCCAAGCGCGAAGACGACAAAGGTTACTACGATCCCGTTGAGGCGTTCGTCTGGTATTTCCTCGCGGGCCGCAACTCGGCGATCTTCGATCACGTCCATCTCGATCCGGCGGCGGATGCCGTCGTCAGCCGCTTGGCGCAAGCCGACACCGATTCGCGCGCGATCTACCGCAATCTGCTGCAGGACGAACGGATCGACGTGCGTAATCGCGTCACCTACATCGAATCATGCCGCGGCGGCGACGGATTCATTCTGCTGGGCCAGCTTCACGATCCCTTCATCGCGCAGCGCCATCAGTCGCAAGGCGCGCCGCTGACCGGCGTCACCGATCAGCCGTTCTGGCGCCGCCCGGTCGGTCGCGGCAGCGGGCTGTTGCCGTCGCGCTCGACGCCGGCGCCGTCGCCGTATCCCACGACCTCGTCGAGCCCGTACCCGGGGTCGACGACGTCGTCGTCGCGCTTCGGCAGCGATTATTGGGGCAACAAGCTTTGCAACAGCAGCGAATGGCTCGGGTGGATGACGCCGGGCTCGTCCTGCTCGCGCTACAGCACGGGCGAAGGCACGACGGGCGTGTTTCCGACCAGCACGATCGAGGCGATGGTGTTCTATCAACTCGCCGAACGCGCCGGCCATCCGATCGCGAAGATCTATATCGACGCGCTCAAGAACTGGCCGTCCGACTACAGCGGCAGCGATCAGAAGCCCCAACAGTCGGATGTGCTGGCGAAATCCAAAGCGCAGCGTTGGCTCGCGCCGTTCGAATTCTACGCCGCTGAAACACGCTATCGCGGCGAGACGCCGTCGGGCCTCGTGCACAGCGACGAGTGCGCCGTCAATTCGCAGCGCGCGCAGGCGCTGGCACTCGGCGAGCGGTTGATCCCGCAGCAGATCCGTCGCGATATGCTTCAGTTCCTCGGCTTCTTCCGCGGCGACGGCGGGCGTGAGATGTCGCGCGCCATTGCGAAGTACCAGGATTTTCTGGGCGATCCGCAGACCGGACAGTTCACACCGATCCAGCTCACGCGGCTCGTGCAGATCGGCGCCGTGCGCGGCTATGCGCGGGCGCAGCGCTGTCTCGGCATCATGTACGTCAAAGGCATCGGCGTCGTGACCGATTATGTGCGCGCGGAGAAGTGGCTGCTTGCGGCCGCGGAGCAAGGCGACGGCGAGGCGATGTACGCGCTGTCGGAGCTCTACACGCAAGGCGCGGACGGCATCGACAAGTCGGAAGACCGCGCCGTGCGCTATCGCCAAGGGGCTGGTGCGGCCGGGTTCACGCCGGTGCGCGCGGAGTTCCTGCGCATTCTCGAATCGGCTCCGGCTCAGCAGCGCGACGAGTGCAAAACGCGCCGCTGCCGGCGCGAGCGTGAACGCGCTCAGCCGGGCCAAGAGCCAGGGATTGAAGAAACACAGTGACGGCGAGGGTCGCCGCGCGGGTTTGGGGACTTAAGGTGACGAACATGCGGCACAGGGTCGGTGCAGGCGGGGTGGCGCGTCTTTGCGCCGTGGCCGCGTTGTTCGCCGGAGGATGCGTCCTCGCGGCAGGGGCCGGCACATCGGCGCTCGCCTATAGCGGCGCGCAAGCCGAGGCGCAGTCCGATCCGGTCGCCAATCCCTACGACTTTCCGAACATCAAATTGTGCTGCGAGAAGAAGCGCGGCCACAAACCGCGCCGCCATCGCTACCCGGGTGGCGGCGGCTATCCCGATTCCGGCGGCTATCCCGACGACGACTACGGCGACGACGGCTATCCGTCGAAAGGGTTTGCGCGCGTCAGCTGCGGCGGACCGGCGCGATACTCGTATTCCTCGATCGCGGAGGCGCTCGAGCATGTGGGCGAAGGCGGGCGCATTCGCGTTCGTCCGGGTGCGGCGTGCGACATTTCCGGCCTGGTGATCGATCAGGGCGTGACGATCGAATCGGATGATTATGCCTACGGCGCGCGCGCAGAGTTGCGTGGCGCGGATTGCGCCTCGGTCGCGCCGGAATACGGGAGCTCGGTCGTTTCGCTGCGTGGCATCGACATCGACGGCTGCCTGACGGTCGAGCGCGGGCGGCTTGATCTTAATGAAGTGAATCTCGCCTCGCGTAGCACCGGGGATGCGGTTCGCATCAACGGCGTTACGTTCTCGGCAACGGATTCGACGATCCGCGCGCGCGGCACGGCGATCAACGCGGTGCGCGGCGTGATGGTGTCGCTGACCGGCGGCGGCTTTGCCAGCGGCGCGCGTGCCGAGCAGGTGGTGCACCTGAACGTCGACGGCGCCAATCTGCAGAACACGCTGATCAAGGGCGGGCTCACGGGCGTGCGCGTCGAAATGCAGGGGCGCTACGCAGTGACGATGAGCCGCGTGCAGGTGCTGCGCGGGGAAGTGAGCGAGATCTATCAAATCGGGCCGGGTCAGGCTGGTGTGGTCGTCGGCGGGCCTGTCCCGGGCGATGACCTGCCGTCCTTGCCGAACCTGCCGGGCGCCTCATTTTCGATCGAAGGCGGCGTGATCGGCGGCTACGGCGATGCATTGGTGTTCGCGCCCGGAACGCGCGGTGCGGCGAAGGGCGTCAACATCGCGTTTCCCGGACGCGGTATTGTTGTCGGCCCGGGCGCCGCAGTCGACTTGCGCGAAAACCGGCTCACGCATGTCAAACGCGTGGGCATCGATCTGGCCGCCGGTGCTGCGGGTGCGGCGTCGTTCAACGACATCCAGTGCGACGACGGCGCGTGCGTTTGCTATGGCGGCGAGTGCACCTCGCGGCCGGACCGCGACTTCGGCAGAGGCGCATTCCGCATGAGCGGCACGCGTTGCGACGACTGAGCGGAACGGTGTCGCCCAGATGATGAGCGGAGTGATGACGAAAGGCGATCACAAGCTGATCAGCACGCCGGTGTCGGTTTCCGACGGCTTCAAGCGCAGCGACGGCAACACGTGGTCCGTGCTGCTCATCGTGGCCGCCGTCGCCGTCGCGATCGTCATTGCGATCAACGTGTTCGTCGAAAAGCCGCCGCCGCTGCAGTGGCCGAAATCGCCCGCGGCGCCCGCCCAATCGAGCGAACCCAGAACGTATAACGTGGCGCCGCCGGGCGCGCTACCGCCGCCGAGCCAGACCAAATGAGCGGCGCACAGGACGCCAGGAATGGTAGAAGGTCGGGGGAACGCGATCGAAGGGACGACGGGGGCTCTGGGGGCGGTATGGGTTGGACGAAACGACTGGTCGAATATTTGTTGGTCGTGCTCGTCGCGATCATCGTGTCCTTGCTGATCATCTATCTCCTGTTCCCCAAGAGCGGGCCGTGCACCAACTGCGTCGTTTCCATGCCGCAGGTCCGCACCGAATGCGACAAGCAGTTCTTTTCCACGGGCAGCCGCGCGCGGCAGCTCGATGCCGGCGCGGAAGACGAGTTCTTGGTCGCTTATGTCGAGGCGCCGCAGGACCCCAACGCGAGCGGCGGCTATTCCCCGCCGTCGGGCGGATATTCGAGCGCGTCGACGGCGCCCACGGCGGTGCGCGGCCCCGGCTATGTGATGGTCAGGGCGCAGCCGCAGTTCGGCTACGACTATTCGGGCGGACAGACTTCGTCCAACTACAGCTCGTCCTACGATCAGAATGCGACGCGGCCGGAAACGAGTTGGGACGAGGTGACGGTGACGATTGCGAAATACGTCAATCCGCTGCGCAACGATGCGGTGTGCGGGCAGATGTCGTTGCGCTTCCGCGAAGGCAAGTTCGAAACCTATTGCGAGATCCCCAATCGCTTCAGCGAAGCCGACGGCGGGCAGATGACCTATCGCATCTTCGTGCGCAACGAGAGCAGCGTGCCGCTGGAATATTGCATCGTCAGCAATTGCGATGCGTCGGCGCCTTATGGCCAGGGGACGCTCTGTCAGCTGGAACAGCCGCCGGCGCAGTAAAGCATCGAGTCATCTGCGTCGATTGGCCCGCCAGCCGTAGTCAACGGCGCGGGCTGGCGCACCCAGCACGATTCGAACGTGCGACCTCTGCCTTCGGAGGGCAGCGCTCTATCCGCTGAGCTATGGGTGCTTCTCTAGGGCGGCGAACCTAGCGAAACTGACGGCGGTGCGCAAATTTGGCAGCAGTCTGACGGCGTCCGGTGTGAACTCCTTGCCGGATCTCAGCAGGGATTCCTAGATTGGCACCGCGTTTTGCAATCCAGAGGAGGCGTGATGAGCACCTCAAACACGAGGCCGTTGACGGGCGGCTGTCAATGCGGCGCGGCCCGCTACGAGATCGCGGGTCCTATTCTCAGTCGGTACGTCTGTCATTGCCGGGAGTGCCAAAAGCAGTCGGCTTCGGCCTTTGGAATTTCCATCGGCGTACGAAGCGCGGATGTCCGGCTGATCCAGGGCAAGCTCTTGAGGTGGTCGCGCCGGACGGACAGTGGGAGAACACTCCACTGCTTCTTCTGCTCGGCGTGCGGTACCCGCGTTTGGCACGGGGACCAGGACACGGAGAGCGAAATCAGCGTCAAGGGCGGGTCGCTGGATGAGCCGGTCGACCTCAGCGGCGCGATCCACATCTGGACGATCCGAAAGCTGCCGGGCGTTCTCATCCCCAAGGGCGCGCAGCAGTATGCCATGGAGCCGGACTGACGGGGCGTGGCGCGCTCCGCCTGTTTGCGCTATGGGAACCGCCGTCACAGCGGGGCGGAGCGACCATGAGCAAGCGATTTGGAGCGTTGTTGGCGGATTGCGGCCGTTGGCTGGGCGTTGCCGCTGTTGTCGTCATCGCCGCATCCGCCTCGGCGTGCGCGAGTGCCGGCTCCGGCGGCGCGCAGAAGGCGGCCAAGGATTTCTATGCGGCCTATGCGACGCTGCCCAAGGGCGGAGTGCCGGATGCGGCGGGGCTGGCCAAACTGGATTCCTTGATCACACCCGCGTTGGCGTCATTGCTCGCTGCGGCGGCGAAGGCAGAGGATGCGCATGCCAAGGCGACGAAGAACGAGGAGCCGCCGCTGATCGAGGGCGACTTGTTCTCCTCGCTGTTCGAGGGCGCGAGCGCCGCTTCGGTCGGCGCCTGCAAAGGCGACGCGCAGTGCGCAATTTCGCTGACTTATGACGACGGCAAAGAGAAGCCCGTCACATGGACCGATACGGCGGTCGTCGTTTCCACCGACAAAGGCTGGCGCGTCGACGACATCGCCTATGGCGGCACGTGGGATTTCGGTAATAAGGGCAAGCTCAGCGATACGTTGAAGGCGGTCGTTGCCGAATCCGCCGCGTCGACCAAATAGAGTTGCACGACATGACCACACCCGCTCCCGAGACCATCGTCGTCAACAAGCGACGCATCGCCTGCGACGGCGACGGCGGCGCGCTCGGACATCCGCGCGTTTTCCTCGAGATGGGGCAGGGCAACGAGGTCGAGTGTCCCTATTGCGACCGCAAGTTCGTGCTGTCGCGCGAAGCGGCCGAGGCGGACGAGCATTGAGTGCGGCCAAAACGAACGCCATCAAGCGCGGCGACCGTCTCTATCTGATCGACGGTTCCGGCTACATATTCCGCGCGTTCCATGCTCTGCCGCCGCTGACGCGCAAGAGCGACGGTCTGCCGATCGGGGCCGTCTCCGGCTTTTGCAATATGCTCTTCAAGCTGATGCGCGACACCAAGGGGCCGGAGCGCCCGACGCATCTGGCCGTGATCTTCGACACGTCGCGCGCGACGTTCCGCAATGCCCTTTATCCGGAGTACAAGGCGCACCGCCCGCCGCCGCCGGACGATCTCATCCCGCAGTTCACGCTGATCCGCGACGCGACGCGCGCGTTCGGCGTGCCCGCCATCGAGAAGGACGGGTATGAGGCCGACGATCTGATCGCCGCCTATGCCTGCGCCGCGGCGAAGGCGGGCGCGATCGTCACCATCGTCTCGTCCGACAAGGATTTGATGCAGTTGGTCGTCGACGGGCAGGTCGAGTTGTTGGACCCGGTCAAGAACAAACCCATCCGCTCGGCCGAGGTGATGGAAAAGTTCGGCGTGTCGCCGAGCAAGGTCATCGAGGTTCAGGCGCTCGCGGGCGACTCGACCGACAACGTGCCGGGGGTGCCAGGCATCGGCGTCAAGACGGCGGCGGAGCTGATCAACACGTATGGCGATCTTGAAACGCTGCTGAAGCGGGCGGGCGAGATCAAACAGCCGAAGCGGCGCGAATCGCTGATCGAGCATGCGGAAAAGGCGCGCATCTCGAAGAGACTCGTCACGCTCGATTGCGAAGCCCCCATGCCGGTGCCGCTCGCCGATCTCGGCGTGATCGAACCCGATCCGCGCGAGCTCGCCGGGTTTCTCAAGGCCATGGAGTTCGCCGCACTTTTGAAGCGCGTGGCCAACGAATGGGATTTGAGCGACACCGCCGATATCCCCGCCGCGAAGCTCGACGTCGCGGGGCCGAAAGTCGAAGTAACCCACGACGAGCGTCCCACGCAAGGCGGCTCGCCGCCGGGCGCCGTCGCCAACCGCGATGCGTTGCTCAAGGCGTTCGACAAGACGAAATACGAGGCGGTGACGACGCCCGACGCACTCGAGCGCTGGATTGCGCGCGCGAACGATGTCGGGAGCGTGAGCGTCGTCACGAAGACGAATGCTGGGCTCGAATTGCAGGTCGAGCTGGTCGGCATCGCGTTGGCGGTCGCGGCGGGCGAGGCGTGTTACATTCCCGTCGCGCACGGCGCGGGCGGCAGTCTCGATTTCGGCGACGGCAAGCCGCAGCAGCTCGCGCGCGACTTCGTGATCAAGAAGCTCAAGCCGCTGCTCGAAGACGATGCCGTGTTGAAGATCGGACACGACGTCAAGCATCACCTTCACATCCTCTCGCGCTACGGCATCCGCGTTCGCTCGTTCGACGACACGATGCTGCTGTCCTATTCGCTCGACGAAGGTGTTCATCCGCACAATATCGGCGAGCTCGTGGAGACTTTGCTGAAGCACAAGCCGACCGCGCTTGCCGAGGTCACGGGGAAGGGAAAGACGCAAATCACTTTCGACAAAGTGTCGATCTCCGATGCAACGGCCCATTCGGCGGAAGATGCGGACGCGACGCTGCGTCTCCACCGATTGTTGAAGCCGCGGCTGGCGGCCGAACGCATGACGACCGTTTACGAAACGCTGGAGAGGCCGCTCGTCGGCGTGCTCGCCGATATGGAGCAAGCGGGGATTCTCGTCGACCGCGATGTGCTGGCGCGCCTGTCGCAGCGCTTTGCGCAGAAGATGGCCGCGCTCGAGCACGGCATCGAGAAACTCGCGGGCGAGAAATTCAATCTCGGCTCGCCGAAGCAGCTCGGCGACATTCTGTTCGGCAAGTTCAGTCTGCCCGGTGGGCGCAAGACGAAGACCGGTGCGTGGTCTACGGACGCGGATGTGCTCGAAGAGCTTGCGGCACAGGGGCACGAATTGCCGCGCGAGATCCTCGAGTGGCGGCAGCTTTCCAAGCTCAAAAGCACCTACACCGACGCGTTGCCGGTGTTCATCGATCCGCACACGAAACGCATCCACACATCGTATGCGCTGGCGTCCACGTCGACGGGCCGGCTGTCGTCCAACGATCCCAATCTCCAGAACATCCCGATCCGCACGCAAGAAGGGCGCGAGATTCGCACGGCCTTCATCGCGGCGCCGGGGATGAAGCTCATCAGCGCCGACTACAGCCAGATCGAGCTTCGGCTGCTGGCGCATATCGCCGACATTCCCGCTTTGAAGAAAGCGTTCGCCGAGGGGCTCGACATCCACGCAATGACGGCGTCGGAAATGTTCGGTGTTCCGGTCAAGGGTATGGATCCGGCCGTGCGGCGGCGGGCGAAAGCGATCAATTTCGGCATCATCTACGGCATATCCGCGTTCGGTCTGGCGAACCAGCTCTCGATCCCGCGCGACGAAGCGCAGGCCTATATCAGGACTTATTTCGAACGCTTTCCCGGCATCCGCGCCTATATGGATCGCACGAAGGCCCTGGCGCACGAGCAGAAATTCGTGACGACGATCTTTGGGCGTAAGGCGCATCTGCCCGACATCAACACGTCGAACCCGTCGCTGCGCTCGTTCTTGGAACGCGCGGCGATCAACGCGCCGATCCAGGGCTCGGCGGCAGATATCATCCGCCGCGCGATGATCCGGGTGCCTGCCGCGCTGAAGGCCAAGAACCTGTCGGCGCGCATGCTGTTGCAGGTGCACGACGAACTCGTCTTCGAAGCGCCGGACGACGAGGTCAAGGAAACGAGCGATGTCGTGCGGCGGGTGATGGAGAATGCCTGCCACCCCGTGCTTGAACTTTCCGTGCCGCTGACCGCCGAGGCAAAGGCCGGGCGCAATTGGGACGAGGCACACTAAGCGAGGATTGCGCAGATCGTTGCCACGGCGGCATCAAAGTTCTGAGACGCGGTATCAACGATGGTTCTGTTGCGATCCCACGCGTCATATTCGCGCGACGCGACGTCCTGCCAAGTCGGAAGCTTGTGTTCGGCGATGTCCGGTCGGCGTGTCTCGATTCGACGGCGATGTTCGTGCACATCGGAGCAGATGATTTCGACATCGACGAAAGGCGTGCCCGCGCGCGCCGCAACCGCGCGCCACGCGTCGCGGGTGATTTGCAGCGGGTTGACGGAATCCGCGATCACGGTGCGGCCGAGGCGCAGATTGTCTTCCGCTACCGCGTAGGCAACGCGGTAGCCCGCATCGTTCATAGGTCCGGCAAGAGCGCCGGCGTCGCGGATCGCTTGCTCGATCGTGTCGATGCGCACGTGAACGGCGCCGAGTCGGTGCGCCAGTTCGCGCGCGATCGTGGTTTTGCCGGTGCCCGGCAAGCCGCTCAGAATGATGAGCACACGCGCCCGCCCGGCTACTCCGCGGCTTGCGCCAGTCTGGGCGCGGCCGCCTTCACGTCCGCTCCCACATGGGCTTCGAACTTCTCGAAGTTCTTGCGGAACATCCGGACGAGCTTGATCGCTTGCTGGTCGTACGCGGTTTTGTCGGCCCATGTGGCGCGCGGGTCGAGAATTTTTGCGTCGACGCCCGGTACGGCCACCGGCACTTCGAAACCGAAATGCGGATCGACGCGCATTTGCGCGCTCTTGAGCGTGCCGTCGAGGGCCGCAGACAGGAGTGCGCGCGTCACCTTGATCGGCATCCGCGAGCCCGTGCCGAAGGCGCCGCCGGTCCAGCCGGTGTTGACGAGCCAGCAATCGACCTTGTGCTTGGCGATCAAGGCGCGCAGCAGGTTGCCGTACTCCGTCGGGTGGCGCGGCATGAAGGGGGCGCCGAAGCAAGTCGAGAATGTCGGTTGTGGTTCCTTGCCGAGGCCCTTCTCGGTGCCCGCGACCTTGGCGGTGAAGCCCGAGAGGAAGTGGTACATCGCTTGGCTCGGCGTCAGCTTTGCAATCGGCGGCAGTACGCTGAACGCGTCGGCCGTGAGCATCACGATGTTCGACGGTTGGCCGGCGAGGCCGGTCGTGCTCGCGTTCGGGATGTAGCTGATCGGGTAGGCGCCGCGAGAATTTTCCGCGAGCGATGCGTCGTTGAGGTCGAGTTCGCGCGTCGCCTCGTCGATGACGACGTTCTCGAGCACGGTGCCGAAGCGCTTCGTCGTCGCGAAGATTTCGGGTTCGGCTTCGGGCGAGAGGCGGATCATCTTCGCGTAGCAGCCGCCTTCGAAGTTGAAGACGCCGGTGTCGGACCAGCCGTGCTCGTCGTCGCCGATCAAGGTGCGGTTTGGGTCGGCGGAGAGCGTCGTTTTGCCGGTGCCGGAGAGGCCGAAGAAGATCGCGCTTTCCTTTCCCTTGCCGACGTTGACCGAGCAGTGCATGGGCATCACGCTCTGAGGCGGGAGCAGATAATTCAGGATGGTGAACACCGACTTCTTGATTTCGCCGGCATAAGACGTGCCGCCGATCAAAACGAGCTTCTTTTCGAACGATACCGCGATCACGGTCCCCGACGCCGTGCCATGGATTGCCGGATCGGCCTGAAAAGTCGGGAATGCGATGATCGTGAATTCAGGGTTGAAGCTCTGACGATCGCCCGTCGTCGGTTCAATCAGAAGATTCTGCGCGAACAGCGAGTGCCACGCGAGTTCGGTGATGATGCGCACCGGCAAGCGATGGGTCGGATCGGCGCCGCCGAAGAGATCTTGAACAAACAGTTCGCGGCCTTGGGCGTACGAGCGGAATGCGTTGAGCAGCGCCTCGAAATGCGCCGGCGTCATCGCCTTGTTGTTGTCCCACCAGATGTGGCGATCGACGGAGGGTTCGCGCACGATGAATTTGTCGCCGGCCGAGCGGCCCGTATGGATGCCTGTCTTGACGACCAGCGGTCCGTCCTTCGCCAAGAGCCCTTCGCGGCGTTCAATGGCTTCCTGAACGAGGGTCGCCATCGGCAGGTTCCAATGGACTTGGCGCAAGTTCTTGAGGCCAACGCGATCGAGTCCGTGCGCGCTCGCCTGCTGTCCCGTCGTCGGCATTCGTCGTCTCTCCGATGCGCCCCTTCCCAAAGGATCGGCGGCTTTTCTCGTGTCTTGAGGTCCCTTGAGCCACCATAGGGGCTCGGGGCTCGGTGAAGCAATATGGCAGGGGCGGCGCGCCTGGCGAGGGCTCGCGAAACATGAAATATCTGCCATCAACCTCAATTGGCATTCACTCCGGTTATCGCAATGCAGCGAAGGGCCGCCGCATCGGGCTCGACCAGCGAACGGCTTTTGCGTCTGTGGCGCGACGACGGTTGGCCGCCGTTGCGTCTTGCGGCGCCCGTGATGGTCGCGCGGGCCGGCGTTGTTTTCATGTTCTTCGTGGACTCGTTAATGACCGGGCGCGGGGGTGCGGCGGAGCTTGCTTATCTCGGCCAAGGTCTCGCCGCGCAGTCCGTGATGATGCTGATCTCGATCGGCCTGTTGCAGGGGTCGATGGTGTTGATCGCGCAAGCCTACGGCGCGGGCGACAACGCGACTTGCGGGCTGACTTGGAAGGCGGCGCTGATCGTTGCTGCTGTCCTCGGCACGATTTTCGCGGGTGTGTGTTTTCTCGTCGAGCCGGGGCTGCGGGCGACCGGGCTTGATCCGGTTATCGCGAGCGGCGCCGGTCGCGTCTCGCGGCAGTTCGCCTGGGGCATGCCGCCGATGCTGCTCTACATTGCGTCGGGCTAATTCTTGGAGGCCATCAAGCGTCCGATGGTGGGGATGGCGATCATGCTGGGTACGAACGCCCTGAATATCGTCGCCGACGGCATCTGCGTCTTGGGCTGGTTCGGATGGGTCACGCCGATGGGCGCGGAGGGCGCGGTGATGACCACGTCGGCGTTGCGGTGGGTCTGCTTCGCAAGCGTCGCGGCGTATATCGCGTTCATGACCGACGCGATGGCTTATGGCGTCTTTGCGCCGATCTCGGCGTTGGGCTCGCGCGTCGCGCATATTCTGAAGCTCGGCACGCCGATTTCGATCGCGCTCGGGCTTGAGACGGCGGCGATCAGCTCGCTGATGTTCATGGCGGGCCACTTGGGTCCAGCCGCAGCTGCTGCGCATCAGCTGACGTTCAACTTCAACGGGCTCTTGGCTATGGTTGCTGTCGGTATGTCGGCGGCGACTTCGGTCCGCGTTGGGCATGCGGTCGGCTCAGGCGATCACGACGGCGTCGCGCGCGCAGGGCTGACGGGGATCGCGCTCGCGTTCTTCTTGATGTTTTTGTTCGGGCTGACGGTCAGTGTTCTGCCCCAGACGATCAGCGCGGCCTATGTGAACGACGAAGCGGTGTGGGCGATCTCGCGCCGGACGCTGACGGCGATGGGCCTGATGATCGTCTTCGACGGCGTGATGATCGTCACCATGGGGGCGTTGCGCGGCATGGGTGACGTGCGCTGGCCGGCGTTCCTGCATGGCATAGCGTTCTGGGTCGTCGGCGTTCCCGTGGCCTACGCGCTCGCATTTTCGGCTGAATTCGGCGCTGTAGGGTTAATCCTGGGGATAAGCCTTGCGATGCTGATTTCGCTTATCCTCATGGGGTTCCGCTTCCGCCTGGTGGCGGCGCGGACGGTCTCGCGCGCATAGCGGCGGGCGCCGGGCTTGCCTATATTCGCGGGCAGAGATTCACACACGGCGTTGGGGCCCATGACCACGATCGCTCTCGTTGACGACGACCGCAACATTCTGCAGTCGCTTTCGATGGCTCTCGAACAAGAGGGCTTTCAAGTAAAGACGTACACGGACGGCGCGACCGCGCTGACCGCGCTACAGGCGACGCCGCCGGCGCTTGCCATCCTCGACATCAAGATGCCGCGCATGGACGGGCACGAGGTGTTGCGCCGGCTGCGCCAGGGCAGCGATTTGCCGGTCATTTTCCTGACCTCGAAGGACGACGAGATCGACGAAGCCCTGGGCCTCAGCCTGGGGGCGGACGACTACATCAAAAAGCCATTTTCGCAGCGTCTGTTGTTGCAGCGGGTGCGTGCCGTGCTGCGCCGCGCCGAGGCGCGCAATGCGCCGGCCACCGCGGCGGCCGCCAAGGAAGTGATGGTGCGCGGGAAGATGACTTTGGACGTGCAGCGCCATTCCTGCACTTGGGACAACAAGGACGTGCAGTTGACGGTGACGGAGTTCTTGATCTTGCAGGCGCTCGCCCAACGGCCGGGGTTCGTCAAGAGCCGCGACAACCTGATGGATGCGGCCTACGACGACCAGGTCTATGTCGACGACCGCACGATCGATAGCCACATCAAGCGCTTGCGCAAGAAGTTCAAGCACGTCGACGACAATTTCGATTCGATCCAGACGCTCTATGGCGTCGGTTACAAGTACACAGAAGCTTGAGTGCATCCGACACGGGATCGACGACACCTGCGAAACAGACGGGCCGAAGCGCCGGTTGGTTCCAGAATTTGATTTCGCGCCTTCAAGAATTCTGGTCATCGACGGCGCGACCGCGCGGCCTCGGCACCAGGCCGCGGCGCTGGCTTTCGGCGCTCACGCGACAGATCCTTTTGTTCAACCTCTTCGCGTTGTTCTTCTTCATCGCCGGCGTCTACTGGGTGCAGATGGCGCGCGTCAGCCTGGTGGAGGAGCGCGTCAAGTCGCTGATGGCACAAGCGCAGATCGTGGCGGCGGCGCTTGCACGGTACGCATCTAAGGGCGACGGCGACGAAGACGCGGCGACCGATGTCGATGCCGACAAGGCGACAACGGTTCTCAGCCTTCTCGTCGGGCCGACCGGCATGCGGGCGCGAATCTTTGCGCGCGACGGGCGGCCGATCCAGGACACGCGCTACATCCTCACGCGCAATCAGGTCCAACAGGCGGCTCTGCCGGCGCCCGGCGAGTTGGACGTCTTGGGCACGATCGAGCGCGGCGCCAAGACCACGCTCTATTCGCTGCGTCCCGGCAAAGAGCGCCCGCCCGTCGTCAACGACGAGCCGCAGCAGTCGGGACAGAACTATGAAGAGGTCGTGCGCGTGCTGAACTCAGGCGAGACGGGTTCGGCCGAGCGCATCAACGCGCAAGGCAATCTGATCGTTTCGGTCGCGGTGCCGATCCGGCGGTTGCAGTTCATCATGGGCGTGTTGATGCTCTCGACGGAGGCCGGCGACATCGACGACGCCTTGGGGCAGGAGTGGATTCAGCTGCTGTTGGCGGCGGGCGTTGCCTTCACGGTGCTCGCGGCGGCGTCGGTGTTTCTGCTCTATCACATTACGGGGCCGTTGCGGCAGCTCTCTTTGGGCGCCGATGTGGTCCGGCGCGGCGAGCGCGAACTCGACGCCATTCCCAATCTCAGCCGTCGCGGCGATGAGATCGGCGACCTTTCCATCTCGCTTCGGTCGATGACGGCCGCGCTCTATTCGCGCATCGATGCGATCGAGCAATTCGCGGCCGACGTCGCGCACGAGATCAAGAACCCGCTGACCTCGGTTGCGAGTGCGATCGAAACCTTGCGGCGCACGAACGACGATGCGCAGCGTACGAAACTCATGGGCGTGATCCGCGACGACGTGCGCCGGTTGAACCGCTTGATCACCGATATCTCGGATGCCTCGCGACTCGATGCGGAACTTTCGCGCGAGAGGCTGGGCAACGTCGATCTCGTCGATCTGATCGAGGCGATGCAGCAGATGTTCGACCGCTCCGAAGATCCGGATGCGCCGCGCGTCGTCGTCGATTTGAACAAGGCCGAGCTCGCTCCCGGCGCTTTGACCGTGCCGGGCCTCGACGGTGCGCTTGCGCAGGTGTTCCGCAACGTGATCGAGAACGCGGTGTCGTTCAGTCCCAAGGGCGGAGAGATTCGCGTGACGGCGCGCCCCGTCGGCAGTCAGGCGGTCGTCATGATCGACGATCAGGGACCCGGTATTCCTGATGAGAATCTCGAAACGATCTTCCGCCGCTTTTATACCGAGCGACCGGCCTCGCACGGCTTCGGCAAGAATTCGGGCCTTGGTCTGTCGATCTCGCGCCAGATCGTGGAGGTTCACCGCGGAAAGATTTTCGCGACGAACTTGCGCGACGAGGCGAGCGGCAAAGTGACGGGCGCGCGGTTCACGATCATGCTGCCGCTCAAACCGGCGGTTTGAGAGTCGTGCTGGTTCACGCGACGACACTCGATCTCGCCGGTTGCGGTGTCCTGCTCATGGGCGAGCCCGGCGTCGGCAAGAGCGATTTGGCGCTGAGGCTCATCGCGGAGGGCGCGCTGCTCGTCGCTGACGATCAAACACTTGTGGAGATCGCGGATGGCTTTCTGCGCGCTTGCGCGCCAAGCCCAATTGTTGGGCTGATCGAAGTGCGGGGCGTCGGTATTGCTCGCGCGCCGATAAAGCGGGCGACGCGTTTGCGCCTGGCCGTTCGGCTTATCGGCGCCATGCCTGAACGAATGCCGGAGCCCCGCGCTTGGTCTTTGCCGGAAAGCGAGCGGCCGAGCGTGCCGCTGGTGGAATTGACGCCGTTTGAAGCCTCCGCGCCCGCAAAACTGCGCGCGACTCTGGCCCTTGTGCCCAACGCGTAACGGTCAACCCCCTTCCCTGGCAGGTCGGCGCGTTGAGCCCATATGCGAACAGGACTATGTAATGCGCCGCCGTGGCGCCCCCCCTGCCTGCCGATTGGGGCTCAGCGCGCCCGGACCTGGAGTGTCTCAAGACTATGATTGGCGTCGTCCTGGTTACGCATGGCCGCTTGGCTGACGAATTGAAAGCCGCGACCGAGCATGTGGTTGGCCCGCAGACCTTGTTCCGCACGGTGTGCATCGGTCCACAGGACGACATGGAAGTGCGACGGCAAGAGATTCTGGATTCGATCAAGGCGGTGGACGTCGGCGACGGCGTCATCCTTCTCACCGACATGTTTGGCGGCACGCCGTCGAACCTCGCGATTTCGGCGATGGGCACGGGCAAGGTCGAAGTGATCGCGGGCGTCAACCTGCCGATGCTGATCAAGCTTGCCTCGGTCAGGCCGACGGCGAAGCTTTCGGACGCGGTCGACAAGGCGCAGGAAGCGGGGCGCAAGTATATTCGCGTCGCGTCGAAGGAACTCGCTGGTGGCTGACGGCGAAGGGCCGCCCGCGCGCATCGTCAAGATCACGAACACCAAGGGCTTGCACGCGCGCGCGTCGGCGAAATTCGTACAATGCGCGGCCAAGTTCGACGCCCGCATCACCGTGACGAAGGACGGCAGCAGCGTTTCCGGCACGTCGATCATGGGGCTTATGATGCTGGGTGCGGGAATCGGGAGCGAGGTTTCGATCGCAGCGGCGGGGCGCCAGGCGCAAGACGCGCTCAATGCCCTCGAGGCGTTGATCGCATCGAGATTTGGTGAGGACACATGATGCGATCGTTTTCGAGCGCCGCCTTGTCGGTCGTGTTTGCGTCGGTCGTGTTTGCGTTCCTGGCGGCGACATTGCCGTTTGCCGCGCGGGCCAGCGAACCCACGATCCCGGAACAAGCGACGCCGCCCTTGTGGGTCGTCGAGAAGGACGGCAAGAAGCTCTATCTCTTCGGATCGATCCATTTGCTGCCGCCGCAGACGAAATGGCAGTCGCCGGAAATCGAACAGGCGCGCGCGGCCTCGCAAGTGTTCGTATTCGAAGCGCCGCTCGACGACGGCGGCGCCGAGATGCTGCGGTTCGTCGAAAGGGACGGGAAGCTGAAGGACGGACGGACGCTCAAAGATGTCTTGCCCGCGGCCTTGCACGCCGATCTCGAGACGGCGTCATGGCGGGTCCAATATCCGCCGCGGATGCTGGAGCCGTTTCGACCGTGGCTCGCCGCCGTCTATCTCGAACTCTACGGCTACATCAAAGCGGGGTTTTCGTCCTACTACGGCGTCGACCACGTGATCGAGGAAGAGGCAAAAACGCGCGGCGCCGAGTTCGCTTATTTCGAAACGGTCGAACAGCAGCTCTCGTATTTCGCCGAGCTCGATCAAAAGACGGAGATTACCTATCTCAGGGCCACCGTGCGCGGGATTCTCGATGAGCCGAACATGCCGTACGAACTCGTATCGGCTTGGGCGTCGGGCGACAGCGAAGCGCTCGTGAAGCAGGTCGACGACGGGTTCAAGGATGTTCCGGTCCTGCGCTCGCAACTCCTTGTCGCGCGCAACAGGAACTGGATCCCGCGAATCAAGGACATGCTCGCCTCCGACAAGACGCATTTCGTGACGGTCGGCGTCGGCCATCTCGTGGGCAAGGACAGCGTGGTCGCGATGCTGCGCGCCAAGGGCTACAAGGTGACAGGGCCCTGAGGACTGGCAGTCCTCTTCACGCTTGCGACCTTGTAATCTTGTTCATGGGGCTTTATCCTTGGCGTCTGTGATGGCTGCACCTAGGTGAAGTGCGGGCAAGATTGACGGTGGCATGGCATACAGGCCTTCGAGCATGACGGTTCCCTCCATTCCCAGATAGCATCGCCTCTCACGGCGCACGGGCATGTCGCACGGGCGCAACCGCTTGCATCAAAGGACTTGAATCGCATGGCGCAGAAGGCCGGAACGGTCAAATTTTTTAACGCCACAAAGGGCTTTGGCTTCATTTCGCCGGAAGGCGGTGGAAAGGACGTGTTCGTCCATATCTCCGCTGTCGAACGGGCCGGATGGCGCTCGCTCAATGAAGGTCAACGCGTAATGTTCGACACCGAAGCGGACGCGCGCGGGCCGAAGGCGATCAATCTGAGCGCGGCGTAACTTACCCATCGCTTGGTTGAGTTTGAGGCGGCCTTCGGGCCGCCTCTTTTTTTTCCTGGGTGTTGGATGAGCGAACGAAAACAAGTCGAGCTTGTGCCTCACGATCCCGCATGGGCCGTGCGGGCGCGTGAGGCAGGCGAGGCACTTGGCGGCGCCTTGGGCGACTTGCTCGTGGCGGTGCACCACATCGGTTCGACGGCCATCCCTGCGATCAAGGCCAAGCCGATCGTCGATCTCATGCCGCTCGTGACGAGCCTTGCCGATCTCGACGCGCGCGCGCACAAGGTGAAAGCGCTCGGCTATGAGTGGCGCGGCGAGTTCGGGATCGCCGGGCGGCGCTATTGCACGCTTGCAGATCCGCAAACCGGCAAGCGGCTCATCCACGTTCATTTCTTCGTTGAAGGCTGGCCCGACGTCGAGCGCCATTTGAGTTTTCGCGACTATCTGCGCGCGCATGTGGACGAGGCGCGCGAGTATGAAGCGCAGAAGCTGCGCGCGGCGGTGCTCCATCCCGGCGACATGCTCGCCTACAACGACGTGAAAGGCCCCTGGATCAAGGCGTGCGAGCGGCGAGCGCTCGCATGGATGTTAACTCGCCATCAACCTTTCTGAAGCTTGCGCGGCTTGGGAAGGGCCCATGGCGACGAGTTAACTCAAATTGTTTGCACTTCGTTGGTCTCGTTTGGACGATCATGTCGCGGAAGAGACAGCGATTGTGATGGGGGCATGTGTAAGTTGCGCGCATCGATGAACGTGATGCTGATCTGGTTGAGCGCGGCAGCGCTTGCCGGCGGGGTCGCGCACGCCGCTCAACCTGTTTCGCAAATCGCCGCACTGCAACTGCGCGGTGCGGAAACCAGCGCGACGCGCATCGGCGAAGACCGCACCGGTGACTATTCTTCCGCCGACGAGGAGCGCCCGATCCACGCGCCTTCGTTGCCTTCTCCGTCGTCGGTGCCGCTGGTTCGGGGTGCATCGCAGACGCGGGAGCAAGCGTTCCGCCCGGAACTTGCGCGTCCGGACAATGCGTCAGTGAGCGTGGCGGAGGCGCCAGGCATCTGGGATGGCCATGGCGGGGCCGCGAACGCGATTATGCAAGCGCCAGGCGGCCTGCGGTCGAACGGCGCGGCGAACGTCGATTTCTTGCGCGGACGTTCGAGCGAAGTTTCGCGACCGGAAAGCATCGAGGCGCTGCGGCAGAGCGCCTTCGGCGATGTCCGCAAGAGCATGTACACATTGCCAAGCGCGGACGGGCGCGTGGCGTTGACCGGCATGGCGGCGCACGCTGTTGGGCCGCTGGCGCACCACCGGAAAAGTCGAGAGCTTCCCGTCACCGAGATCAGCGTGGCGGCGATTGCTCTGCTCGCTTTCATTCTCGGGCGGAACTTTTTGGCGGCGACGCGTCGCGAGAAAGCCCGGCGCTCGCGGGTCCGCTGAAGCGGTGGCGCATGAAGGCGTGTGAGCGATGAATGCGTGGCAAAGCGGGACAGCACGTGCGCGAAAATTGAGCCTGCCGCGTTAATGCCCCAGTGAATTTGCCGAAAGATTTCGCGACCGCCGCCTCCAAATGTCGGCGATTTCTCGACGGGCCGAATGCCGCGTTCACCGACCCTCTTCGCGAATTCTTGGGCACGGGCGCGCGAAGGCGGTGCGGGTCGACGAGCTGCGGTAAATGCGCCCAGCCGCCCGCTTTTGACATTGTCGCCCGACTGGATTGATC
>JBGOVA010000320.1:0-2836 GCA_041477875.1 Micropepsaceae bacterium | reverse complement strand
GCGGGGCCGGGGTTGGCGCCGGCACTGTCGGGGCCCACCCGCATGCGCGCGTTCTCGTAGAAGAGGATCGAGCCGCCGCCAGCGGCGACCGTATGGACCGCAAGCATCGGCGCGCGCAGGCGGATGCCGTTGAACTCGTTCTCGAAGACGCGCTCGTACAGCCCGTCGAAGCGCGAGACATCGGTCGACGTGCCGCCCATGTCGAAGCCGATGACTTTGGCGAAGCCTGCGGCCTTCGCAGTCTCGGCCATGCCGATGACGCCGCCGGCTGGGCCGGACAGAATCGCGTCCTTGCCGGAGAAGAATTTTGCTTCCGCGAGACCGCCGCTCGAGCGCATGAAGCGCAAGCGCCCGTCGCGTGCTGCCGCGCCCAGTGATCGGGCCACCTTGTCGACGTAACCGTGCAGGACCGGCGAGAGATACGCGTCGGCGACCGTCGTGTGGCCGCGGCTGACGTATTTCATCAGCGGGCTGACTTCGTGGCTTGCGGAGACCTGCCTGAAACCGACGCGGCGCGCGAGCGCGGCGATGCGCGCCTCATGTGCTGTGTAGCGATAGCCATGCATGAAGAGAACGGCGCAAGCTTCGAATCCGTCGTTGAGCGCCGTGCACAGATCGCGTTCGGTCGAGGCTTCGTCCAGCGGCGTAACGACTGCGCCTTCCGCGGTGACGCGTTCGTCCACTTCGATCACGCGCGTATAGAGCGGCGGCGGCAGATCGATGCGGCGCACGAAGAGCTTCGGGCGGTGCTGATAGCCGATGCGCAGCTGATCGCGAAGACCGCGCGTGGTCACCAGCACCGTGCGCGCGCCTTTGCGCTCGAGCAGCGTGTTGGTCGCGACCGTCGTGCCCATGTGCACGGCGGCGATGCGCTCTTGGGGCAGGGTTGCGCCTTGCGCGACGCCCATCAGGCGCCTTATTCCCTCGATCGCGGCGTCATCGTATTGTTCGGCGTTCTCGGACAAGAGCTTGGCGGCGCGCAATTGGCCTTCCGGCGTCAGCGCCACGAGATCGGTGAACGTGCCGCCGCGATCGATCCAGATGTGCCACTGTCCGCTCTGCGCGGTCATACCTTCGCCCAAATCGCAACGGATGAAAGATTAGGGTAATACGGGCTGAACATGTCGATCTGGGGCAAACTCGCAGGGGCTGCGGCCGGACTGGCGATCGGCGGGCCGATCGGCGCGCTTTTGGGCGCGGTCGCGGGCCATATTTTCGTCGACCGCGAGGGGCGGCGCGGGCGGGATCTCGATGACCGCGACGAACGGGGGGAACGCAAATTCCGCGAGCGCGATGAAATCGCGTTCACGATCGGCGTGATCGCGCTCGCCGCGAAGCTTGCCAAGGCCGACGGTACGGTCACCCACGACGAGGTCGAAGTCTTCAAGCGGGTCTTTCCGGTGCCGCGCGAGGAAGAGGCCAATGTGGGCCATTTGTTCAATCTCGCCAAGCAGGATGTCGCGGGCTTCGACTCCTACGCCAAGCAGCTTGCCTCGCTGTTTCGCAACCGGCCGGGCGTGCTCGAGGATTTGCTCGACAGCTTGTTCGTGATCGCGAAGGCGGACAATCGTCTGCATCCCGGCGAGCTTGAGTATCTGAGGCAGGTTGCTCAGATTTTCGGGTTCTCGGAGGGCGAGTTCCAGCGCATTCGGGCGTCGCATTTCGGGCCGGATCGCGAAGACCCCTACGTCATTCTCGGTGTCGAGCGCTCGATCTCGGATGAGGATCTGAAGCGCGCATACTACAAGCTCGTGCGCGAGAACCATCCCGATAGTCTTATCGCGCGCGGCGTGCCGGCGGAGTTCGTGCGGCTGGCGACGGAGAAGCTGGCCGCGATCAACGGCGCCTATGACAACGTGAAGAAGGAGCGGGGATTGTCGGCTGAATGACGAGCGACGGGGGAAATGTGGGCGCGGAGTCGGCTGCTGCGGCGACGCTGGGCAAGAAGGTGCTCGCGACCGATCCATCGCGCGGCTACATCAAGGCGTCGTTTGTCGCGGGCGACAATTTCATCAATCGCGGTGGGCGGGTGTTCGGCGGGTTCTTGGCGGCGATGCTCGATACGTTGTGCGGACATGCAACGCGGCTGACGCATCGCGAGCCGGGCACATCGCAGGTGACGCTTGAACTCAAGACGTCATTCATCGGGCGGGCGGATGCCGGGGTGCTCATCGGCGAGGGATGGGTGCGCCATCGCGGCAAGTCGATCGCATTTGCGGAAGCCGAGTTGCGCAACGAGGCAGGTGAGCTGGTCGCAAAGGGCAGTGCGACGCTGAAGATCGGAAAGTAAGCTCACGGCCTACTGGCGAAGGCGAAGCCAGCGCATTAGCGTCGATGCGTTCTTGTGGCCTTGGTCGCGGTGGTTGTTGTTGAAGATCACGTGGATCTGGCGCACCTGCTCGGCGAGGCGTTCGGCGTCTTCGCCGATCTCGGCAAGCTCGGCGTCGGTGTACATGTAGTCGAAGCGCTCTTCGACCGTGGCACCGGGCGTTCCCCACATCGAACTGTTGCGACCGTGAAGGCGGATCACCGCGAGGTCGGGGTTTGTCACCTCCCACAGCGCAGGCACGCTGTTCGCGAAGCCTTGCGGTTCGTCGGCGACAGTGTGAACCAAGGCGTGCTGGCGAAGGAACGCAAACGTCGCTTCGCGATGTTCGGCGTCGAACCAACTCGTGTGACGGAATTCGAGCGCTAGCTTGTAGCCGGCCAATCGCTTCGCGCAGTCTTCCATGTGTTCGAACACGCGCGGCGCCGGTTTCACCCAGGGCGGGAATTGGAAGTGGACGGCGCCGAGTTTGCCGGCGTCGCGCAAGGGGCGGATCGCGGTTTCGAAGCG
>JBGOVA010000290.1:0-4088 GCA_041477875.1 Micropepsaceae bacterium | reverse complement strand
ATGAAGCTGCGCAACCACTACGAAAAGCCGTCCGAGAAGCGCGCGCGCGAGAAGGCGGAAGCCATACGCCGCGCCCGCAAGCTGCAACGCAAGAAGCTGCAGCGCGAGGGTTTGCTGCCGAAGCCGCCGCCGAAGCCGCGCTGAGCGCATTCGCCTGAGCCGAATTTTGAAGGCCGCGTTCCTCAAGGGGAGCGCGGCCTTTGTCATTTCATGAGTGCTTCGGCGTCCGCCACAAGTCGCGCAGGAAGGCGAGAAACGACGACGTGGAATCGGGCCTCAGCAGGTTCGCCCTGAAGACGCGGGCGACGAGGCGGATCATCCACCACAGCGTTCCAATGCTCACGATGAGCGCGCCCAGAATGTCGATCCCCTGAGGCTCGCCCATCGAGCGCACCATCATCGTGAAGGGCGCGAAGAACGGGATGTAGGACGCGATGCGACCGAGCCCGCCGTCGGGCGCGTAGGCGATCGCGATCGGCAGCATGAAGACGGGCAGCGTGACCATGGTCGCGGGTGCCACGATCGCCTGGGCGTCGGTCATGGACGTTGCTGCACTTCCGGCGGCGAGGAAGAAAGCGCCGATGGTCAGATACGACAGGGCGAAGAAAACGAACAGCTGAAGCACCTGAACGGGGCTGGTGAAATTTGCCGTCAGGTTCAGCATGATCGCTTTGGCGCTCGGGAACAAAAGGTCGATGCTGACGAGCGCCGTCGCGATCCACACGCCGACGAGGAATGCGGCGAGCATCAAACCCGTGAACAACTTGCCCGCCATCAGCGTTTCGGCGCGCACGCAGGAGAGCAGAAGCTCGGCGACGCGGTTGCTCTTCTCTTCGACGAGCGCCATCACGACCATGTTCGCGGTCATGAAGACGGCCATGAACAGCATCAGATAGATGATGATCGCGCCGACGATGGTGAGCTGGCGCGCGCCGGTGACGGCGTGGAGCGCGGGATCGGGATCGATCGCTTGAATGGGGCGGGCGGCGCCAAGCATCTCATCGATCTTGTCGAGTGGAACGGCGAGCGCTTGGGCTTGGATACGCTTCAGTTCGCCATCGAGCGCCGCACGGAGAAATTCCTTTAGCCCGGCACGTGTCAGGTCGTCGCAGATGTATTGCGCGGGTTCGCTGCCGTCGACGAAGCCCTTCGGCACCACCAACAGGGCCCAAAGCTGCGCCGTGCGAAAAGGTCCGGGCACGAGCGTGTCGCCGGACAAATAGGGTTTGGCGGCCCCGACGATATCGGCGTCGGCGCTGTGTGCAATCTCGTCCGGCACCGCCACGCGATAGAACCTGCGGCCCGGCGCGTTGAAGTCCGGCGAGTCGGGCTTCAGGTAAGGCCGAAGCTTGACGAAGGCGTTGCTGATACCGCCGAGCGCCTCAATGGCCGTGAGTGTGCTCAGGCTTTGGGGATCGCCGTCGAGCAACAGGGCGGCGAGTCGGGGCTCGGCGGCGCGGAACAGGTCGGCGTCGGCGTTGTCCGTGGCGTAGGCCGACAGTGCGATCAAGCCGCGCGCGATCACGTCGCGCTCAAGCGCCTCGTCGATCGCGGGCAGAATGACGCCGGTCTCGTCGATCACCGCGAAGTGGCGGATGTCGCCGCCCAGCGATGAAAGCTGGGACTGCGATATCGTCGGCAGCGCGCCGCCGACCAGCATGTAGATCGGCAGCAGCATGAGGCCGATCAGGAACGCACGCGAGGTTGCGTGCGAGACGAAGCCGCGCCAGGCGATGAGCCAGACTTGCCTCATGGCTCGGCCCCTTCCGCGTCGCCGTTGGCGAGCATGACGAAAACCTCATGCAAGCTCGGCGGCGAGGAGTCGAAGCGCGTGAGCTTGACCTGGTGTTCGAAGCAGGCGGCGAGGACGAGCTGCGGGTCGGCGCCGCGCGCCATCGTCACCTCCCAATGGGGGATCTTCTCCGATGGCGGCTCGACGGCCGAGACGCCGGGAACGCCCTTGAGGAACGAGAGGTCGTTTTCCGACTCGAGCTTGATGGTGCGGGGCACCGACGCGCGCGCTTCGGTCAGCGTTCCGTCGAATGCCTTGTGGCCTTTGACCAAGATGACGAACTGATCGCAGAGGCGTTCGGCATGGCTCATCGTGTGGGTCGAGAACAGCACCGTCGTGCCGGCGGCGGCAAGGCGGCGGATGGCGACTTCGAGTTCGTTCTGGTTGATCGGATCGAGCCCCGAGAACGGTTCATCGAGAATGACCAGTTCCGGGTCGTGCGCGATGGCGGTGATGAGCTGGACCTTCTGCGCCATGCCCTTCGACAGCGCTTCGATGCGACGGTCCTTGGCGTAGCCCAAGCCCAGGTCGTCGAGCAGTTCGTCCGCGCGCTTGCGCGCCTTGCGCGCGCTCATGCCTTTGAGCTTGGCGAAATAGATCACGGTGTCGCGTGCCGACATGCGGCGGTAGAGGCCACGTTCCTCGGGCAGATACCCGATGCGCCGCTGGACCGACCTGCCGGGCGGTTTGCCGAAGATCGCGAGCTTTCCGGCGTCGGGCGTCGTGATACCGAGGATCATGCGCAGGGTCGACGTCTTGCCGGCGCCGTTGGGGCCCAGGAGCCCGAGGATGCGTCCCTTCGGCGCGGCGAAGGTCACACGGTCGACGGCGAGGAAGTCGCCGTACCATTTTGTGACGCCCGTTAACTCGAGGACTGCGTCCCCCATGACCCCTACTACTTGCGGGCGGCAAAGAACCATGCCGCTCGGTGCAAGATCAACACCAGATGACGGGACCCTCGGACGGCCTCGCCGACGCTGGACTCAGGGGAGGCAATGGTTAGTTGCGGCGCGCGGGACCAGGCCGCGCGATCAGTGGGCGGAACCGCCGCTTTTGTGGCCGACGACGATCTTCCAGGCACCGTCGCGCTTGGCCATGGCCATGGTCATGGTGCCTTCGAATTTCAGCGACGCCTGCGCGTTCGCCGAAACGGTTTGCGTGAACTTGAAGGTTGCGACGGCGGCTTCCTCGCCCAGCATCGAGACCCTGATGTCGTAGGCGTCGAACCGCGACTCGGGGAAGCCGCCGAGAAAGTTCGTCATGCCGGTGATCGCCGCCGAGCGGTTTTCATAAACGACGCGCCCGTCGTCGATCCAGAGGAAGCCCGGCTCGTCGACATAGAACTGGCCCGCGCCCGCCGCGTCGCGCGCGTTCACTTTGGCAACGTATTGCTCGACCGTTGTCTTGACTTCCGGCGCGACCGTCGTCTCCGGGGTCTCGGTCGTGCTCGGCGCGAAGGGATTGGTGCAGGACGCCGTTACAAGCAAGAGCCCGGCGAGAACGGGGGCAAGAAGCAGGCGGCGGCTAAGCATTGCAATGATCCTTCGGTCGGTTGGTCGGCCATCTCTAACCCGTCCGGCACATGGTGTCAGGCGGGTGAGACGACGCAGCTATAATAGCTTGCGGAGGTTAACAGCGTAGTCAGCATAACCGGCGGCGCGGTAAGCCCGCATGGCGCGATCGTTTGCGTTCAGGGCGCCGATGACGATGTTGGTGAGCTTCAGGGCGCGGAAATGGTCTTCGCAAGACTTTAGTAACATCCGGCCGACGTGGCGCCCGCGCGCGGCCTCCTCGACATACATTTCGGCGATGTAGCCGTAGTCGCGCAACGCGGGGCGGACGAATGCTTCGTGCTGCTCGACGTAGCACATGGCCCAGCCGAGAGGGCCGTCGCCCTCTGCGGCGACGAACAGGCGGCCTTGCCTGGTCTTCGCCCGCTCGACGAGTTCGGTCAGAAATTCAGCAGGGAATGCGTCGTCGAGGCGACGGTTGGTCTCGAACTTCGCTTCGAAGGCATTCAAGCCGGCGATGAACCGCAACAGTGCGGGCTTGTCGCGAGGAAGCTCGGCATCGCGGATGCGCAGGCTCATCCCAACGCCTTGACGATCTCTTCGGTCATCTTCTTCGCGTCGCCGAAGAGCATCATCGTGTTGTCGCGGAAGAAGAGCTCGTTCTCGACGCCGGCATAGCCCGAGCCCATGCCGCGCTTGATGAAGAGAACGGTCTTGGCCCGTTCGACGTCGAGGATCGGCATGCCGAAGATCGGCGATTTCGGATCGGTCTTGGCGGCCGGGTT
>JBGOVA010000194.1:0-8399 GCA_041477875.1 Micropepsaceae bacterium | reverse complement strand
CGGGATTGGCTCCGCGAAATGGATAGTTCGAGATGTTGAAGGTATTTTTCGTTTCGGCGATACGAAGGCGGCATCTGCGCCACTAGCCAATTTGCTCTTCAAATTTGGAATTGTTGCGGGAGCAAATGTGTATTTATCCGAGCAATTTTATCAGATGTCTCTCCACTCTCTCCACTCCAGCATAGGACTCCGTACGGTATTGAACGCATCTCGCGTATCGCGAGACGAATGCGACCCGCGAGATTTGGTAGCCTGAATGTCACACGGCAAATTCATCAGCCTTGAAGAGGTTCGCAAAAATCCGAAGCTTCTCAAGCGCTTCATGAAAGAGCGCGCATCACAGGGCGACGCTGATGCTTTCGAGGCCACGCTAAAGGCGATGGTCAAAAACCGTCCACTAGCCGCGAAAACATCAGGTGCGGCGCGCGGCGGAGGTTCCAGCGGTACTCGAACTCGCCGAGGTAGCGATGAAGGTACTTAGGCGACACATGAACGTGCGTGCCGCAGATCGAACGCTTCAGTATCGACCAGAAGCCTTCAATCGTGTTCGTGTGGATCGAACCGCGCGCATATTCCTTCGCCGCGTGGTTGACGCTATGGTGATCGTACCCAGCCTCGCCAAGGCGCTTGTAGGAATGCAGTTCGTCCGTGCTGACCGTCGTGCCCGGAACCACGTTGTCGAGAATGTGCGGGACAAGCGTCTCGCGACGGACGTTCGGCACAACGCGCGTGATTATGTCCCCGCCGCGTTCCACCATGCCCAGTACAACCGTCTTGCGCTCTTGGTGCGGCCCTTGGCCTTCGCCGCGCACCTTGCCGCCGATGAACGTCTCGTCGATCTCGACATGGCCGCCAAGCATCGGGTCGCCGTCCACGTTCGCCATGTGCGCGCGGATCAGGTGCGCCATACGAAACGCGGTCGGGTAGCTGACGCCAAGTTGCCGCTGCAACTCCTTCGCGGGCACACCGTGGCGCGTCGTTGTGAAAAGGTAGATCGCATAGAACCACTTCATGAGCGGCGTATGGCTGTCCGTGAAGATCGTCCCCTTCATCGGGTGAACGTGGTTGCCGCAATTACAGGTGTAGGCGGGCTGCTTGGCGAGCTTCCGAAACTTGCCGATTTCCCCGCATTTAGGGCACGCAAACTCGTCGCCAAACCGCAACGTCATCAGGTGCTCAAGGCAAGCCTCTTCGGTCGGGAAGAGGGCGAAAAAGTCCTGAATTGTCAGCGTTTTTGCCATGGCGCGGCCTCCTATGACTGAATATAGGAAGCCCCCTCACATATGTCAACTTGATAATCAGGACAAATATAGAACAAACGTTGCCAACGCACAAGCCTTCTGAGAGCGCGGGCATTCTTGCCCGCTCTTCTTCCTTGCCGAGCAGGGGGCAAGATACCCGCGCCCCAGGAAGATGAGGGACACGATGATCAACGACCCCGCCCACGACCTCGCGACGCTGTTGTTCTACGCAACCGAAGCGTCCGCCTATGGCACGCGATCGGACAACATCGGCGCGTCCAAAGGACTGACTCGGTTTCTGGCCGCGCTTCCCAAGGGCGCCGCGGTGCTTGACCTCGGCTGCGGCACAGGCCGCGACACGCAGACGATCATCGCCGCGGGCTTCGACGTAACCGCAATCGACGGCAGCGCCGAAATGGCGCGCGAAGCAGAGAAACGCACGGGTCGCCCGGTCCGCGTTCTGCTGTTCGAAGATTTGGACTATGTGGAGGCGTTCGGCGCCGTCTGGGCCAGCGCCTCCTTGCTGCACGTCCCGCGCCCGGCTCTCCCGCACGTGCTCTCGCTCGTCCATCGCGCTCTGAGACCGCAAGGCCTGCTCTTCGCCAACTTCAAGTCGGGCGGCGCTGAAGGCCGCGACGAGCTGGGCCGCTACTACAACTATCTCAGCGACGACGAATTGACCGCGGCTTTGCATGCGAGCGGAGGCTGGTCCGCGATCGCCATCGACGAAGGTCGCGGCGTCGGCTACGACGGCAAGGAGACCGGCTTCGTCTCCTGCACCGCCAGAAGAGCTTGAAGCCGCCAACATTTGGAAACGCCGATGTTCCTGCTCCTCGCAACGCTATTCGTGAGTGCGCCAAGTGACGCGACGCCGGGGCAGCGCCACGAACGCGACACCGACAGTCGTGTCGAACGCGCAGCGGAAGTGTCGCCGAAGAGCGTTTGGCGAGTCGGCGTGGACGGAACAGCGATCCATCTGCAAACGGCCCTGACCTGCCCTGCAAGCATTGGCGGGTTCGAGCGAACCTTACTCAGAACCGATGATGCCTCTGGTCTCGATGTCGGTTGTAGGTTCGACAAAGGCATCGACGCGCGGATCACAATCTTCCTGACCAAGCGCACTGGACAAACGCTCGCCGACGATTTTGACGCCGCTCGCGCCGCGCTCACGGCACACAATGACGACGCCAAAATCATAGGCGTCCCCGTGCCCATGCCGTCCACCACGACCGGATTCGTGAGCGCGCTGTATGCACTGCATAGCGGCGCCCTGACGCGCCTGTGGGCGGCCGACCTCTCCGGTTGGACGCTGAAATACCGCGCAACGTACCACGTGGGGGTGAGGACCGACGTGCTGGAAGCAATCTCGAAGCTCACTCAGCAAATTGAGGCTACCGCCGGCGCACACCTCGCCACATGCGCCGTAGCGCACGCCGTCGAGCGCGATGGCGTGCGCGTCACGGACGGCGTGTTGATTACGCGCCTGTCGCTCATCGGCGGCCTATCGGCCCAGGCGGAAGAGGATCAGGCCGCCAAGAGCCGGCAGGAGATTTGGTGCGTTGAAGAAGCGATACGCGATCCCCAAACCCCGCTGCTCTACTGGCGCAACGTGCTGCCTTCCCGACCCAACGACGACACGCTGGATGACTCTATCCCGAGCATTAGCCCGGGCGGCCCGGTCGACCGCTTCACTCTGATGACGGTGGAAGATCCGCCGACATGGATCATCGACGCCGACACTGGCGCGAACATGCTCATCGACAAGGCGGGCAATGGCGCCCCGATCATTCACGCCTTGATCCGCAGAGAGAGCTACCTGACCTCGACGTTCGCCTTCTTCCGCGGGCGCCCAAGCCTCGCGACGTTGACGCCGCTCATGCGCAACATCGTGCTCGGCAAGGCAAGGCCCGTCGCCACGGGCAACAGCAAGACCGGCGTCGTCAGCATCCCGAGGAAGACGCCCGCCGACTGACTTAACGCCGGGGAAACCGCGATCTCGCAGCCGATGGCGCGCGGGTCAAACCCCCGCTAAGCTACCCGTATCGCTATTCGGTGTGCCCATGTTCCTCAACTTCTTCCACGACCTGCGTCAGGCCAAAGTGCCGGTGACGCTGAAGGAATACCTCGCCCTCATGGAAGGGCTCGACAAGCAAGTCATCGAGATGAAGGTCGATGAGTTCTACTACCTCTCGCGCACCGCCCTGGTGAAGGACGAACGCAATCTCGACAAGTTCGACCGCGTCTTCGCCCACGCCTTCAAGGGTCTTGAAACGCTCGACCCCACCGAACTCGCGCAGATCCCGGAAGACTGGCTCAAGGCCCTCACCGAAAAATTCCTGACCGAGGAAGAGAAGAAGCAGATCGAATCCCTCGGCGGTTGGGAAAAGCTGATGGAGGAGCTGAAGAAGCGCCTCGAGGAACAAAAGAAGCGCCACGAAGGCGGCAACAAGGCGATCGGCACGGGCGGCACCTCGCCCTTCGGCGCCTACGGCTACAATCCCGAAGGCATCCGCATGGGCCAAGACAAAAGCCGCCACGGCAAGGCGGTCAAAGTCTGGGACAAGCGCGAGTACAAGAACCTCGACGATTCCGTCGAGCTCGGCACGCGCAACATCAAGATCGCGCTACGCCGCCTGCGCAAATGGGCGCGCGAGGGCGCGCTGACCGAACTCGACCTGCCCGAAACGATCCGCACCACGGCCCATCAAGGCTATCTCGACCTCGTCATGCGCGCCGAACGCCACAACAAGGTCAAGGTGCTGATCTTCTTCGACATCGGCGGCTCGATGGATGCGCATATCAAGCTCTGCGAGGAGCTGTTCTCCGCCGCGCGCACCGAATTCAAGCACATGGATTTCTTCTACTTTCACAATTGCGTGTACGAGAACCTGTGGAAGGACAATCGCCGCCGCCACAACGAAAAGACGGCGACCTGGGACGTGCTGCACAAATACCCGCACGACTACAAGATCGTGATCGTCGGCGACGCGACGATGAGCCCGTACGAAATCACCTATCCCGGCGGCTCGGTCGAGCATTGGAACGAAGAACCGGGCGCCGTCTGGCTCGAACGCATGACGCGCATCTACGAGCACGTGATCTGGCTGAACCCCGTGCCCGAGCGCCACTGGGAATACACGCCCTCGATCCAGATCATGAAGCAGATCCTGAGCGACCGCATGTACCCGCTGACGCTCGAAGGCCTCGACAAGGCGATGCGCGAATTGAACCGCTAGCGAGGCGGGGATTACAGCGCCCCAATTCTCCGAAGCCACGCCTCGCAGAGAGCGGGCCATCGGCCGGCCGGAATCTTGGGCGTGCGCAGCGCGAAACCGTGAGGCGCGTCCGCAAAGATGTGCAGCTCGGCGCTCGCCCCGTGCGCCTCGAAGGCCGCGTGCAACCGCCGCCCGTTCTCGACCGGCACAACACGATCATTCGCCGAATAGAAGAAGAAAGCGGGCGGCGGGTCCGGCGCGAGATGAGCGTCGGGCTGCACTGCGTCGTAAAGCGCCTGCTTCTCCGGCGGCGTCAGCGGCGCCTTGCCGTCGACGACGGTGCGCCCCGCTGCGTTCGTCGAGATCGGCGCATAGCCGACGACGAGAAAATCCGGACGGCTCGCGAAACGCGCATACGCCGAAGCGGGCGCTCGCCAGGCGCTTGGATATTCGGACGCGAGAGACGCTGCGAGATGCCCACCCGATGAGAGCCCCAGCGCCCCCACGCGCGTCACGCCAAGCTCCGTGCTCCGCGCGCGGATGAGGCGCATCGCCTCCATCGCGTCGTCGACGGGCGCCTTCGCGCCGCCGACCGCATCGGGAAGGCGATGCGCGAGCACCAACGCATAGAAGCCGAGACCGGTGAGCCAGCGCGCGATCTCGACGCCCTCCTTACCGATGACAAGCTGCGTGTAGCCGCCGCCGGCGCAAACGAGCACCGCCCCGCCGTTCGCGCGCTCCGGCACGAAGCCGAAGCAAATCGGCTGCGTCACGGACCTGATCACCATGTCTTCGATCGGCGCGTCCGGATCGGTAAACTCGATGTCGGATACGATCACATCCGACACCGGCCAAAAGAAATCCGCGCTCAACACACCGTTAGTCCGCGGACGAGCTGCCGCCGAAGACGCGGCGGTAGATCAAGCCGCCGAGCCACAGGATCAGCGTCAGCACGATCACGCGCGTGAACAGCGTCATGAGCGTGAGTGCAATCGCCGTGTCGCCGACCACCAGCGAGAACAACGCCGACGGCTGTCCGTACCCGAGCAGATCGGTCGCGGCGCCCGTGACGAAATACTTGAGCGAACCCGCCGTCTCGACGAACCCCGTGACCCAATCGGGCGTGAACCAGACCATGAGGCCGAGGACGATGAATGACAGGAAGAAGGAGACGATGCTCCTCCACGTCTGCCACATGAAATGACGCAGCGTATACATGACACCCCTGGGCTCGTGCCTTTGGGACCGATGGTCCGTTCGGCACGGTGCGAAGTCAAGCCGACTTGGGCGCGGCCTACGCCGCCACAGCCTTGATCTTCCGCGCCGCGGCAAGCGGCTTGCCCGTCAAATAGCTCACGATCATTCGCGTCACTTCCTCCACGAGCGCGCCGGATGCCACGTCGCCCTCCCGCTCGGTGACCGCATCGTGGACGGTGGCCTCCACCGTGCGCATGACCACATAGACGGCAAGGTCGAGGTCGGGCACCACGATCTCCTCGCGCCGCGCCTCGAACGCGCGCCGCACGAGCCGCTTCGCGCGCTCGATAAAGCCCGCCTCCCAGTCGAGTTTGCCGAGCGGCGGAATCTCTTCCGACAGCACGCGGTGCAGCGCGGGGTCGACCAAATGCGCTCTCACGTTGCGCTCGACGGCGGCGCGCACGATATCGGCGAGCGGCGCTGACTGGGGCTGCGCCGCCATCTCCTCGATCCCCTGCTCGAGCTCCTCGACGTGCCGGCGCTGCAGCTCGCCGATGAGCGCCTCCTTGTTCGGAAAATACTGATAGAGCGAGCCGATGCTGACCCCGGCCTTCTCCGCCACCCGGTTGGTCGTGAAGGCGTCGTAGCCATTTTTGACCAAAATGCGAGCAGCCGCGTCCAGAATAATGCCGACTGTCGCGCGCGAGCGATCTTGTGCAGGCATTTTCCGGGGAGTTGCCGAGGTTTTCTTGGGGCCCGCCATGCCGTCACCGTTTGCGAGTTTCAAATCCGAGCAAATGCTCATATAAAGCGAGCAATAGCTCACTTTACTCCCGGGAACAAGCCGCACGTGACTATGACGATCGCCGTCGACTGCAAACAACCCGCGAACGTCGTGGCGCCGGTCATCGACGCACGGGAGGTCAACCCATGACGCTGCAGATGATCAATCGCGACATCGGCCTCGACGATCCGAAAGTCGCGCGCACGCTGAAGAAACTGCACGAACGCGCGAAAGGTGATCGTTGGGTTTTCCTCCGTGCGCTGCCCGCGATTGCGCTGGCGACGATGACGGGCAAACGCATTTTCGATGCGGCCGCACCGTATTTGAAGGACGCCTACATCCCCGTCGATCCCGATCAGGGAAAGTTGCTCTACGTCACCGCGCGCGCGATCAACGCACGCAACATCGTCGAATTCGGAACGTCATTCGCGATCTCGACGATCTATTTGGCGGCGGCGGCGCGCGCGAACGGCGGACGCGTCATCGGCACCGAACTCGAATCAAAAAAGGTTAAAGCAGCGCGCGCAAATGTCGCGGAAGCGGGCCTCGCGCAATTTGTGGACATACTTGAAGGCGATGCGATGAAAACATTGGCAGCATTGGAAGATCCGATCGATTTCCTGCTGCTCGATGGTTGGAAAGACATCTATCTGCCGATGATCAAGATGCTTTCGCCCAAAATGCGTGCAGGCGCGGTTGTATTGGCTGACAATATTTTCACTTTCAAAAAGACGCTGCGGCCGTACGTTGCCCATATGCAGGATCGCGCGAACGGATTCGAATCCGTTACACTGCCGCTCGGTCACGGGATGGAATACTCGGTTCGCATCAAGTGATCCGAGTCACAGACGTGAACCTCATGCGTCACTATCCCAGATGTTGAATCGAGCCTTGTTCGTCACTACATCCGGGACGGAAGTCCCGGCCGGGGAGAACTGGCCAATGAACAGTCGAAACTACGTTCCCGCGTTGGGCGATCATCGCCTCTCGCCGTTTTACGATACGACGATCTCGCTCCTCACCTGCGAGCGCACGTGGCGGCGCGCCTTCGTTAGGCAAATTTCGCCCGAACCGCGCGACGTCATCCTCGATCTCGGCTGCGGCACGGGAACGCTGGCGATCATGCTGAAGCGCGCCTGCCCGGGGGCCTCGATCTACGGCATCGATCCCGACCCGGACATCTTGACGCGGGCCGAGAACAAGGCGCGCGACGGCGACTTGTTGATCCATTTCTCCAGCGGCTACGCGCAGGACGCGGGATCGATCGCCTCGCACATCCGCCCGAACAAGATCGTCTCGAGCCTTGTCTTGCATCAAGTCCCGCTCGCCGCAAAAAGGGCGACGTTGCTCAACGCGTTCGTGGGGTTGCGCGCGGGCGGCGAGCTCCACATCGCCGACTACGGCTTGCAGAATTCGCCATTGATGCGCTTTGCCTTCAAGCACGTCCAGACGTTGGACGGCTTCGCGAACACCCAGCCGAACGCGGACGGAATCTTGCCGGACCTGATGAACCAGGCTGGGTTCGTCGACATCAAGGAAAACAGCGTGATCCCGACGCCCACGGGCTCGATTTCGCTCTACTCCGCGCTGAGGCCCTAGTCGGGCACCCGTTGCCGACCACGCGTCATTTCATCGTCGAGTAGACCTTCGTCAACTCGCTGTCGCCGACGATGCTGGCGGGCGTGATGACTTCTTGCCTTGCCACCAGCATCCAGCACTGGTCGCGGTCGAGGTTGCGCTTTTTGCAATCCGGCTCGTCGGCCCAACTGCGGTTGAACAGCGATTTCACGGTCGTCAGGTCGGCCGTCACCGCGGTCATCTTCTGCAGGCGCCCGAGATCGAACCCGATCTCGCCATAGGCCAGCCGCACGAGCTCGCTCGAATAAAGCGCGTCCCAGCTGCGGCGAAGGAAAAAATCGTTCGGCTTGCCCAATTGGCGGCGCGCCGCGGCGACGGCCGCGT
>JBGOVA010000007.1:0-48164 GCA_041477875.1 Micropepsaceae bacterium | reverse complement strand
CATCAGTTTCGCCATCACGTTCACCGTCATCGGAACGCTATTGGCATGGTGTGCGGCAGGCGCCGGCGGCGGCTCCGACACCGCGTCCAGCGCTGCAAAGCCAATTCAACGCTCCGGCACGGACGTCGTGCTGCAGCGCGCCGCCAACGGGCACTTTTATGTCGAGACGGATGTCAATGGGACTACCGTTCGCATGCTGGCGGACACAGGCGCAAGCGTGGTGGCGCTGGGCGAAGACGATGCGGAACGCATAGGACTCGATCCCGACAGTCTCGACTACGTGCTTTCCGTTTCGACTGCAAACGGCAGCGCAAGAGCTGCCGTCGTGGTGCTCGACGAAGTGCGCGTCGGCTCGATCGTCCGGCATGACGTGCGCGCGGTGGTCGCGCGAGGGCTCTCCGGATCCCTGCTCGGCATGAGCTTCTTCAATACGCTATCCCAGGTGTCGATGGAGTCCGACGAACTCGTGCTCAAAGACTGATCTTGGACGGTATGCTATCCATTAAGGCGGGGCCCGGCGCCGGCCACCTCGTAATTTCCACATCGTTGGAAAAGTGTAGACTGCCTGATCGAGGTGTTGCGACGTTTCCGGTAGAGTGCCGCCATGAACAGGGTCATCGTCCTTGTGATCGCACTCGTTGCGGTCACGCTGCTTGTCATATGGGTCGCGGCCGGAAGCGGACACGTATTCGGTACCGACCAAGGGTCCGCGCACTTCACGTATTCCGTCACGCTGCTCGTGTTGTTGATGAGTTCGCTCATTCTGGGATGGCGCGGATCGGCAAGCCAGGCCGTGCGGTATGCGTTGATGTGGATCGCGATCGGGTTCGGCCTCGTCGTGGTCTATGCCTACCGCAACGAACTCACGCCGTTTTGGCAACGCGTCGCCGGCGAAGTGAACCCCGCGATGCCCGTGCAGCGTTCCGGCTCCGAGGTCGTGTTGCGGACCGCCGACGACGGCCATTTCTATGCCGACGCGGACATCAACGGAACGAGCATCCGCATGCTCGCCGACACGGGCGCCAGCATGGTCGTGCTCAGCGCGTCCGACGCGGCGCGCGCGGGTATCAACGTGGACGAGCTGAACTTCACGCTGGTCGTCTCGACCGCGAATGGGCAAGCAAGTGCAGCCGAAGTCACCCTTGATGAAGTACGAGTCGGCTCAATCGTGCGCCAGGACGTGCGAGCCGCTGTTTCGCGCGGGCTTTCGGGATCGTTGCTCGGCATGAGCTTTTTCAAGACTCTGTCGAAATTCTCAATCGAGTCCGACGAACTCGTTCTCAGGGACTAAGACTTGCGCGGCACGCTGTTCTTGGTCGTCGGCCCATCGGGCGCGGGCAAAGATTCCTTGATCGCCGGGGCGCGGGCGAAGTTGCATCTTAGCGGGCGTTATCTGTTCCCGAAGCGCGTCATCACGCGGCGCGAGAAGGACCCGAGCGAAGAGCACGTCTTTGAGAACGCCGCTACATTCGACCGTCACGAGCGCGACGGCGCGTTCGCATTGAGCTGGCGCGCGCATGATCTGGCCTACGGTATTCCGTTCGCGATCGAAGATCATTTGACGCGCGGCATGCACGTCGTCGTCAATGTCTCGCGGGCGGTCGTCGAAGAGGCGCGGCGGCGCTTTGCCCCGGTGCGCGTGATCGAGGTGACGGCTCCGCGCGCCGTGCTCGCGGCGCGGCTCAAGGCCCGAGGGCGCGAGAGCGAACCCCAAGTTCTGGATCGGGTGAAGCGTTCCGTCGCGGTCGCGAGCGACCTGAAGATCGTCAACGACGGGACCTTGGCGCAGGCCGTCGACGCCTTTGTCGCCGCGCTCTCCAAGGTTGCAAGTTCGGGCCCGGCCCCCTAAAGCCTGCGTGTTCATCGAGGGATAACGGATGTTCCCTGCCCCACGCGCGGACCTGAAGCCGAACACGGTCGAATTCGAGACCGTGCCGCTGATCTCGCCGAACGGGTTTCGCGAGTACGACGCACGCTGGCTGTTCCCCCAAGAGATCAATCTGATCGGGATCCAGGCGCTGGGCCTGAGCCTTGCGACGCTGATCCACGAGATGGGCGTCAAGCCGCGCATCGTGATCGGACACGACTATCGCTCCTACTCCTTGAGCGTGAAGCAGGCGTTGGCGCTGGGCCTCGTGAGCGGCGGCGCCGAGGTGCTTGATATCGGTTTGGCGCTGTCGCCGGTCGCCTATTTCGCGCAATTCGCGCTCGATGCGCCGTGCGTTGCGATGGTCACGGCGAGCCACAACGAGAACGGCTGGACCGGCGTGAAGATGGGCGCGGCGCGGCCGCTGACCTTCGGGCCCGACGAGATGACGGCGTTGAAGCGCATCACGCTCGAAGGTCGGGCACGCGGGCGCACCGACGGCCACTATCGGACGGTCGAGGCAATGCGAGAGCGCTATCTCGACGACGTCACGTCGACCAAGAAATTGTCGCGCCCGATCAAAGTCGTGGCGGCGTGCGGCAACGGCACCGCGGGCGTGTTTGCACCTGAGGCGCTTGCGCGTATCGGCGCCGAGGTCGTGCCGCTTGACGCGACGCTCGACCATTCCTTCCCACGCTACAATCCCAACCCCGAAGACATGAAGATGCTGCACGCGCTCGCCGACGCGGTGAAGCATAACCGCGCGGACGTGGGACTTGCCTTCGACGGCGACGGCGACCGCTGCGGCGTCGTCGACGATCTTGGGCGCGAGATTTTCGCGGACAAGGTCGGCGTTCTGATCGCGCGCGACATGTCGGCGCAACAGAAGAACACGCGGTTCGTGGTCGACGTGAAATCCACCGGCCTGTTCATGACCGATCCGGTTTTGAAGGCGAACGGCGTGAGGACCGAGTATTGGAAGACCGGGCATTCCTACATCAAGCGCCGGGCGCACGAATTGAGCGCGCAGGCCGGCTTCGAGAAGAGCGGACACTATTTCTTCAACCCGCCGATCGGGCGGGGCTATGACGACGGCATCATCGCGGCGATCGCCGTGTTGCACATGCTGGATCACGCGGCCGGCCAGACGATGTCGACGCTCTACGACAGCCTGCCTAAGACATACGCCTCGCCGACGATGGCGCCGAAATGCGCTGACGAAAAGAAATACGGCGTGGTCGAGGAGATCGTCGCCGCGTATCAAGCCGCCCAGGCGCGCGGCGAGAAGATCATGGGGCTTGCGATCCGCGATCTCGTGACGGTGAACGGCGTGCGGGTGACGCTCGAGGACGGCACGTGGGGTCTGGTGCGCGCATCGTCGAACAAGCCGAGCTTGGTCGTCGTCGTCGAGAGCCCGACGTCCGAGGAACGCATGCGCGGGATGTTCGCCGATATCGACGCGCGGCTTTCGAAGAACCCGCACGTCGGCGCTTACGATCAGAAGATCTAGCCGATCAAAGCCCAACCCATGCGAACGGCCGTCAGGCAAAGGAACGTGCCGAAGGCCAGGCGCAAGGTGCGGCGCGAGAGGCTGTGCGCGAGCGCGACGCCCCAAGGTGCTGCAACGATGGTCGCCGGCACGATCAGCGCGAGACCCACCAGATTGACGTAGCCAAGCGAGAACGGCGGGAGACCGGGCGCGTTCCAGCCGTTGACGATCATGCCGACCGCGCCCGGCAAGCCGATGATAAGGCCGAAGCCCGCGGCGGTTGCGACGGCGCGATGGATCGTCGTGCCGTAGAGGGTCATGACCGTGACCCCGAAGGTCCCTCCGCCGATGCCCATGAGGACTGAAAGGCAGCCGTTGCCGAAGCCCAGAACCCAGCTGCCCATCCCGCGCGGCACGCTGTCCCCGAGACGCCAGTCTTCGCGGCCCGCAATCATGTAGAGCCCGAGTGTCGCCGCGCCGAATGCGAAGACCATCGTCAAGCCTTTGCCGCCGATGATCGACGCAAGCCAGGTGCCGGCAAGAACGCCGATCACGGTCGGAACGGCCCACGACTTCAATATGCCCCAATCGACCGCGCCCTTCGCGTTGTGACTGAGCGTCGAGCGGATGGACGTCAGGATGATACTTGCGAGCGAAGTGCCGACCGCGAGCGGCATGCGCGCGCCTTCATCGACGCCCAAGATGATCAGCGTTTGATAGAGCACCGGCACGAGGACGATGCCGCCGCCGACGCCGAGCAGCCCCGCGACCGTGCCCGCGACAAGGCCCGAGATACCGAGGCCGAGGGCGAGCGCCGCGAGTTCGCCCGCGGGAACGGCGGCAAATGTTTCGATGCTCACGCGGCGGCACGCTCCGCCGGCAGCGTCACGAAGGTCATCGCTTCGCGGATGACCTCGAGGCCAGCGCCGCGCTTGACGGCATTCACGGCAAGATGACGGCGCCACGCCCGCGCGCCCGGCAGGCCGTTGAAGAGTCCCAGGACGTGGCGCGTGATCGCATTCAGCGGCGCGCCCGTGGCGAGTTCGCGCGAAACGTAAGGCAAGAACGCCTCCACGACTTCCTCGCGCGAGCGGACGCGCGCCGGATCTGCGAACAGCGCCGTGTCGACATCGGCGAGCACCCAGGGCGATTGGTAGGCGGTGCGTCCCATCATAGCGCCGTCGACATGGGCCAGGTGTCCCTTCGCCTGTTCGAGCGAGGCGATGCCGCCGTTGATGACGATCGTCAGGTCGGGGCGCGCACGCTTCAGCGCGTAGACCAGGTCGTGGTCGAGCGGCGGGACGTCGCGGTTCTCTTTGGGCGACAAGCCCTTGAGCCACGCCTTGCGGGCGTGGACGATGAACGTAGCGCAGCCCGCGCGCGAGACGGTTTCGACGAAGGCGAAAAGCGCTTCGTCCGTGTGCTGATCGACGCCGATACGACATTTGACGGTGACCGGAATATGCACAGCCGCCCGCATCGCCGCGACGCAATCGCCGACGAGCGCCGGCTCACGCATCAGGCAAGCGCCGAAGGCGCCGCGCTGAACGCGCTCGGAGGGGCAGCCGATGTTGAGATTGACTTCGTCGAAGCCCGTCTCCTCGCCCATGCGTGCACACGCGGCCAAGTCGGAGGGTTCGCTCCCGCCCAACTGGAGCGCGACCGGATGCTCCGCTGGGTCGAACGCAAGCAGTCGCGCGCGCGGTCCATGCATCAACGCGCCGGTCGTAACCATCTCCGTGTAAAGCCGTGCGCGGCGCGTGATGAGGCGGTGAAAGAACCGGCAGTGGCTGTCGGTCCATTCCATCATCGGGGCCACGGAAAAGATTTTCACCTGTGATTTCAACGACTTGTCCATGCTCTCAAGGGCCGAAGGAAGACGAGTGCGTGCTCGTGCGCGCCCATCTACGCCGAAAACGTTCCGATTTGGATACCTCAACCCGCCGCAGGGAGGGAACATGTCGGCGCGGGTTCACGGCGAGCGCTTGGTCACGACAGCCGACTTTTCGCGCTCATCAACATGCAGCTGGAAGATGTCGGGGCGCGCGTAGTGGCCGACAACATCAAGGTCGAATTTGCCGGCGGCGATCAGGCCGCGGTCGATCTCAGCGGTCAGGATGCACTCCCCGTCATAGTTCGGACCGGCGAGAACCTCGCCCAGCGGATCGACGATGAGGCTGCCACCGTCGATGAGCACGGGGGCGTTGTCGGCGTCGGCCAACGGCGCACCGTCGAACGGATAGTCGTTGGGGTAGTCCGAGCGCCGCGCGAATTGGCAGGCAGACAACACGAAGCAGCGGCCTTCGATCGCAATGTGGCGCATCGACGCCGCCCAAGTCCGCCGGCAGTCGACGGTCGGCGCGCAGTAGAGTTCGACGCCCTTCGCATACATCGCTGTGCGCAGCAGCGGCATGTAGTTTTCCCAGCAAATGACCGCGCCGATGCGGCCCAGAGGACTGTCGACGACGGAAAGCGTGGAGCCGTCGCCGGTGCCCCAGATCAGGCGCTCCATCGCCGTGGGCATGACCTTGCGGTGCTTGGCGACGAGTTCGCCCGTGGGCGCGAAGCAGAGAACGGTGCAATAGAGCGTGGCGCCGTCGCGCTCGATGACACCGGCGACGAGGTAGACGTTGCTCGCCTTGGCCATCGCGCCCATGCGCTCGGTCGCGCGGCCCGGGACTTCGATCGCGCTTTCGAAATAGCGGCGAAACATGTCGCGCCCTTCGGGCGTCCGCATACCGACGCGCGCACCGAAATCAAGACCCTTGGGATAGGCCGACACGAAGGCTTCCGGAAAGACGGCGAGCTTTGCGCCTCTTCGCGCCGCGTCTGCGGCAAGGTCGTTCAATTTGACAAGGGTTCGCTCGATGTCGAAGCCGACGGGCGCCGCCTGGACAACAGCGGCGATGAACTTGGCCATGGCGTTCGAAGCTCCTGGTGCAACGGCGCGCAAGCATACAGATCAAGCGACCGGTCGCCACCGACCAAACCCGCGGCGCGGGTGATTTATGTACGGCTTCGGGCTAGAAGGACAGTCGAGGGAGTCGGTCTCGTCAATGGGATGACGGCCTGGTTTGGTCATCGAGGGCTTTACGGGCGTGCGCTATTCGGCTTTGTCGCTTGCCAAGCATGCATTGAGCGGCCACGAGAACTGGCCGCCGGCGTGGCGCAATCCTGAACCCAAATCCTCCTACGATGTCATCGTTATCGGAGGCGGCGGGCACGGGCTCGCGACCGCCTATTACTTGGCGCGTAAACACGGCATTCGAAACATCGCGGTACTCGAACGCGGCTGGATCGGCGGCGGCAACACGGGGCGCAACACGACGATCATCCGTTCGAACTATTTCTTCCGAGAGAGCGCGGACATCTATGATCTGTCGTTGCGGCTTTACGAGACTTTGTCGCAAGAGCTGAACTTCAACATCATGTTCAGCCAGCGCGGGCTCTTGACCCTGGGCTCCAGCCGGCACGACGAAGAGATGCTGCACCGGTGGACGAACGCGCTCCACATCAACGGCGTGGACGGCGAGTTCCTCGATACGAAACAGCTGCGCGAATTCCTGCCGCTCCTGGGCGCCGACGATCAAGTCAGGTTTCCGCCGCGCTGCGGCATGCTCCAGCGGCGCGCCGGCGTGGCGCGCCACGATGCCGTGGCCTGGGGCTATGCGCGCGCTGCCGACGCGCTGGGCGTCGACATCGTTCAGGACTGCGAAGTCACGGCGTTCAAGAAATCAGGCAATCGCGTGATCGGGGTCGAAACGACGCGCGGTACGATCTCGGCCGGACGGATCGCGCTCAGCGTGGCCGGTCACTCGAGCGTGCTGGCCGAGCTCGCAGGGTTCGATTTGCCGGTGACCTCTTATGCCTTGCAGGCGTTCGTGTCGGAGCCCGTCAAACCGGTGCTCGACGTGGTCGTGCTTTCGCTCGCGACAGGCGCCTATGTCAGCCAATCCGACAAAGGTGAACTCGTCGTCGGCGCGGGCCTCGATCTCTATCCTTCGTACGCGCAACGCGGAAATTCGCCGGTGACGGAGACGGCGGTCGCGGGCCTGATCGACATGTTCCCCTCGTTCAGCCGGCTGAGGATGCTGCGCCAATGGGCCGGGATCGTAGACGTCGTGCATGACTCCTCGCCCATTCTGGGGCGCACGCCGGTCGACGGGCTCTACATCAATTGCGGTTGGGGCACCGGCGGGTTCAAAGCGATCCCGGGGGGCGGTCTCGCAATGGCCGAAACGATCGCGACCGAACGGCCGCACAAGGTCATAGAACCGTTCTCGCTTGAACGTTTCACCACCGGGCGCTTCGTCAACGAAGCCGCCGCCGCCGGCATTGCGCACTAAGACGGGAGGAGAGACATCATGCTCCTCATCGAATGTCCTTGGTGCGGGCCGCGCGCCGAGATCGAATATTCTTACGGCGGTCCGTCGCACGTCACCCGGCCGGGGCCTCCGGAGGCTGTGTCCGACGCGGAATGGAGCGCCTATCTTCACACGAGGCGCAATCCAAAGGGCTTGCATCTTGAGCGCTGGCGCCACACGCATGGTTGCCGGCAGTGGTTCAACGTCGCGCGCGACACGGTTACGCATCGCATCTCAGCCGTTTATCGGATGGGCGAGCCGATCCCCGCTCATGTCGCGCAAGCAGTCAAGAAAGACGGGGACGCATGAGCGGCGCGTTTCGCTTGCCGGGCGGCGGGCGGGTCGACCGGTCGCGCCCTTTGCGCTTCCGCATGGATGGGCGCGACTATGACGGGCTTGCCGGCGACACGCTTGCGTCCGCGTTGCTGGCGAACGGCGTTCGTGTGGTGGGGCGGAGCTTCAAGCTGCATCGCCCGCGCGGCATCATGAGCGCGGGACTCGAGGAAGCGAACGCGCTTGTCGGCGTGGGGGACGGGGCCCGGTCGGACGCCAATCTGAAGGCGACCGAGATCGAGTTGTTCGAAGGCCTCGAAGCGCACAGCGTCAATGCGTGGCCGAATGCGGGCCGGGACGCATGGAGCGCACTCGGTCTCTTGAAACCGTTTCTCCCGGCGGGCTTTTACCACAAGACGTTTATGCGGCCGAGCTGGCGCACCTACGAACGTGCGATCCGTCGTGCCGCCGGACTGGGCCACGCACCACGAGGGCGCGACCCGGACACATACGAAAAGCAATTCGCACACGCGGACGTCCTCGTCATCGGCGGCGGGCTTGGGGGCCTCGTTGCCGCGCTGTCCGCTTCCGCTGGGGGCGCGCAAGTCATCGTCGTTGATGATCAGAGCGAACTCGGAGGTTCGCTGCTCGGTCACAGCGCTTCCATCGGCGGCGGCGACGGTTTGGCATGGCTTCAAGGCATCGAGGCCGCTCTGCGGTCGCGGCCCAATGTGCGTTTGCTGACGCGGACGACGGCAACCGGAATCTATGATCATGACTTCGTGCTCGCGTGCGAGCGGCTCGCGGGCGGCGGAGCGCGTCAGCGTCTCTGGAAGATCCGCGCGCGCAAGATCATATCGGCAAGCGGCGCATTCGAGCGACCGCTTGTCTTTCCCGACAATGATCGACCGGGCGTCATGCTTGCCGGCGCTGCGCGCACGTATGTCGAGCGCTATGCGGTCGCGCCTGGGCGTTCGGCGGTTGTCGTCACGAACAACGACAGTGCCTACCACGCTGCGTTCGCGCTGCGTGCGGCCGGACTTGCGGTGGCGGCGATCGCCGATCTGCGCGCCTCGCCACCGCGTCATGCGCTGGACGCGGCGCGGCGTCACGACATCGAGGTCTTGAAGGCGACGGCGCCTTTGAAAGTGTCGGGCCGGCGCGGCGTCAAGTCGGTGACGCTGGCCGGCGTCGATGAAACGGGCCGGCTGGGCGCGACGGTGGGCGCACTTGAATGCGACTTGCTGTGCGTTTCGGGGGGATGGTCGCCGGCGTTGCATCTCTTCGCGCATGCGGGCGGAGCGATGCGGTTCGATCTGCAGCGTGGCGCGATCGTGCCGCGCGAGGCGCCGCAACCGATCGCGTGCGTCGGTGCGGCGCGCGGCACGTTCAGCCTCGCCGCCTCGATCGCGGAGGCCTACGCGGCGGGCGCGCATGCGGCGAGCGCAACGGGTCATCCATCCAACGACGTGTTCAACGCACCGGAGATCGACGAGTGGCCGCAAGTCGCGGCGGCGCCGATCGTCGAAGTGAGAGCCGCCGGATCGCGCGGCGCGAACTCCTGGGTCGATCTTCAGAACGACGTGACGGCGGCCGACGTCCGCCTTGCGGCACGCGAGAACTATCAGTCCGTCGAACATCTGAAACGCTACACGACGCTCGGCATGGCGGTGGATCAAGGCAAGACGTCGAACGTCAACGCGATCGCGATCATGGCCGCCACCACCGATCGGACGATGGATGCGGTCGGTACCACGCGGTTCCGCCCGCCTTACACGCCCACGACATTGGGCGCCTTTGCCGGGCGCGAGACGGGAGAACGCTATCGCCCCCTGCGCCGCCTGCCTGCGCACGAGGCGCATGCGGAACTGGGGGCCGCGGTGGAGGACTATGGGGGCTGGCTTCGACCGGCGTTCTATCCAAAGCCCGGCGAGAGTGAATCCCAAGCCGTGCAGCGCGAAGTCAAAATGACGCGCGGCGCCGTCGGTCTCTTTGACGGCTCGCCGCTCGGCAAGATCGAAGTTTGCGGGCAGGATGCGGCCGAGTTTCTGAACCGCATCTATGTCAACAACATGCTGACGCTCGGCGTGGGCAAGGCGCGCTACGGTTTGATGCTCGACGAATACGGCATCGTCAAAGACGACGGCGTGCTGTCGCGGCTCGGCCCCGAACAATTTCTTGTCGGCACGACGAGTTCCGGAGCCAGCAGCATCGCGTTCTGGCTGGAGGAATGGCATCAGGGCGAATGGCCCGCTCTTAGACTCACGATCGCACCAGTGACCGCGCAATGGGCGGTGATGACGTTGACCGGGCCCCGCGCGCGCGATTTGCTCCGCGCGTTTGCGACGACGATCGATCTCAGCGCCGCGGCTTGTCCGCATATGAGCGCGCGCGAAGGGATGTTCGCCGGCGTCGCCGCGCGCATTCAGCGCGTGAGCTTTACGGGCGAATTGTCGTTTGAAGTCTCGGTGCCAGCCCGCTACGGCGAAGCGCTCTGGCGGGAGATGATGAGGCGCGGACGCGATCTCGGCATCACACCCTATGGCGTCGAGGCGCTGATGGTCATGCGCATCGAGAAGGGCTACCTGCATGTCGGCAGCGACACGGACGGCACGACGATGCCGCAAGATGTCGGGTTCGCCGAGGCCATCGCAAAGAAGAAAGCCGATTTCGTCGGTAAGCGCTCGACGATGCTGCCGGTTGGCCGCGATGCGCGCCGGCAATTCGTAGGGCTTGAGGGCGTCGATGGCGGCGGGCCGTTGCCGATCGGCGCCCATGTCGTCGATCCCTCCGACGTGCGCCGCTCGCACGGATGGGTGACGTCGACGTGCTTCAGCCCAACGCTCGGGCGGCCCGTCGCATTGGGCCTGGTCGAGAACGGCCGCGCGCGAACGGGCGAGACCGTTGCCCTCGCTTCGATGCACGGCAGGCACCCGGCGCGGATTGCAGGGCCATGCGCATTCGATCCTGAAGGAGCGCGGCTCAATGTCTGATCTTGCGCCGTCGAGTGGGTTGTCGCATCTGTCGCGCGCAGGCGCCGCGGCGATGTTTGCCGGCGAGGGCGTGGCGCTGCGTGAGGAGCCCGGCCTTTGTGCCATGCTTCTCTTCGACAAATCGGAAGACTCGAAGTTTCGCCGGCGCGTCGCACGCACGTTTGGCGCCGAGCCGCCCACAACACCGAACACGGTCGCTGTCGGCGCGAGCGCGATCGCTTGGATCGCGCCGGGCCAGTGGCTCGTCATCGGAGGCGATCCAGTCGCCGACGGGCTCGACGTGAGCGATGCGTATTGCGCCATCAGCGTGAAGGGGCGGCGAGCCGCCGACTTACTATCGAAGAGCGTGCCGGTCGACCTCGATGTCAAGGCCTTCGCAGCGCTTTGCTGCGCCCGCACGGTTTTGGGATCGATTCCGATTTTCCTGATGGCGCGCGACGAAAGCGATTTCCTTTTGCTGGTCGAGCGCGGGCTTGCCTATGCAGCGTGGGCTTGGCTCGTCGACGGAGCGTCGCCGCGCGCCCGGTGAAGAGTTCGTCAGCGCGCGTCAGATACTTGGCGACGCGCGGGAACCGAGAGAGGGCTCTTGCGTTCACGTTGCGAACGGGACCCCACAACATGGCATGCCCCAGGGCATCCACCCACCCCACGCAAGGACAGCGCAAATGGCACAGTCGAGCACGTACTCAACACCCGGATTCCGCGCGATCGGGCGGCTTCGGCTCTTCTCTTCGGCCTTTCTCTTTGCCGTTTTGCTTGCCGTGCTTCCAGCTCTGGCCGCCAACGGCGAGGCAGAGAAGTTCGCCCAAAGCCTGATCGACCGCGGCTTTGCCATCCTGCGCGACAACAGCGGCGGCGAGGACTCGCGACGAACCAGATTCCATGAGTTCGTGCTGCAGAATGTCGATGCGCGGAAGACGGCGCTGTTCACACTCGGGCAATATAGGCGCGGCGCGAGCGAGGACGCGGTCGAGTCATTCGTGAACGCATTTCGCGACTACGCAACCGCAGTCTACGAAGCGCGGCTCGAGGAGCGCCAAGCTCAAGAACTCAGGGTCGTAGGATCAATCGACAACAAGCCCGGCGACGTCACCGTCACCGCGCAAGCCAACGATCCGAACACGACGGAACCGGTCAAAATTGCGCTCAGATTGCTTGGGTCGAGTGGCAACTACAAAGTCGTGGACGTCCAGGCGGCGGGCGTTTGGCTGTCCATCGAGCAGCGCGATCAGTTTTCGACGTTCCTGTCCACGAACAACGGCGATGTGAAAGCCCTCACGTCCCATCTGATCAGCCAGACCGCCCAGATTCGCGGCGGCAAGCGCACTTCGTCAAAGGCGAATTAGACTGCCGGCTCAGATCGAATAGAGAAGCCAGATGCCGGCCAAGGCATAGACCGTCAGGGTAAGAACGAAATCGTCGATCTCGCCTATCCATTCGCGCGTCCAGTGGTACGCGCGTTCCAGGCGCGCACGCAGCGCCTCGCGCATCTCGCTCTGCTTGAATAAGTTCGTCGTTGCCATTTTTTTTGTCTCTTCAAGTTCATCTCTTCAAGAATTTCCCGGCGTGCCCGCCCCCTTCTTTCTTTGCGAACCGCGACCCCGGCCGGCGCGCGCCGACCGGGGCTCTGCTCGTTGAGCAGAGATCAACGGCTACTGCTGTTGAATCTCGGCCTTCGACTGTGTGCTCGTCAGGGTGTTGTCGGCTTGCGCGTATGTCAGGCTGTCGGCCTTCAACGCGAACGTCTTCGTGCCGATACCTACGCTAACCGACGCAACTTTGCCGTCCGTACCAAGCTTCACCGACTTGACCTCGCCGACGGCTTCACCCTTGTTGTCCTTCACCTTCGCACCGACGAGCGTCTGCTTCGGATTTTGCACGTCGGTCAACGGTGTTCCCGCCGTCGGTGCAGGCGCGGGCATAGCAGACGGTCCCGGCGCGGCAGGTGCTCCAGCCGGATCCGCCGCCTGCGACATCCCGCCGAGACCGCAGGCGAGAGCGAGCGTCGCGGCACCCAACACCAGTTTCGAACGTAAGTTCATGAGAGACTCCTTTGGGGTTGTTTCGGTCGGCGATAGCGCGAAGCAGCAATGTGCGATCTATCGGACCTGGCACAAAAACGCGTGTCGTTGATGTTGGTTCCGCGTGAACGACACCCGACGATTGTGAAACACATCGCGCGGCGCTGGTTCCCAGGCTGCGGCCGCGCTTCTGGTCGGGCGGCGTAGTGACGCAACACTCACGGTTGCGAACAATCGTTTGCCGGGACTCAAGCGCAAGTTGGTGTGGAGCCGAGAAAAGAGCCGGCCAACATGGACGTTGGTCGGCTCTGTGATTGCTGGCGTGCAGGTCAGGTTCGCGGCGAGATGCCGTCCTTCGCCTGCTCTTCGCCGACTTTCGGATTCATTTCCGCGGCCGCCGCCATATCCGCATGACCGGAGACCTGATCGCCACGATAGGTCTTCGCGGCCCCGCGCGCGAAGAGCGAGTAGGACAGACCCGGATTGAGCGCGAGCGCATGGCTGTAGTCGGCGATGGCGCTGTTCCAGTCGCTCGCCAAGAAATAAGCGTCGCCGCGATTGTTGTAAGCCCAGGGACTCTCAGGATCGAGCGTGATGGCCTTGGTCAAGTCGGCGACCGCGCGAGCCTTGTCGCCCTTGGCTTTGTACGCGACGCCGCGATTGTTGTAGGCGACCGCAAGATCGGGCTGCAGCTTGATGGCTTGCGTATAGTCCGCGATGGCGCGGTCGGCGTCTCCCGTGGCGTTGTAGGCGACGCCTCTGTTCTGGAACGCGATCGCAAAGTCGGGCATCAAGCCGATCGCCTTCGAATAGTCGGCGATCGCGAGTTCGTTCTGCCCGTCCGCGCGATAGGCGCGCGCCCTGTTGTAGTAGCCAACCGCGCGCTCTTGCGTGGACCCGCGTGACTCGATGACGGCCGTGCATGCCTTAACCCAGTTGCCTGTCGTCAGTTCGCCGTCGCCGTTGCACCAGGCCGCATCCTGAGCGGAGTCCGCGATCGAAGGCGAAGGCACCCCAATTGCAACGGCCAGCACGGCGGCGAGAAAAACAAGAGAGCGCAGTGAGTTCACGTCCACTCCTTCGGGCGCAACGCGTCCCGCTCCGGCTGGCGACCAATTCGCCGGGCAGCTGAAATGAAGGCTCGGAGAGCCTTCGGTTTTTCCTAAAGTCGTGCGGCGATCGCGTTGTCGCTGAATCCGCCGCGTGTTGCGTGAGTGCCTTACACTTACTCGCCTGTCAAGCGATGCGCGGGCAGGCTCTACAATTTTGGTGTTGTTGTTGCACAGACAATGCACAGCGCGCGCATTAACTTATTCGACGCGCCGTCCAATCGCGCGCTAAGCCGCGCTGCGCGAGCGAGTTCCCATTTGCGGAACCGATCGGCGACGAACGATTGCCGCGTCCGAGTCGCTGCGTACGGCCGCGCCGCCGCGCGCGGCGCAGGAACCAGAGCACAACCGGTTCGTTACCACCCATTCCTCCGTCGTGGGGTGGGTACCACGCGCTTCGAATCAGTCGTGTTGGCAAGCGGCTTCGTCGGACCGCGGCGAGACCGAGCTTCTCGTTCAAACAGGCGACAATGCGAAGGAGCCGAGTATCGACCTTCCCTATGTCGATGCTAGACTTCCTGAGGCATTTCGGGCGCAGCTATCGCTCGGGTTTGAGGGGCACTTCGAGGACGGCTTTTATGGAGTGGCTTCAGCAGTTCATCTCGGCAGTGAACGACTATATGCAGACCGGCTTCTACAAGGTGAACGCGGTTCAAGGCTTGTTGATCGCCATCGTTGCGGCTTACCTGCTTCCGAAATGGAGTCGCCTGTTCATCATCGCACTTGGCGCGACGCTCGTTCACGTCATTTTCGACGTCATGATCCCCGTGTTGGCGCGTAAGGCGGCGTTCCGCTTGCCGCCGCTCGTCGACGTCGAGTATTGGCGCTATCTGCTTGCGATCTATATCGGGTTCCTCATCATCATCCCGGTGTTCTATGTCGTGAAGCTTCTTGTGCTGCGCGGCGGTGGCGGCGGCCACTGAAGTGGACGAACCGCCGCAGCGCGGAACTTAAGCGAATCTCTCGCGTTCACGATTGGCGCCGCCTTGGGGCGGGCCCATCGGCGTGAAGGCGAGAGACATGCTGAGAACAACCTTGGCCGTATCGGCATTGCTTGTCCCGACCGTCATGCGATCAACAAGAAGACCGCAGCAGCGGGCGAGCGAGCGTCCGATTGCGTTTCCATGAGTCTCGTCGCCGGAACCAAGCGACCATGCCCGGCGTTTTCTTTTTGCGGCGTGCGGGAAACGATGCGCCCTTGAAAGCGCATGCGCCTTGCGGCCGACCTCGACGGCGAGGCGGCACACTTCGCCAAAGCGAGCGTTCCGACTCCGATGCGGTTGCGGCAAGCGTCCACTTGTCTGCATTCGCCCACTCAAAAAAAGGAGACGCAGATGAATTGGGATCAGATTCAAGGCAATTGGAAGCAGATGAGCGGCAAGGTCCGCGAAACCTGGGGCAAGATCAGCGACGATGAGCTGGCCAAAATCGCCGGTCAGCGCGATCAGTTGATCGGCACGATCCAGAAGCGCTATGGCATCGCAAAAGAAGAAGCGGAGAAGCAGGTGCGCCACTTTGAGGAGACGCTTCACTGAATGGACCTGGCGCGCGGAACCCACCGGCGCCGCGCGCCAGCTTCGAATGAGTCCGACCGCAGCAGGGATTTGCCGTCGGGCCCATAACAGCCATGAAAGGACACGTCATGTTGTCCAGATCCGACGAGGCGGTTCCCGTCCTCATCGGCGCCGTCAGCGCGGTGATGCTGAGTGTGGCAGTCTTGACCGCCGATCCGACGAGGGCCGCGCCAGGCGGCTGCGTCGCGTCCGTGACCGAAGCGGCTGTGCCGTCCGGAGTTCCCTTGAACGAAGTCGCCAATCCTTCGCGTACGCTGTCGGCGGCGACCGTTCAGACGTCCAAGGGCGAAAAGATCGGTGAAGTCCGCGCGGTTGAAATCGGTAACGACGGCCGGCCCACGGCGGTGAAGGTGGCGACAAACGGCCTGTTCGGCCTGGGGACGCTGACGAAATCGATCAATGCGAACGATCTCATCTACGTGAAAGGCCCCAATATCTTGGTCTCGAGACTGACGAAGGCCGAGATCAACGCGCTGCCCTCAGCCCCAAAAAAGAAGAGTTCCTAAGCGACGAGATCGCGAATTTCACCAGCGGGACGCTCCGTCTCGCCATTGGTCTGCTCGCCCGGCACCGCTGAAGCTTCGCGCGGAATTTCGACTTCGCTCGGTTCGGTCATCGCTTTTTCGGGGAATTCGAGTTCGACCAATGTGCCCCCGCCTTCGCGTCGCCGCGTCGACACGACCCCGCCGACTTGGTTGGCGAGGGCCGCCATCAGCCGCGAACCGGTGCTTTGCTCTTTCGGCTCCAGGTCCAGTTCGACGCCGCGACCGTCGTCTTCGACGACCAGCCGCAGGCGCGCCGGCGCCGAACGTTTGAGCGAAATCGAGATCGTGCCGGCCTTCGATGCGTCGGGAAAGCCGTGTTTGTAGGCGTTGGTTAGCGCCTCGATCGTGAACAAGGTCAACGGAATCGCGGTATCCGCCTCGGTGTTGTAGCTGGGGACATCCAGGCGCAGCTTCAGCCTGCGGCGATCGCCGCCGAGCCCCTGATGCAGCTGCTCGACGATTTCCGAAAGCAAGGGGCGCAAATCCACCATGCCGTCGCGATCGAGTTCGTAGATCATGCGATGGACGAGCGCCAATGCGTTGACGCGCGTGCGCGCCTGATCGAGCGCATCACGCGCCACGGCATCCTTCAGCCGGCTCGACTGCAAGCTCAATAGGCTCATCACGATCTGAAGGTTGTTTTTGACGCGATGATGGATCTCTTTGATGAGCAACGCCTTCTGTTCGAGCGCGTCGCGCAGCCGCTTGTCCCGTTCCTGCACGGCTTGAGCCATGTTCGACAGAGCGTCGCCGAGCGCGCGAAACTCGCGCGGCGCTTGTTTCAGCGCAGCCGGCCTTATCGAGTAATGCCCGCCGCGATAGGCGGCCGCCATGCGCTGAAGCAAAACGATCCACCGAAGCGCAAATCGATCGGTCGCCGACCAAATCGCGAGCGAGGCGAGAATGATCATCAAGACCGGCAACAGCAGGTCGACGGTGACGTGCACGTAGGTGAAGCGAAACAGATGGCTGCTCGGCATTGCGAAGCCGACGAAATAGTCGCGCCGAACGAGGGGAGCCATCGCAAAGGACCAAGCCTCGCCTTCCTGTCCGGTCGCCGACAGAAGTCCATCCGGCCCGAGGGCGGCGTTCGCGCCGTGTGCGAACACGACCTTTGCGACCTCGGCATTGTTCGATGCGACGACGTTGCCGGACTTGTCGAAGAGCGCGACGACGGCGCTCCTCGGCATCCGCTTCTGACGCTGCACGATGTCGAGCCAGGCAATGTCGATGGCGACATTCAGCGTACCGTCGAACGCGCCTTCCGGCGTGACGAGAGGTAGGACCCCGACCAACACGGGCCGGCCCGCCGACTTGCTGAAAACGGGACCCGCAATCAGGAACTCGCGGTGTACCAGAACGTCTTTCCACCACACCGATTTTGTGGCGTCGGTCGAACCTGCAGGAGGCACCGCCACGCACAGGACTCGCCCATCCGCCGAAACGCGCCCCAAGTTCGTGAAGAACGTCAGCCCTTCGACGGCATTGGCGAGCCGGCGACGGCAGTCCGGCCCGCCCGAGCGCACATCGGCCTCCGTCGCGAGCGCCCGCAAAAGCTGCTCGGCCGAAACGAAGACATTCAATTCGTCGCTGGCGGCGGCATATGCGCTTTGACGCAAATTTTCGCGCACATTTTCCTGATCGAGCCGCAATCGATCAAAGCCCTGCCATACGCTCAGCAACGCGACTGGAAGAAGTGCGATGTGAACAATGAGCAAGAAACGAAGGCGCAAACCGCCGCCGGATGCCGCCCGCTCAATCTTCGCGCCGCTTGTCCGCGCGAGGGTTAGCCGCGTTGGGAGCCAATTGGTCCAACTGCCCCAATATGTCATTCACGGCCTCTCCACTATTTGGACGTGGGCCAAGCGGCCGGGGTTGCGATCCTTCCAGCGAATTGATCAACGCTTTGCGCGCTCGCGCGACGCGGCTTTTGATGGTGCCCACGGCGCATCCGCATATACGCGATGCCTCTTCGCAGGAAAAGCCGCCGGCGCCGACAAGGATCAGCGCCTCACGCTGCTCGTCCGGGAGGCCTCGCAGCGCGCGCGACAGATCCTGAAGGTTGAGATTTGCATTTTGCGAGCCCTGCGTCACGGGCGTGTGTTGCGCGACGCTTTCGTCCCAGGGGCGTTGGCGCCACGAGCGCCGCCGGTTCGAGTAGAAGTGATTGCGCAAGATCATAAAGAGCCAGGCTTTGAGGTTGGTGCCAGGCTCGAAAGACGCGCTGCTCTGCCACGCTTTCGCCAGCGCCTCTTGACACAAATCGTCCGCCTCATCGCGGTCCCCGCATAGCGTGCGCGCGAACGCCCGCAAGAAGGGAATGAGATCGATGAGTTCAGAGCGGAAATCCGTATCACGGATTTCCGTTTGCGGCGTGTGCACGCCGTGGCGAGTGTGAGCTCTCATTTCCACGGTCTAATCTTCGCGCTTTCTGTCGATTTGTTGCAGCAACTCGAGAAACTCCTGAGGTACGGGTTCCTTGGTGACGCCATCGAAGATGCGCTTGAGTTCAACTCCGATGGCGCGTTGTCGCGCCTGCAATTCGGCGGCCCTTTCGCCTGACACTTCCTTCCTCCTCCCCCGCCTTGATCTCGGTGCACCGTCCGCCTCAGAAAAGGGGGACTCGTCAGGGCCCGGTCTTTTTTCCTGAAACTCCCTCGTCATTGAATTTTGCTCGTTAAGGTTGTGTTGAACGCAGTGTAAAGTTGTGTCGGATTCACCGCATACCAGATGCCGTATACGCGCTGCTCCCTTCTACAACGCCCGCTTGAAGGAAAAGTTCCGCCAGACCGGAACTTTTTTCCTCACCAGCCGTTTTCCATAGGCAGTTAGGAGAGACAGACATGAGCTTGGCCGCGTCAATCACACCGCATTTGCCGTTTCTTCGCCGTTATGCTCGCGCGTTGACCGGCTCTCAAGCGGGCGGCGACGCCTACGTGCGCGCCACACTCGAAGCCGTGCTCGCGGGCAAGGACGCCGTGGGACCGGAGTCCCCGCGCGTCGGACTTTACCGGCTGTTCCATGTGATCTGGTCGGGAACGGCCGACCGACGCGATATGCGTGACGGCTCGCCGGAATTCTCGACGCCGGACGAGAGGCTCCAGGCACTGCCGCCGTCGAACCGCGAGGCGCTTCTTCTGACGGCACTTGAGGGCTTCGGTCGCGGCGACGCGGCCATCATCCTTGGTAAGAGCGAGGACGACGTCGAACGCGAGATCGCGGAGGCGCAGGTTGCCATCGAGCACGAACTCGCCTCGCGCGTACTCATCATCGAGGATGAATCCATCATAGCGTTGCACCTTGAAAATCTCATGAGCGAACTGGGGCACGAGGTGGTCGGCATCGCCGCGACGCGCGACGAGGCCGTGCGTCAGGCCGTTACGCGGCGGCCCGGCTTGATCCTTGCCGACGTGCGCCTCGCCGACGGCAGCTCCGGCATCGATGCGGTGTCCGACATTTTGCGCAGCTTCGACGTGCCTGTTGTCTTCATCACGGCATATCCGGAGCGGCTGCTCACCGGCGGACGGATCGAGCCGACCTATTTGATCACCAAGCCCTTTCTGCCCGAGACGGTGAAGGCGGCCGTGGGCCAGGCTTTGTTCTTTCACCCGGCCAGGCGCAAGGCGGCGTAGGCGCAGCACGATCGGCGAGAGAAACGCCACATTGAATCCGGAGGCGCAGCGAGCGCGCCGAAGAACGGTGCGGCGCTAACGGCCGCGCCCGCATAACCGGGAACCGAGGACCCATGATCGCGTTGTCTATGGCGGCGCGATGTCTCGCATCGCGAGGATCGTCGGCGCACAAGGATGAAAGGACTTGGCCATGAGGACCTTGAGGCAGTCAGTTCTTGGTATTGCTTTTGCGCTTTCGGCCGCAGGTGCACTGGGCGCCGCCAACGTGGCGCAGGCTGCGTCGGCCGAGGATTTGAACAGGGACTCGGCGCAGGCACTTCAGAACCTGACGCAGACGAACCGGACAGCCGCGGACATCGCGCGTAGCGCGCGCGCGGTTCTCATCTTTCCAAACATCGTCAAAGCAGGGCTCGTGTTCGGCGGTGCATACGGCGAAGGCACGCTGATGAAGGGCGGGCGCGTGGTCAACTACTACAATTCGGTGACCGGTTCGTGGGGCCTTCAGGCCGGCGCGCAATCCTACGGCTACGCCGTCTTTCTGATGAGCAACAAAGCCGTCGACTACCTCGACAAGAGCGCAGGTTGGGAAATCGGCGTCGGCCCGACCGTCGTCGTCGTCGACGAAGGCGCGGCGAAGAACCTCTCGACCAGCACGCTGAAGGACGACGCGTATGCGTTCATCTTCAACCAACAAGGCTTGATGGCCGGCATCAGCCTTGAAGGCACGAAGATCTCGCACATCAATCGCGGCAACGACAGACGCGTCGAGAGGTAAAAATGCAGTTCCGGGTCACGGTCTGATCGTCTCCCCAGCTTGAACGCGGCCAAAAAATTCCGCGTGCCGTGACCCGGTTATACTTCCGCCCTATTTGCGATTCGGGAGATTCGTCATGTCCCTGGAAACGATCCTAATTTGGGTACTGATCGGCGCCGTCGCCGGCTGGCTTGCCAGCCAAATCGTCAGAGGCGGCGGCTTTGGACTTGGCGGCAATATAGTGCTGGGCATTGTCGGGGCCTTTGTCGGCGGCTGGCTTTTCGCCAAGCTCGGCATCGTCATCTTCTCGGGCATTTTGGGCACGATCGTCGCGGCGACGGTCGGTGCCGTGGTGCTGCTCCTGCTGATTGGATTGTTTCGGCGCGCCTGACTGCAATTTCAGATCTGCTGGAAGAAAGCCCGTTCCTCAACCGCTGTCTGCTGACGACACCGATTGAGGATATCAACCAATGAGATTTCGCGCGCGGCCAAAGCGTTTGATCATCGCCGCAGGTTTCACCGCCCTTGGCGCGCTCCGGCAATGGCCGAAGGCGGGCCCGCGACGCTTTATGCAGCCGACGTCTTTGGCGGTTCGGCGACCGGGGGCGCCAACGATGATATCGCGCGCGGCTTGGCTTGGCTTGTCGATAAGGACGTGCGCGTGATCAACGTCAGCATCACGGGTCAGAAGAATGCGCTGTCTTGGACGCCGGTATCACTGGCGAGCTGACGGCCGCGCATTGAGCAGCGAAGCGTAGGACGCGGCCACGCGCGCGCGGAAGTTCGGATTGTCGCTGAGCGTAGGCGGGAACACCGCCGTGACTTTCAGGAACTGGGTAACATCGGCTTCAGCATTGCCGCAGCAGGCTGTCGCCGCTTTGGCAAGCGCGTCCGCCAATGGGTCGACGAGTTTCTCGCCTGAAGCGATTTGCCTTCTGACGAAGAGCATCCAAGCCGCGATCGGCACGCACAGGCGCTCGATCGGGCGGCCGGTCACGATGTTGTCCGCGATGGTTCCGAGCAAACGGAATGGCAGCTTCTGCGAGCCGTCCCACGCGATCTGCGCGAGGTTGTGGCGGATCGCGGGATTGCCAAAACGCTTGAGGATGGCATCGATATAGGCGGGCAGATTCAGTCCTCGCGGCGGGCGCACCGTCGGCACGATGTCTTCGACCATCAAGGCCTTGATGAACTCGGCAAGCGCGCGATCGCGCATCGCATCTGCAACTGTTTCGTAACCCTGCAGGAGGCCAAGGTAGGCCAGAGATGAATGCGCGCCGTTCAAGAGCCTGAGCTTGGTGCGCTCGTAGGCCGACACGTTGTCGGTCACGATCACGCCCACGCTTTCCCAGTCGGGGCCGGCGCCTGGCAGTGCTTCGACCACCCATTGCGCGAAGGCTTCGCGCTGCACCGGCCAGCGGTCGATCAGGCCTGTGGCTTCGGACACGCGCGCGCGCAGCGCGTCGTCGGTTGCCGGCGTGATACTGTCGACCATCGTGCGGGGGAAGCTCACCTCGCCTTCGATCCATGCGCTTAGATCGCGGTTGACGTCTTTGGCGAACGCGACGACGGCGCCTCGCAACCGCACGCCGTTGTCGGTGACGTTGTCGCAGCTGATGACCGTGAACGGCTTGATGCCGTCGGCGCGGCGGCGACGCAGCGCTTCGGCCAAATAACCTATGACGCTGACGGGCTGCGTTTGGTGCGACCAGTCATGGACAATGTCGGGATGGTTCGCATCCAACTCACCGCGCCCGTCGAGGCAGTAGCCCTTCTCGGTGACGGTGATCGTCACGACCTGCATGAGGGGATCGCTAAGACGCGCGAGGACTTTTTCGGGTGCCTCGGGCGCCACCAGCACTTCCTTGAGTGCGCCGATCACGCGGAATTCAGGCCGCTCGTCGAGGATTGCCAGCGTGTAGAGATTGCGTTGCGGCGCCAGAGCGTCGCGCACGCCCGCGCTCCGCAGCGAGACGCCGCTGATCGCCCAGCGCGGGTCGCGGGCGAGTATGTCGTCGATATAGCAAGCCTGGTGGGCGCGGTGGAACGCACCGACGCCGATGTGGACGATGCCGATGTCGACTGCCTCGCGGTCGTAGCGCGGGCGCCGGATACCGGCTTTGGCGCGCGCCAGGTTCGATGGCGTGAGCTGAAGCAAGCTCTGCGCGTGGACGTTCACAGGGTCACGCCCTGTTTCCAGATCGCGATCTCGCGCTCGCCGTTCACCTCGTTGCGCGCGGGTTTGCCTGACGCGGTGTCGAGGACGAGCTGCATCAATTCGTCGGCGGCGCGATCGATCCCCTTGCCCTCGAGCAGCGCGCCTGCGTCGTAGTCGATCCATTTCGGCTTAGCGGTGGCTAGCGAGGAGTTCGACGCGATCTTCAACGTGGGCGCCGGGAAACCGAGCGGCGTCCCGCGCCCTGTGGTGAAAAGCACGATCGTCGCGCCGGCCGCAACCAATGCGGTCGATGACACCGCGTCGTTGCCCGGCGCTTCGAGCAAAGCCAAGCCGGGGCGCGAGACGCGCTCCCCGTAGCGAAGCACCTGCGTCACCGTCGCGCGGCCGGCCTTCTGAACCGCGCCCAACGATTTTTCTTCGAGCGTCGTGATGCCGCCCGCGATGTTTCCCGGCGACGGGTTTTCGTAGACCGGTTGATCGTGATCGAGGAAATAGCGCTTGAAATCGTTCACGACGGAGACGATGCCGTCGAACACGGAGCGATCGGCGGCGCGCTCCATCAGCAGGCGTTCGGCGCCGAAGACTTCCGGTATCTCGGTGAGCACGGGAATGCCGCCTGCTTCGGCGACACGGTCGGCGATGCGGCCGACAAGCGGATTGGCGGTGAGGCCGCTGAAACCGTCCGAGCCGCCGCATTTCAAGCCGACGACCAACGACGACATCGGACACGGTTCGCGCTTGTCGCGCTCGGCGACGCGGACGAGTTCCTCGACGGCGGCGAGGCCTTCTTCGGTTTCGTCGTCGACCTTCTGCGCGCTGAAGGCGCGGATGCGGTCGCGATCGCGCGCGGGGACTTCGGCCAGCAACGCGTCGAGCTGATTGGATTCGCAGCCGAGCCCGATGACGAGCACGCCGCCCGCGTTCGGATGCGCCGCGAGCGCAGCCAGGACTTTGCGCGTTTTCTGCAAGTCATCGCCGAGCTGCGAGCAGCCGAACGGGTGCGTGAACGCGTGGACGCCGTCGACGCGGCCGGCAAAACGTTCGGTGCCGATGCGGGCAACGCGCTCGGCCGTGCGCGCGACGCAGCCCACCGTGCACAGGATCCAGATTTCGTTGCGCGTCCCTACCCTGCCGTCGCTCCGGCGATAGCCTTGGAACGTGAGGCCCGCTGTGTTGTGCGGGGCGCTGGTGCCGACTGCGGATCGGAACGAATAGTCCTCGACACCTTCGAGGCGTGTCGCAACGTTGTGGGTGTGAACGTGCTCTCCGGGTCCGATGTCGTGCAGCGCCTTGCCGAAGGGCCATCCGTATTTGTGCGCGCTTGCGCCTTTGCGGATGGGGCGCACGGCGATCTTGTGGCCTTTGGGAATGTCGTTGAGCGCAGTCAGGCGCCCACCGCCGACATCGACTGTCTCGCCCTTCGCGATCGGCCGCAGGGCGACGGCGACGTCGTCGGCCGGCGACACCTGAATGACGTTCCGTTGCAGCGTGGCCTGGTCCGACATGGACGTGGTACCCAAGACTATTCAACAATGGTAACCGGTGTCAGCCCTATATTGAAGCCGATTCTGGCGATCTCAAGGACCCCTGTCCCATCTGCGCCACTTGGCATGACAAAACGTGCGACGCTATGAAGGTTTTTTCGAGTCGGGCAAAGAAAAAGACAATGTCATCGCGCAGAGGCAGTGCGCCGCACCAAGGCGCCAAAATGAAGCCGACTGCCCCCGAATTGGAACGCGCCAAGAAGCGGACGACGATTAACGATATCGCGCGGCTAGCCAGCGTTTCGAAGAAGACCGTTTCGCGCGTGATCAACCAGTCGCCCTATGTGCGCGAGGAAACGCGGCTCAAAATCAACTCGATCATCGCCAAGACGGGGTTCGCGCCCGACCCCCAGGCGCGCGGGCTGGCGTTCCGGCGCTCGTTCCTGATCGGGCTGATCTACGACAATCCGAACGCGCAATACATCGTCAACATCCAGCAAGGCGTGCTCGATGCCGTGCGCGGGTCCGGCTACGAACTCGTCGTTCATCCGTGCGACCGGACGAGCGTCTCGTTCCTCGACGACGTTCGGTCGTTCGTCGAGCGGCAGAAATTGTTCGGCGTCGTACTGATTCCTCCGGTGTCGGAAAACGAAAGCCTGGCCAAGCTTTTGAACGAAATCGACTGCCCCTATGTGCGCGTCGCTTCGATGCCGCTCGACTCGCCGGCGCGCATGATCGTGACGCACGACCGCGAAGCGGCGGCCGAAGCGGGCGAACATCTCGCGAAATTGGGACACAAAGAGATCGGTTTCATTTCCGGTCCGTCGCATTATCGCTCGGCGCACGAGCGGCGCGAGGGTTTTACCGATGCGCTCGCGGCCTACGGCGTGAAGCTGTCGCCGAGGATGGTCGTCGAGGGCGCTTATACATTCGAATCCGGCGTGACATGCGCCGAGACGCTGCTTGCGCGCAAGCCGCGACCGACGGCGATCTTTGCAAGCAACGACGAGATGGCGGCGGGCGTCTACAAGGCGGCCTACGCGCAAGGGCTTCGCATCCCGGACGATCTGTCGGTCGTGGGTTATGACGACAGTCCGCTGGCGACGCGTGTGTGGCCGCCGTTAACAACGGTGCGGTTGCCCATCCGTGAGATGGGGCGGAAGGCTGCGGAAAAGCTCATTGGTAAAGAGCCCGGTCCGAACGACAGTGACGAGATCGAAGTCGGTCTTGTCGTGCGCGAGTCCTCCAAGGTGCGCAGCTGATTTCGCCCGCGCAGTGTGTCCGCATGTCGCTTGCATTCAGTTATGACACCGGTTACCTAATTGCATAAGGGGTGAGTGCCGAATGGCACCTTCTGGGTAAGTGGACTGATGGCGCGGAAGCTGAGCCTTCACGAAGACCGGCTGTTCCCGACCGATCCGGCGACGCGCGGCGTCGCGCGGCAGCTTTATCAATCCGTGCGCAGCTTACCCATCGTCAGCCCGCACGGCCACACGGACCCCGCATGGTTCGCGCTGAACGAACCGTTCGCAAATGCGGCCGATCTGCTGCTCGCACCCGATCACTATCTCTATCGCATGCTGTACAGCCAAGGTATCGGGCTTGACCGCTTGGGCGTGCCGACACGCAACGGTGCTGTGCGTGCAAAACCCCGCGACGCATGGCGGCTGTTCGCGAAGAACTTCCACCTGTTCCGCGGGACCCCATCGGCGTTGTGGCTCAATCATGTCTTCACGACGGTCTTCGGTATGACCGTCGCGCTCGACGAAGAGTCGGCGGACACGTATTTCGACGCGATCGGCGAGAAGTTGAAAAGCGATGAGTTCCGTCCGCGCGCGCTGTTCGAACGCTTCAACATCGAGGTGCTGACGACGACGGAGTCGCCGTGCGACACGCTTGGGCATCACCGCATGATTGCCGAGAGCGGATGGTCGGGCCGCGTCGTGACGGCGTATAGGCCTGATCCTGTCGTCGACCCGGAGCACGAAGAGTTTGCTTCGACGTTGAAGCGGTTCGGCGAACTCAGCGGCAAGGATGTCATGTCGTGGCGCGGCTATCTCGACGCACATCGTGCGCGCCGGCGCTTCTTCATCGAGATGGGCGCTGCGTCGAGCGATCATGGGCATCCGACCGCCGCGACCGCCGACTTGCACGAGGTCGATGCAGAGCGGCTGTTCCGCTCCGTTGTGGCGGGGAGTTTCTCGCCGGGCGAAGCGGAGCTGTTCCGCGCCCAGATGCTGACCGAGATGGCGCGCATGAGCCTGGAGGACGGGCTCGTAATGCAGATCCACCCGGGCTCGTTCCGCAATCACAATCGCGCGCTGTTCCGAGAGTATGGGCCGGACAAGGGCGCGGATATTCCGCAGGCGACGGATTATGTGCGCGGGTTGAAGCCGCTGCTCGACAAGTTCGGCAACGAAAAACGCTTGTCGCTGATCGTGTTTACGCTCGACGAGACATCGTATGCGCGCGAGTTGGCGCCGCTTGCCGGGCATTATCCGATCTTGAAACTCGGGCCTGCGTGGTGGTTCCATGACAGCCCCGAGGGCATGCGCCGCTTCCGCGAGCAGACGACGGAGACCGCGGGCTTCTACAATACGGTCGGATTCAACGACGACACGCGGGCCTTCATGTCGATCCCCGCGCGTCACGATGTGGCGCGGCGCGTCGATTGCGCATTCCTGGCGCGGCTTGTGTGCGAACACCGCCTTGATGAGGAAGACGCGTTCGCTGTCGCTGCCGACCTTGCCTACAATTTGCCCAAACGCGCCTACAAATTGGATCAGCCGCGACAAGACCGCCTTGCGCTCACGGCCTAGTCGCGCGTCCTGAAATCGGAGAAACGCGATGTCCATCAAAACGCTGCACGCAACGCATCCCGATATGATCGTGGGTTTGAGTTCGCAGCGTTTGCGGGACCACTACCTGGTCAGCGGCATTTTCCAGGACGACAAGATCAGCCTGACGCACAGCCACGTCGAGCGCTTCGTCGTCGGCGGTGCGAAGCCGGTGTCGCGGGCGTTGAAGCTCGAGCCGCCGAAGGCCGGCGGCGAAGCGTTCCTGGCGCGCCGCGAGATCGGGATCATCAATATCGGTGGGCCCGGGCGCGTGACGGTCGACGGGGAAACCTACGCCTTGCAGCCGCGCGACGGGCTTTACGTGCCGATGGGGACGAAAGATTTGGCGTTCGAGTCGCGCGACGCAGCCAGCCCTGCGAAGTTCTATCTCGCGAGCACGCCGGCGCATGCGCGGCACGAGACGTTCAAGATTTCGACCGATCGCGCCAAGCCGATGGAGCGCGGGGCGCGCGAGACGTCGAACGAACGCACGATCAACCAGTACGTCAATCCCGACATCTGCAAGTCGGCGCAATTGCTGTTGGGCCTGACGACGCTGAAAACGGGGAGCGTGTGGAACACGATGCCGTGTCATCGCCACGAGCGGCGCTCGGAGATCTATTTCTATTTCGACATGAAGCCCGAGGATCGTGTCTTCCACTTCATGGGCGAACCGGACGAGACACGCCATATCGCCGTGCGCAACGAAGAGGCGGTGATTTCACCGCCGTGGTCGATTCATACGGGCGCCGGGACCGCGAGCTACAGCTTCATCTGGGCGATGGGCGGCGAGAACCTCGACTACACCGACATGGACGCCGTTCCCATCGACGATCTGAAGTGAGCGCCCTCTTCAGCCTTGCCGGCAAGAACGCGATCGTCACCGGCGCGAACACCGGTCTTGGCTGCGCGATCGCCGTTGCGCTGGCGCAAGCGGGCGCCGACATCGCCGCCGTGGGGCGGACCAATCCGCGCGAAACCGAGGTGCAAGTCATGCGCACGGGGCGGAAGTTCTGTTGGGTCGAAGCCGATCTTCGTTCGATGAAGCACGCACCACGGATCGTCAGCGAAAGCGTCGAGCGGCTGGGCGGCGTCGATATCCTCGTCAACAACGCGGGCACGATAAAACGGGCGGACGCGATCGAGTTCAGCGAAACCGACTGGGACGAGGTGATCGACGTCAACCTGAAGTCGGCTTTCTTTCTGGCGCAGGCCGCGGCACGGCACATGCTGGACACCGGGCGTCGGGGCAAGATCATCAACATCGTGTCGATGCTGTCGTTCCAAGGCGGGATACGCGTCGCGTCCTACACCGCGAGTAAGAGCGGGCTTGCAGGGTTGACGCGGCTGATGGCGAACGAATGGGCGGCGAAGGGCATCAATGTAAATGCCATCGCGCCTGGATATTTCGAGACGAACAACACCGAAGCGTTGCGCCAGGATCCGGTGCGCAGCCGTGACATCCTCGCGCGCATTCCGGCGGGGCGATGGGGGAAACCAGACGATCTCGGCGGCGCGGCGGTGTTTCTAGCGTCCGGCGCGTCGGACTATGTTCACGGCACGATCCTGGCCGTCGACGGGGGCTGGCTCGCGCGTTAGCGCCGCACCTTCGCGAGCGCGTTCAGATAGTCTTCGAGATTGGTGTAGCCGTCCCCGTCGGGATCGCTCGTACCGTCGCTTGGGTTCGCAGCGTCGAGTTTGTGCGCCCCCTCCCAACGATCGGGCATGCCGTCGCCATCGTTGTCGGCGGGCGCCGGTAGTGAACGCAGCGCCGGCCAGCCGCCGACGCTTGCTTGGCTGTCGATGATGCGACCGCTGCGTTTGCGCACCTCCGCCACGACGCGGCGGTCAACCCCATCGCGGTGTTTCGATGCGCCCGCTTGCGCGAGTACGCGTTCGAATGCGGTGGCTGGCGTCTCCACCGCAGCGGGCGAAATCGCGACCGGTGCAGACAAGCGATAGCCGGGCGGCGGCTCGCAGGTGACGAGGCCCCATTGATCCTTCGCGACTTTGCCGTCCATCGCGTTGCCCGCGATGTAGGCGCGGGCGGCTTGGTCGTGTTCGCAAATGATCAACTTGGCGCGGGAGTCGGGACCGCTTTTGTAGCTATTCTCTACGAAATTGTAGGCGACTGCTGAGTTCGTATCGGCATTGTAGCCGGCGGCGAGATTGTCGATCCGGCCGGTGTTCGCGAACGGGCCGTCCTTGGAATGATTGGCTTCGGGATCGCCGCCCCAGTTGTAGAAGACGTTGTTGCGGAATTCGATCAACGGGCCGTCGGCATCGGCTGCCGTATCCTTGTAGTTCCCCGGGCGTGGCATGCGCGCCTGATGATGGGCCCAAAGATTATGAAGGAACGACATGCGCGCGCCGTTCGAGGCGCGGATCAGCGTACCGTAGCCGTGCCTGCCCTTTTCGTGTTTCGAACGGTCGAGCGATTCTGAGATGATCGACCATTGGACGGTCACATCGTAGAAGCCGTTCTCAGGTGGCGTGAAACGGCTCGACAGCGACAGCGCCTCGTCGGTCGACCAACTTGCCGAGACATGATCGAGGATAATGCGGCGGCCCTTCACGACCGTCACCGCGTCGCCCTGCACGCCCGAGACGTCACCGAGGCGCGAGCGGAGGTAGCGCACGACCACGTCGTCCGCGGCGACGATCATGGGCTGGTCGCGCAGCGTGATGCCGTCGCCGGGCGCGGTTTGACCGGCGATGGTGATGAACGGTTTCTCGATTTTCAGCGGCGACTGGAGGGCGATGGTGCCTGAGATTTCGAAGACGACCGTGCGCGCGCCTTCCGCCTCGACGGCGGCGCGCAGTGTGCCCGGACCGGAATCTTCGAGCGAGGTCACTTTAAACACCGCGCCGCCGCGGCCGCCGCGCGCGAATTGTCCCGCGCCTTCGGCGCCAGGAAACGCTCGGATCGTGTCATCGGCGAATGCCGCAGCATTAAGTACGATCAGAGCGCCGAGCGCCGCGACGAAGGCCCACCACTTCGAAATCGCCTGAGGCATCGCGTCCTCGATTGAAAATGACACCGGTTTCCTATAGACGAAAACAGCGTTTCTGCGCCAATAAAAACAGCGAGAATACGGGGAGGACGTGGCCCAAAGCAGTGTCGCGTTGCGCGACGTCGTCAAGACGTTTGGCGCGGCGCCGGTCATCAAGGGTTTGAGCCTGACGGTCGAACCGGGGGAGTTCGCTGTGTTCGTAGGCCCTTCGGGCTGCGGCAAGTCAACGCTCTTGCGCCTGATCGCGGGGCTTGAGACACCGACGTCGGGCACGGTCCGTATCAGCGACCGCGACGTCACGCATGTTCACCCGTCGAAGCGCGGGATCGCGATGGTGTTCCAGTCCTACGCGCTCTATCCGCACATGACGGTCGCGCAGAACATGGCGTTCGGGTTGAAGATCCGCGGCATGACCAAGACCGAAGCCAACGCGCGCGTTAAGCGTGCCGCGGACATCCTGCAGATGGACCAGCTGCTCGATCGCAAGCCGCGCGCGTTGTCGGGCGGCCAGCGCCAGCGCGCGGCGATCGGGCGCGCCATCGTGCGCGAGCCGGACGTTTTTCTCTTCGACGAGCCATTGTCCAATCTCGACGCCGCGCTGCGCGGGCAGATGCGCGTCGAGTTGGCGCGCCTGCATGCGCAGCTCGGCACGACGATGATCTACGTCACGCACGACCAGGTGGAGGCGATGACGCTCGCCAACAAGATCGTCGTCCTGAACGGCGGGCGCATCGAGCAAATCGGGCGACCGCTCGATCTTTACCGCCGGCCGGCCAACGTGTTCGTGGCGGGGTTCATCGGCTCGCCGAAGATGAACTTCCTCGACGGCAAGGTCAGTGCGTCGGGCGTCGGCGCGACGACGATCGCCCTGCCCGATGGGCCTGTCGCGCTGCCGTTTGGCGACGGGCGGATCAAGAGCGGTGATGTCGTCAAGATCGGCGTGCGGCCGGAAGATTTTCGTCTGGCGCGCGACGACGCTGCCCGCGCGTTCGAGGGTCGGGTCGTGCTTGTCGAGCCCTTGGGCGGAGAGACGATCGCACATATCGCGCTTGATGGGGGCGCGGAGACGCTGGTCGTGAAGTTGTCCGGCGAAGCGTATGTTGCGGCCGGCGCGCCGATCCGCGTCGCGGTCGAACCGCAGCGCATTCATCTCTTCGACAGCGACGGCGTCGCCGTCGCGCCTAAGGAGGCGTGACATGTACGGCAACCGATCCGAGGGGCTCGCCTATCTGTCGCCGTTTCTGATCGGCCTTGTCGTGTTCACGTTGTTTCCGTTCGTGGCTTCGCTCGCGCTCAGTTTCACCGACTATCATCTGCAAGATCGGCTGGACAGCGCGCGCTTTGTCGGCATCGACAACTATGCCTCGCTGGTCGACGATCGCACGTTCAAGCAGTCGCTGTTCGTCACGCTGATCTACGTGTTCGTCACCGTGCCGCTGAAGCTCGCGTTCGCGCTCTTCATTGCGTACGTACTCAACTTCAAGCTCAGGGCGATCGGCTTTTTCCGTACGGCGTACTACCTGCCCTCCATCCTGGGCGGCAGCGTCGCGGTCGCGGTCGTGTGGCGCTATGTGTTCGCGGGCGACGGTTTGATCAATCAGGTCCTGGAAGGGCTTGGTGCGGGCGGCGTGAACTGGCTGGGCGAACCCGACACCGCGATGTTCACGATCATGCTGCTCAGGCTGTGGCAGTTCGGGTCGGCGATGGTGATCTTCCTCGCGGGACTGCAGGCGATTCCAAGTGATCTCTACGAAGCGGCCAAGATCGACGGCGCGGGTGCGTGGCGAACGTTCTTTCGCATTACGCTGCCGATCCTGACGCCGGTCGTGTTCTTCAACTTCATCATGCAGGTGATCCAGGCGTTCCAGGAATTCAATGGGCCCTACATCATCACGGGCGGCGGGCCGCTGAAGTCGACCTATCTGCTGCCGCTGATGATCTATGAGGAATCGTTCAAGTATTTCGACATGGGCTATGCGAGCGCGATTTCCTGGGTGCTGTTCGCCTTGACCGCCGTTTGCGCCGCGGCCGCGTTCTCCTCGTCGCGCTATTGGGTGTTCTACGCGCAGGACGAGGCGAAATGAACGCGCGCCAATCCCTACAACCGCTGTTGCGTTACGGTATTTTGATCGGCGTCGGTTTCGTCATGATCTATCCACTGTTGTGGATGATCGGGGGCGCCTTCAAACCGAACTCCGAGATTTTCTCTTCGATCGGATTCATTCCGCAATCGCCGACTTTCGACGGACTCGAAAAAGGCTGGAAGACCAGCACCGAGTACACGTTTGCGACCTATTTCGCGAATACGTTCGCGATCATCATTCCGAAGGTGATCGTGACCGTCATTTCGTCGGTGATCGTGGCGTTCGGGTTTGCGCGGTTCAGCGTGCCGGGGCGGCGCTTCCTGTTCGGCGTCTTGATCGCGACGGTGCTGTTGCCCAAGAGCGTTCTTTTGATCCCGCAGTATTTGATGTTTCGCGAGTTCGGCTGGCTCGACACGTTCTTGCCGCTTTATGTGCCGTCGGCTTTCGCCACCGAAGGCTTCTTCGTTTTCATGATCGTTCAATTCATGCGCAGCTTCCCGCCCGACATGGAGGAAGCTGCGATGATGGACGGCTGCAACAGCTTGCAGGTGCTGTTCTATGTGGTCGTTCCGGTGATCCTGCCAGCGGTCATATCGGTCGCGCTGTTCCAGTTCATGTGGAGCATCAACGATTTCCTGGGACCGTTGATCTATCTTTCGAGCGTGGAGAATTACCCCATCTCACTTGCGCTCAAGATGTCGATCGACGTGACGGAAGCCACACAGTGGAACCAAGTGCTCGCCATGTCGACATTGGCGTTGCTGCCGTCGCTCATCGTTTTCTTCGTCGCGCAGCGCTACTTCGTCGAAGGTATTTCACTGGGGTCGGTGAAAGGATGAGCGCGAAGCTGACACGGCGCGAGCTGTTGGCGGCTACGGGCGGCCTTCTGGCACCGCGTGCGCGCGCGGCGCCGCCGGTCACCTTGCGTATGTCGTGGTGGGGCGGCTCGGAGGTTCATCGCGCGCACCTGGAGACGATCCGCGCGTTCGAACGCAAGTATCCCCACATCACGGTCAAGGCCGAGTACACGGGCTGGGCCGGGCATTTGGAGCGGCTGACGACGCAGATCGCGGGCGACACGGCGCCCGATCTGATGCAGATCAATTGGAATTGGCTGGTGCTGTTTTCGCGCGCGGGCGACGGGTTCTATGACTTGAGCAAAGTCGCCGGCGCCGTAGATCTCAGTCAATGCGACGCGGACTCGCTAAGCATGGGGCGCGTGCGCGGGCGACTCAACGCTGTCCCCATTTCGATGGCGGCGCGGCTGTTCTACTTCAATGCGACGACGTATGCGAAGGCGGGTCTGAGCATTCCGTCTTCCTGGGAAGGCCTGTTCGCGGCCGGGCCGGTCTTCCGCGACAAGCTTGGCCCCGACTACTACCCGCTCGATCTCAACCTGCAGGACGTGATCGCTGTCGCACGGACGAGGCAAATTCAGGAGAGCGGGCTGCCGTTCGTCGACGAAGGACGATCGAGGCTGAATGCCTCGCTCCCGGAGACCGTCGAGGCCGCACGCCTCTATCAACGTTTGGTCGACGCCCATGTGATTCCCAGCGCGCGCGAGCGAGCGTCGTTCGGCAATGTGCCGCCGCAGGAAATGCGGCCGTGGATTACCGGGCGCTATGCGGGCGTGCATCAGTGGATCAGCGCGATCGGGAAATCGACGGATACGCTCGAACCCGGGCAGGCGATCGCATTGGGAGCGTTCCCCTTGCGGGCGCAAGCGAAGGATGCGGGTTTGCTTTATCGGCCGTCGATGCTGCTCGCGATCAATCGCAGCACGCGCCATCCGCAGGAAGCGGCGCTGTTGATGAATTTCATGCTGAACGATCCCACCGCCGTGCTCATTTTCGGCGTCAAGCGCGGCCCGCCCGTCAGCCGCCGCGCGCTCGCGACACTTGCAGCCGACGATGCCCTCAAGGGCTTGTCTTGGGAAGGTCTTCAGCAGATTCAGAAATTGCCGAACCGTGTGCGCGAAAGCGGCTTCTTTGAGCATCCGCGCGTACGCGACGGTTTCATCGACATTTACGAGATGCTGGGCTATGGCCGCTTGGGCGTCGAAGAGGCGGGCTTGCGCATGTTTGAGGACGTCAACGCGATTTTGCGGCGGGTTATCCGATGAAGGCGGCAAAAACACGCGCGAATGGCAAGTCCAAGGCGAATGTGCGGCAGGTGCTAGTCACGTCGCGTAGCGCCACGTTCGAGATTTCGAACGGGCACCCGTTCAAATCGCCCTCACCGCACAGCGCGTCGCTGAACGGAAAGGTTTCGTGGTCGGGGCACGAGAATGTGTTCACGCTGCGCGGGCTTGCACCCGGTACGCGCCACACACTGAAGCTTGAAAGCGACGGCAAGCGTCAGACGCTGGCCTTCCGCACAAAGGCCGAGACGGCCGCGTTTTCCGTCGCCGCGTTCGGCGCAATCGGCGACGGCGTCGCCGACGATACGGCCGCGATCCAAGCCGCAATCCATAGCTGCCCTGCGAGCGGTGTCGTCATGTTTCCGCCGGGGTCGTGGTTGAGTGCGCCGCTGTTCCTCAAGAGCGGCGTCGATCTTCTGCTTGAAAAAGGCGCGCGGCTGATCGGCCATCCCGACATTGCGCGCTGGCCGATCTTGCCCGGAACGGTGCGCGCGAACGGTAAAGGCGAAGAAGTTCTCGGCACGTGGGAAGGCGAAGCCGCCGATTGCCACGCGAGCTTGATCACCGGCGTGGAAGTCGAAAATGTCACCATCCACGGCGAAGGCGTGATCGACGCGAATGCTTCGTTCCAGACGTGGTGGAGCCGGCCGAAGTCGCAGTTTCGCGGCTGGCGTCCGCGGACGGTGTTCGTCGTCCGCTCGAAGGCGATCGCGATCGAGGGCCTCACGGTCAGGAACTCGCCGTCGTGGACGCTGCATCCGTTCCGTTCGCGCGATATCATTTTTGCCAATCTGAAGATCGAGGCGCCGATCGATTCGCCGAACACGGACGGGATCAATCCGGACTCATGCCAGGACGTCGACATCGTGGGCGTCCATTTTTCGACCGGTGACGATTGCATCTCCATCAAATCGGGCAAGATTTCGCTTGCGAAGAAGGACCCGGTGGCGACACGGCGCATTCGCATTTCGAATTGCCTGATGGAGAACGGGCATGGGGCGGTCGTGCTCGGCTCCGAGATGTCGGGGGGGATCTATGACGTCTCGGCGCGCGATTGCTTGTTCGTTGGGACCGATCGCGGGCTTCGTCTGAAGACGCGCCGCGGGCGCGGGAAGAAAGCGGTCATCGACGGTGTGAGCTTGCGCAACGTGCGGATGGAGCGCGTGGGAACGCCGTTCGTGATCAACAGTTTCTATTGGTGCGATCCCGACGGGAAGGAATTTTGGATCGGCGATCGCAACGCGCGACCGATCGACGACGGCACGCCGACCTTGCGCAATGTGTCGCTGAAGGACGTCATTTGCGAGGACACGGCGCACAGCGCGGGGTTCGTGCTGGGCTTGCCGGAGCGCCCGGTCGCCGACGTGCGGATCGAGAACTATCGCGTTCGGTTCGACCCGCACGCCAAGCCGGGCGAGCCCGATATGGCCGCGGGCATCGTGCCTGTCGCGCGCGAAGGGTTCCGCCTGCACAATGTTCGTAGGCTGGTCATGAAAGCGATCGACATCGAAGGCGCGGACGGGCCGGCGCTGATCAAAGAAAACGTGAAATGAGCGCCGCGCCGTCGCCGACGTCTTCCGACTACCGCTCGCTCGAACAGCAAACCGCGTTTGCGGGCGCTCAAGTCGCGCCGTTCGTCGTGCGCTATTTGAGCCTTTGGCAGCCCTATCGCCCGTTCTGGAACTACGAAGACGGCTGTGTTTACAAGGGCGCGCTTGATCTCTTCGCGACGACGAAGATCAGGTTCTTTCTGGATTTCGCCTATCGCGAAGTGTCGATGCGGGTTGCCGCGGACGGCGCGATCAAGAACTTCAATGCCAATGAATTCAGCATCGACAACATCGATTCGGGCAAAGTCTTGTTCACGCTGTTCGAACTCACGCAGGAGGAGCGATTCCGCAAGGCGATCGACGTCCAAGCCGCGCAGCTGGCACGCCATCCGCGCACGAAGTCGGGCAACTATTGGCACAAGAACATCTATCCGCACCAAGTGTGGCTCGACGGGCTTTACATGGCGCAGCCATTTCAAGTCGCGTTGGCGCGTCTTGCCCACGAGCCGGAACTCGCACGCGATACGGCGCGTCAGTTCCTGCATGTGCGAAAAGTCCTTCGCGACGACGCGACCGGTCTCTATCGCCACGGCTGGGACGAAAGCCGCGCACAAGCCTGGGCCGATCGCACGACCGGGCGTTCGGCGCATGCGTGGGGTCGCGCCATGGGCTGGTTTGCGATGGCACTGGTCGATTGTTTGGAATTCGCAGACGCCTTTGAACCGCGTGATCGCGACGCGCTTGTCGAATTGTTGCGCGATGTCTCAGACGGCCTCATGCAAGCGCGATCGGCCGGTGGTCTTTGGCATCAGGTACTGGACGCACGCGAGCGCGATGGGAATTACGAAGAGGCATCCGCCTCCTTGATGATCGCCTATGCGCTGATGAAGGGCGCGCGGCTTTCCCTTTTGGGCGAGCGCGAGAGGAAAGCGGGCTTCGACGCCTTTCGTCGCGCGACGGAGCGGTTCTTGACGGACTCGGAGCTGCGCGGGATTTGCGGCGTCGCAGGGTTGGGCGGCAATCCCTATCGCGATGGCTCCTACGCGTACTACCTGTCGGAGCCGATTGTCGTAAACGACCCTAAGGGTGTGGCGGCCTTGTTCATGGCGCTTGGCGAGGCTGTCCGGGTGTCGGCTTAGGCAGTCGTCTTGCCGGCCCGCAGCGACGAAAAGTGGGCAGGTAACGGCCGAAATTGCGGCATTGGGGCAACACTGAGCGGCGGATTGCGTCGCGTGCGTCGACGCATATTGCAACCAGTATGAAGCCGCTGTTACGTTTCAATGATACCGGTGTCAGAGAGGTGTTGATGGCTTATGACACCGGTGTCATACGAAGTTGGGGGCGTGACTGACGGCAGGTGCCGTCGAGCGTGGCAGGGCCGGGCTTGAGACCCGAGAACATGGCCCGGCGATTTGGGGGGAATATGTCGAAGTCGAAGGTTCTCACAGGCAAGTTGCGTCTTCAGGGCGGCGCATCGTTGATCGCGATCGCGCTTGCTTTCGCTAGTGCGACCGGTGCGGCGTATGCGGACGGCGCAGCAAACGCGCCGGCAAAGGACGGCAAAGCCAAGGCTGACACGCAGGTCGCGCAGAATACGCCAACGCCGCCACCCGCTCCCACACCGCCGCCGGCGACGGAAAGCAAAGTCGAGAAGGTCACGGTCACGGGTTTCCGCAGCTCGCTAAGGAACGCCCTCAATCAAAAGAAAAAGTCGAACGAGCAGATCGACTCGATCAAGGCCGAAGATATCGGCAAGTTTCCGGACCTGAACCTCTCAGAAGCGATTCAGCGCGTGCCCGGCGTGTCGATTACGCGCGACGCCGGCGAAGGCAGGCAGATTTCGGTGCGCGGCCTCGGACCTCAGTTCACGCGCATCCGCATCAACGGCATGGAGGCCCTGAGCACGGCTGGCGGCACGGACGCTGCGGGCGGCACAAACCGCAGCCGTTCCTTCGACTTCAACGTGTTCGCCGCCGACCTGTTCGATACCATCACCGTGCGCAAAACGCCGTCGGCAGAGACCGAGGAGGGATCGCTCGGCGCCACCGTCGACCTTAGCTCGCCGCATCCGCTCGACTTTGACGGCTTCAAGCTTGTGGCGCAGGGACAATACGGCTGGAACGATCTGTCGGACACCTATGACCCGCGCGGCTCCGCGCTCGTGTCGTGGTCCGACGGCGAGTTCGGCGCGCTGTTCTCGGTCGCCTACGCCCGACGCAATCTGATGGAAGCGGGCGCCAGCACGGTGCGTTGGCAGAACGACGGCTCCAATCCGCCAGGCTCCGGATCCGCATCGACCGGTGCGGCGAACTCCCGGTTCGGCAGTGAAACGACGATCTACACGCTCACGCAGCTGAACCAGGCCTTTCACCCGCGCATTCCACGCTACGACATTTACGAGCACGAGCAGGAACGCCTCGGCATGACCGGCTCGCTGCAATGGCGTCCCTCGGACTCGACTTTGTTCAGTGTCGACCTGCTCTATTCGAAGCTCGACGCCAAGCGCAACGAAATCTTCCTCGAGGCGCCGGTGTTCAGCACGACCGGTACCGCAGGCATTCAGGGCGTTGCCGTCACCGATGCCGTGATCCAAGGCAACAATCTCGTGTACGGCGTGTTCAACGGCGTCGACATTCGCTCCGAGTTCCGCCACGACGATCTGTCGACGGAATTCAAGCAAGGGACGCTTGAAGGCGAGCACTGGTTTTCCGAGGCCTTCAAGATCCATGGGATCGCCGGATACGCCGAGTCCGACCACCAGAACCCGGTTCAAACGACGCTGCTGTTCGACGCGAACAACATCAACGGTTACAGCTACGACTATCGCCAGAACAGCCGCCTGCCCGTCATCACCTACGGCACGACCGACGTCACCAGCCCGGCGACGTGGCAGCTCACCCAAATCCGGTTGCGCCCGCAGACGGCGCTCAACACGTATACGACCTACCAGGGCGACGCCCAGTTCGACGTACTCGACTGGCTGATCCTGAAGGCGGGCGCAGATTGGAAGAAATACGAGTTCGAGACGACGGAAAGGCGCAGAGCGACGGACGACTTCACCAACACGTCGAACCTGCCCAATTGCCTCGGCGCGCCGCCTGCGACGAACAGGCTGCAGCGAAACGGCAACGTCGAGGGGTGCTTGCCGGCGTTCGTTGTTTCGACGCCGCTTTCGAGCTACAGCCGCCTGGTCACATTTTCGGACGACGGCCTCGACGTGCCCGCCGGCAATACGCTGACCTGGCTCGTGCCGGACATCGACAAAGCGGCGTCGCTTTGGGATCTGTACAACGAATCGGTGTTCAAATTGAGCCCGGATCCGGCGATCGGCAACAACGCAACGATCAAAGAGGAAGACACCGGCGGATTCTTCCAGACCGACTTCGCATTCCCCAACACCTTCATCCGCGGCAATGTCGGCGTGCGCTACGTCGAAACCAAGCAGACAGCGATCGGGCAAAGCATCGCGGCCCAGCCCCTCGTTCTGCCCGTGCTCGGCACTGTGCACGGCGGCGTCCTGTCGACGAGCGTCGTGGAGCGCACCTACACCGACACGCTGCCGTCGCTGAACCTGGTGGCGGAGCCGGTCGAGGGTTTCTTGATCCGACTGGGCATGTCGAAGGTGATGACGCGCCCGGGCCTCGGCAGCCTCATTCCAAGCGCTGTGCTCAGCGGGTCGAGCACTATCAAGACGGTTACCGTCGGCAACCCGAACCTCGATCCGTTCCGCGCCGAAAACTTCGACATGGCGCTCGAATGGTACCCTGGGCCACAATCGCTGGTGGGCTTCGCGTTGTTCCACAAGAACATCACGAGCTTCTCGTTCACACAGCGCCAGGACATGGTCTATCACGGAAACCCGCTGGGACTTCCGGACAACCTGGCCATCGCGGCGTGCGGTGGAGCGGCAGGGTGCGATGAAAACTCGCTGTGGACATTCAACATCCCGGTCAACACCAACGGCGGCGAGGTGACGGGCTTCGAGTTCAACTTCCAGCAGCCGCTGAGCTTCCTGCCGTCGCCGCTCGACAATCTCGGCATCCTCGCGAACTACACCTATGTGCAATCGCGCATCGACTACATCAACACGGACGGGTCGGTGGCGACGACGGCGGACCTGCTGAACCTTTCGCGCAACGCCTACAACGCCACGCTCTACTATGAAGATGACGTGTGGAGCGCGCGCGTGTCGGCGGCCTATCGCAGCAAATATCTGACCACCATTCCGGGCCGCAACGGAAACATCTCGGAAAGCACCGCGGGCACGCTGAACGTCGATTTTGCGGGTTCCTACACCGTCAACGAGAATATCAAGATTACGCTTGAAGGCCTCAATCTGACGGACGAGGTCAACGATCAGTATCTGAGCCCCGAGGACCGCACGTCTTTCTACCACAACTTCGGACGCCAATATTTCTTGGGCGCCCGCTACACCTATTGAGAGTTGCTTGCGTCCTACCACCTTGGGAGGCGCCGGAGTTTCCGGCGCCTTTTTGCTTGAATGAGCGATCGCTTGGGCGACGGGAGCATTCATCGCAGACGCCTTCTGGCCGCTTCCGCCGCGCTGCCGCTTTCAGGCTTGCTGGCCGGTTGTGCGTCGGGACTCGGCGCGGAGAACTTCAACGCGGTCGTGAGCGGTAGCGGCCGCCGCGCGAGAGGACCCTTGTTTCCGACTCTTGCCGTGGCAATCAATGCTGCACCGATTGCCGGCACGCGACCGTTTCGCATTTTGATCGAACGCGGCCAATGGAACGAAAAACTGGTCGTCACCAAGCCTTTCGTTCATCTGATCGGAGAAGATCGCGGGCAATGCATCGTCACCTACGACGCGGCGGCGGGGCAGAAGAGCGACGACGGTCAGCCCTTCGGCACGCGCGGGTGCGCGACGCTGATCGTTCAGGCGCCTGGGTTCTCGGCGCGCAATCTGACGATCGCCAACGGGTTCGACTATGTCGCGAACTTGCTCAAGTCCGAAGGCGATCCATCGCGGCTCAACGATCCGCAAGGCGTGGCGTTGATGCTCGATCAGGGATCGGATCGCGCGTTGATCGAGGACGTCGATCTGATCGGCCACCAGGATACGCTGTTCGTCGACAGCGGCTTGAGCTTGTTCCGGCGCTGCCGCATCGAGGGCAGCGTCGATTTCGTGTTCGGCGCCGGGCGCTCGGTGTTGCGCGACTGCGAAATCGTTTCGCGATTCCGGCCGGGTAAACCCCGGCAAGGCTATGTCGCGGCGCCGAGCACATTGAAGTCGCAGCCCTATGGTCTTGTGTTCCACGACTGTCGGCTGACGAAGGAGGCGACGGTTCCCGCGGAGTCGGTCGTGCTTGGGCGGCCGTGGCGCCCCGCCCGCCCCTTCCCCGATGGCCGCTACGGGGATCCCGATGTGCTGGGCAACGCCGCGTTCATCCGTTGTTGGATGGATGATCACATCAGCGCGGACGGCTGGGATCAGATGGGCTATGCCGCGAAGTCGGGCGTGCGCGTTTTCTTGCAGCCTGAGGAAGCGCGCCTCTATGAATTCGCCAGCCGCGGGCCGGGGGCGCACGAAAGTGCGCGGCGGCGCAGACTGAGCGCGGAGGAAGCCGCGAAATATGCGCCTGAGATCGTTCTCGATGGTTGGCGGGCGTGAGGTAGTATTCGAGTCGAGATCGAGGAGAGCCATGTGAGCGCGCCAAAGCGCATCGTCTGTTTCGGCGAGATCCTGCTTCGGCTGGCGGCGCCAGGGCGCGAGCTGCTGCTGCAATCGCCGCGCCTCGACGTCACGGTCGCGGGCGCCGAGGCGAACGTCGCTGTGGCGCTGTCCTGTTTCGGCCATGACGCGAAGATGCTCACGGTGCTTCCCGATACGGCGCTTGGCCGAGCCGCGATCGGAGAGTTGCGGCGGCACGGTGTCGACACGCGCGCGATCAAGTTCGGGCCGGGACGCATGGGACTCTACTTCCTGACGCAAGGCGCTGTGCGGCGGCCATCCGAGATTCTCTACGACCGCGCCGACTCCGCGTTCGCGCGCGCGCCCGACGTGTGCAAGGTCGCGGACGAGGTTGTCGGTGCGGATTGGTTTCACATTTCGGGCGTCACGCCAGCTTTGGGGCGCGCATCGGCGTCGGCAGCGATCGCGGCCGTGCGTGCGGCGCAAGAGAAACAGGTGCCGGTTTCCTTCGACGGCAACTATCGCTCGAAACTCTGGGAGTCTTGGCGTTCGGAAGCGCCAGCGATCCTGAAGCAACTTTTCCAGCACGCCGACATCGTGTTCGGCGACGATCGCGACATCGGCTTGGTGCTGAACAAGGACTTCGGCAGCGACTCCGCGGAGCAACGCCGCGCACGTGCGGCAGCGGCGGCGTTCGAGGCGTTTCCGCGGTTGAAGCGCATTGCATCGACGACACGCGTTCAGCGCGCGGTCGACGATCAAACGCTCAGCGCCGTGATGTTCACACGTGAAGGCATGTTCAGCGCGCCGGAGGTCGAGCTTTCGTCCGTCGTCGACCGTGTCGGTACCGGAGATGCGTTCGCGGCGGGCATCATCCACGGGCTGTTGTCGGGGCAAAGCGACGGCGAGGCGTTGCATTTCGGCCTTGCGGCGGCGTGCCTGAAGCATTCGATCCCCGGCGACTTCCTGACGTTGCGCGTGGAGGAAGTGCGCGCCGCGATGGCGAACGAAGGTTTGGACGTGAAGCGATGAGTGCGAAGATTGCATCGATCATGACCGCGGCGCCGGTCATTTCGATCGTCACCGTGACCGAGGTCGGCCAAGCCGTGCCGCTCGCGCGCGCGCTGTTGCGCGGCGGCATCCGGGTTGCCGAGATTACGTTACGCACGCCGGCTGCGATCGATGCGATCCGTGCCATCGCGGCGGAGGTGCCGGAGATCCTGATCGGCGCGGGCACCGTGCTCAATGCGCGCGACCTTGAGAGTGCCGCGCGGGCGGGTGCCACGTTTGCGATTTCGCCGGGCCTGACCCCTGCACTGTTGTCCGCCGCGAAGAACGGGCCCATTCCGTTTCTGCCCGGCGTCGCGACGCCGTCCGAGATCGCGCTGGCGCTCGAGTCCGGCTTCGACCACCTGAAGTTTTTTCCAGCGAACGTGTTTGGCGGCGTTGACGCATTGAAGGCGTTCGCCGGGCCGTTTCCCAATGTCCGCTTTTGTCCGACCGGCGGTATCACGATCGAGAGCGCGTCGCGCTATCTCGCCCTGTCGAACGTGTTGTGTGTCGGCGGGTCGTGGTTGACGCCGGCCTCGGCGCTTGCGTCGGGCGATTGGGCGCAGATCGAGCGGCTGGCGCACGAAGCCAGTTCCGCGCTTCGCACGACGTGAATGCGCCAACGTCTGTCGACCAGCGTTGCAGACGGCAAGGTCAGCGTCGTGTGCGACGAGCTTGCGGTGCTGACGTACCATTTTGTCACCGCCGATCCGTCGGAGCCGTGGCGCTTGAATTTCATTCATCCGCTCGCGGCCGCGAATGGCGCTTGCCTGACGGAGGATGCGCCGGCCGATCACCACCACCACCGCGGCGTGTTTTGGGCTTGGCGGCGCATGATCGTCGACGGCGAGGTTGTCGGCGATGGTTGGGTCGGGCGCGATCTCGCCTATCGCGTCGAACCGCCGCGCGTTGCTGTGCGTGAGGACGGCGACGTCGAGATCATGACGGACGTCGTGTGGTCGGCGCGAATGGGCGCGCTTGTGCGCGAGCGGGCGCATATCGTCGTCGGTCCGGATCGCGTCGAACTTGAGGTGCGGCTGCGGGCTTTGTCGGAGAACGTCATGGTCGCGGGCACGGACGACGAGAAGGGGTATGGCGGGCCCTCGATACGCTTTGCGCATTCGGATCGATTGCAGTTTGAGAGCGAAGGGCGTGCGCTTGCTCCAGAGGTTGGCGCGGTGGAGACCGGGGGCTCGGTCGATTTCAGCTGGGATCCGAGGCCGGAGGGTTTTCCGGAACGGGTTCGCGTTGCGTGTTCGATCGATGGGCGGCCGTGGACGAAGTGGGTTCTGCGCCGGGGATTGAGTATGCAGAATTGCGCGTTTCCGGGGCGCGAGCCTTTCGCCGTACCGACGGGGCGCGATCTTGCGATGCGCGTTTCGATCTCAATCTTGAGCTGAAGATTCCGGTGCCGCGGGCGGGTCGCGGAAATAGGGTTCGACGGTGCCCTTTAGTTTGATCGTGATGGGGTTGCCTTTGCGGTCGCGCGCGGTGCCGGCGGCAAGCCGCACCCAGCCTTCGCTGACGCAGTATTCCTCGACGTTGGTTTTATCGACGCCGTTGAAGCGTACGCCGACGCCGCGCTGGAGCAGCGGCTCGTCGTAGTAGGGGCTGCCGGGGGTCGCGGCCAGACGGTCGGGTGGCGTATCGGTCATTCTAGTCCTTATACCATACGATCTGCGTCGAGGTCGCAAGCAGACGGCCGTCCCTGCCCCACAGTTGCGCGCTTTGGTCGGCGAAGCCGTCGCTGAAAATGTGCGCGGTGGCGTGACCCAAAAGCGGTTCGCTGCCTTGGCGCCGCAGCGCTTCTTCATCGGCGTGAAAGAATGTCGTCAGCGTGATCGTGCCCACGGGCGTGAAGACGCCGCGCACGACGAAGGCGCGGATGATGAAGGCGTCGCTCAAGCCCGCCAGCGAAACGAAATCGAGCGGGCGTTTTGGGTTGTCGCGCATCCAGAGCAGCGACACCGGCTCGCGCAGATCGCTCGGATCGCGCGGCTGGAAGTCGACCTCGCCCTTGGCAAAGCGCATCTCGTAGCACCTGAGCCAGCCGGTGCGCTTGGAGACGTCGAAGACGGGAAGCTCGTGCGGCGGCGCGATCGCGGGCGGCATTGCGGGATGATGCGACCACACGGGTCGGCGCGCGCCGCAGACGACCGACGCCGTTGCAGCGACGCGGTTTCCTTGCGTCAGTTCGAGCAACCAATGCTGCGTCGACTTGCCGGTGCGCCGTTCACGGCAGGCGATTTCGAACGTGCCGTCGGCGATGGCGGCGCAGTAGTTCACGGTAAGCGCGACCGGCGTTCCCTGGCGGCGTTCGTCTTCCATGATGGCGCGCAGCAACACCGCCGCCGTGAAGCCGCCGAAGGGTCCGCCGATATTGCCGTAGAGTTCGCTGGTGTGCCCTTCAAGGCGTTCGGGGCCGAGGCGCACGAGGGCCGTCGCGCGGTCCAAGGGATGGGATGAACTCAAAACGGCCTCTCATGCGTTCGATGCCTATGCTTGGTGGGTTCGAATAGCATTCAAAAAGATGTCCGCGAAGTCCTTGAGTTTTGCCGCGCCCACGCCGTTCACTTCGCCGAATTCCGTTACGTTGCTGGGCTTGCGCTCGGCCATGTCGATCAAGGAGCGGTCGGAGAAGATAAGATAGGCCGCCACGCGGCGCTCTTTGGCGAGGCGCAGGCGAAGTTGCTTGAGCGCGGCCAGCAGGGATTCGTCGGTGTCGGCGAGCGTAGGCAATGCGTTTGCTTCGCGCGATTTGCGCTGCGATTTTGGCAAGGTCGCCGGGCGGTAGCGGAACGTCGCCTCGTCGCGGAGCAAGGCGCGGCCCTGGTCGGCGATCGAAAGGCCGCCGTAGCCGGAAATGTCGACCGATAGAAAGCCGCCCGCGACCAGCTGGCGGATCAGCGATTGCCACTCTTCGCGCTTGCGCTCCTTGCCGGCGCCGTAGGCGGCGATCTTGTCGTGGCCGCTCTTCAGCACCTTTTCGTTTTGGGCCCCGAGCAAGACGTCGATGATGTGGCCGGCACCGAAGCGGGACCCGGTCAGGCGGATCGCGAAGAAGATCTTCTTCGCGTCGGCCGTGCCGTCGGCGAGTTTCGCGGGATCGAGGCAGGTGTCGCAGTTGCCGCACGGGGGGCTGCGTTCGCCGAAATACGAGAGCAGGACTTGGCGGCGGCAGGTCGGCGCTTCGCAGAAGCTGAGCAGCGCGCCCAGGCGTTGATGCTCGCGGCGCTTGCGATCGTCGCCGGCGTCTTCCTGGTCGATGAACATGCGGCGCATGCGGATGTCGCCGAGGCCGAAGAGCATGTGCGCTTCGGCGGGGGCGCCGTCGCGGCCGGCGCGCCCGAACTCCTGATAATAGGCCTCCAGGCTGCCCGGCAGGTCGGCGTGGAAGACGAAGCGCACGTCGGCTTTGTCGATGCCCATGCCGAAGGCGATGGTCGCGGCCATCACCATCGCGGGCTCGGTCATGAAGATGTTCTGGTTCGCCTCGCGCTCGTCCTTCGTCATGCCGGCGTGATAGGCGCGCGCCTTGACGCCGTTTGCGGCGAGGAGGGATGCCGCCTCTTCCGTGCGCTTGCGCGACAGGCAATAAACGATGCCGCTTTGACCCGTGTGGGCTTTGACGAAGTCGAGCATCTGGCGCTTCCAGTCGCGCTTCGGCTCGACGGCGAGCTTGATGTTCGGGCGGTCGAAGCCGAGCACGAAGGTTTCGACGCGATCGCCGAAGAGCTGCGCCGCGATGTCGGCGCGCGTGACCTCGTCCGCCGTCGCGGTCAGCGCGACGATCGGCACGTCGGGGAACGTCGCGTCGAGGCGCGAGAGCGCCTGGTACTCGGGGCGGAACGCCGGGCCCCATTGCGAGACGCAATGCGCCTCGTCGATCGCGATCAGCCGCACGTCGAGTTTCGCGAGCGCCGAGAGCATGCGCTCGGTCATCAGCCGCTCGGGCGTCATATAGAGCAGCCGCGTTTCCCCTGCGGCCGCGCGGCGCCAGACGGCGATGTTCTCGTCGCGATCTTGCGAGGAATTGATCGCGTCCGCCGCGACGCCCGCGAGGCGCAGCGCCTGAACCTGATCCTGCATCAGCGCCAAGAGCGGCGAGACGACGATCGTGAGCCCGCCCATGACGAGCGCCGGCACCTGGAAGCAAAGCGATTTGCCCGAGCCCGTGGGCATGACGGTGAGCACGTTGCGGCCCTTGAGCAGCGCGTCGACGACCCGCTCCTGCCCCGGGCGAAAATCGTCGAAGCCGAAGACGTCTTTCAGGACTTGGTATTTCGGATCGATCTTGGCCTCGGCGAGGCTCATGCGGCGCGCTCCTTCGCGAGCGCCTGGCGAGGCATGGCGCGCGTCGGCGTCGCGTATAGCGCGCGCCGGAGCGATGCGGGCGGGGCTTCCCTGCTTTTTCCCGATATTCCCGTAATCGGATTCGGGGTGGGCCTCAAAGCGCAACATCCGTTACACCATTGAAATTATTGAACTATTGCCGTAACGCATCCGCAACTATCCGTAACTATCCGCAACATGGGGCAGCGATGCTGACCTTGTTTGGGGTCTACTGCGTGGCCGCTTGTGGCCACCGAAATCGCCGCTTCCTTCTTGTGAACAAATATAGAACATCGCAAGCCTACGCGCAACTCGGCCCGTCTTGAGCAGGACGCGATTATCATGTCCCCGTAATTTGAGGCGCCGATGCCATGGGTCTGCCGCACGGCGGCCGCAATCCCGCCAAACGGATCATGTGCCATGGGCCATCTTGCGAGGCGAAACTCATGGCACGCGTCTTCTTGTTGTCCCTGGCGCTCTTGAGCGCGGCTTTCGGCACCTTTGCCGCCGCTGAACCCAAGGGGGCGTCTCACGCCCCGCAGCGCGCAAGCGCGCAGGGGCAGGTCGATTTCGCCGGTTTTCAATCGCTGGCGCAGGAGGTTCGCGCGTATCGCGCGGGCCGCCTCGTCGGCCTCGCTCAATTCCAGGCCTGGGCTGCTGAGCCCAAGACGATCATCCTCGATGCGCGCTCGGCCGCCGCCTACGCCCAAGGCCATATCGACGGCGCGCTCAACCTCAGTCTCACCGACTTCACCGCGCCCGCCCTCGCTGCGGCGATCGCCGACCCGAAAACGCGCATCCTCATTTACTGCAACAACAATTTCGAGAACAACGCGCCGCCCGTCGTGCTCAAGAGCGCTCCACTCGCGCTCAACATCCAGACGTTCATCAATCTCTACGGCTACGGCTATCGCAACGTCTACGAATTGGGCGACGTCGTGAACTTCGACGATCCGCGCGTGCGATGGGCGCGGGGGTGAGGTTCCCAGTCCGAGCTACCGCGTAGTCAGGCGACGCGTAAAGCCCGGACACACGAAAGCGGTGCTCGCGCATTTTCGCGAACGGGCGGGGGATGTTTCGCGGCGGACTTGAGCCGAGGGATGATCTCCTCCGCCCTATTCGGCGGTCAACTGGACGCGCGTCACGAGGACGTTTGCGAACTCGAACAACGTGCGACGAAAACACCTGGACTTGCGGGCAATGACTTGGTGTATAAGGTT